>JAKMGP010000145.1 GCA_022424905.1 Akkermansiaceae bacterium | reverse complement strand
TTTCACTGATCTCATTGCAATGGACTCCCTTTGCAATTTCCGGCAACGAAATCGCTTCAGGTTTCGGCTTCGAGCTTCCTGCCTCGGCCTTGATCCTTGTCGCGCTTGGAACCTTTAGCATTACGGGTGTCGGTGGTGACGAAGTCTTGGCCTACAACTACTGGCTGATCGAGAAAGGTTACGCCTCCTTTACCGGCCCCGAACCCGAAACGCACTCACCCGAATGGCTAGCCCGCGCCAAAGGCTGGATCCATGTCATGCAACTCGACGCAGCACTCTCCATGGTTTGCTACACTCTGGTCACCGCTCTTTTTTATCTTCTAGGAGCTGCCATCTTACATAGCCAAAAAATCGTTCCCGAGGGAAATGAGCTTATTACAGTTCTCTCAAAAATGTATACCGATAGCCTCGGCCCTTGGGCTGAAAAAGCCTTTCTTATCGGAGCAGTCGTCGTCCTTTTTTCCACCCTCCTAGCGGCCCTTGCCGCATGGACCCGCCTATTTTCAGATGCCTTCGGACGATTTGGCTGGATCGATTTTAAAGACGAAAGGCAACGCCGTAAATCAATCGCAATTCTCTCTATCATCTTCCCCATCATCTGGAGCATTCTCTACTTCCAGATCGGGAAACCCGGCTTCATGGTGATCATCGGCGGGGCTCTCACCATGATCATTTTATTAATCGTGGTTTTCGCCGCTATTATTATGCGCTACAAATGGCTTCCTCAAGAACTCAGACCCTCACGCGCTTTCGACCTTGCCCTCTGGCTAAGTATCGTAGCAATTGTGGCCGCCGGAATCGTTTCGGCGACCAAGTATTTCGTCACCTAACCGAAACGTTCAAACTGGCACCGCAAGTTCCTCAATGATTTCCAGGATCTCTGTCTGGCCCGTTCGCCCGGCATATTGAGCATCAGCCTCAAGAACGAGACGATGCCCAATCACTCCAGGAGCCAGTGATTGAATCGTCTCTGGGAGGACAAAATCTCGACCTTCCAAAAGGCTAAGAGCTTGAGAGATCCTCAGTAAATTCAAGGAAGCCCTTGGACTTGCCGCCAGCTTCACCCCCGTTCGACCGCGTGTTGCGGCCACCAACCGGACGAGGTATTCCTGTAAAGTCGGCGTAATCGAAACCTCCATCACCGCCTTTTTCACTCTAAGCAGATCATCGCGGGTCACCACCTTCTCAACGCGAGACAAAGGGTGAGCCTGCTCCTGCGCATTTAGGATTTCCATCTCCTGGTCCACTGAGACATAGCCCAGCGAAGCTTGATAAGCGAAACGATCCATCTGTGCCTCGGGAAGCGGATAGGTTCCCCGAAGTTCAACCGGATTTTGAGTTGCAATCACAAAAAACAAATCTCCCAAATCATAGTGATTCCCCTCGACCGTAACCTGCTTCTCGGCCATCGCTTCAAGAAGCGCGCTCTGTGTCCTCGGAGAGGCCCGGTTCACCTCGTCCACCAGAAGGATATCACTGAAAACCGGACCTTGGCGAAACTCAAAGCTCGCATTTTGGGAATCAAGCACGCTCACCCCGAGAATATCTGATGGTAAAAGATCCGGCGTAAATTGGATTCGCTGGAAATTACTTCCGCCAATCGAAGCCGCAATCGCCTTCGCCAAAGTGGTTTTCCCAGTCCCCGGAACATCTTCCAGCAAAACATGCCCACCAGCGATCATTGTCGAAATGACCCGACGCACTGTTTCCTCCTGCCCCAGCATTACCGCCTTCACCGAGGCTTCAAGCTGGCCGACAATTTCAGCGGCTCCTCTCATTCTTTACCAGCTTGCTCACTTTTCCATTTCCCCCAAACCGGGCGCGACACCTTCTGATGCCATTCCCTCAATTCCTCAATAGCTGCGAGATCTTCTTTTGAAACTTCCTTGGCTAAACCCTCAAGGCGCTCGTCATTCAAAAGTCTTATCCCCTTATTGGTCTCGAGAGGGAGCTCAACGTCGACCAAAACGCAATGGCCAATCCTGGTCGGCACGACTAAAACCAACGGACAGGCCCGATCGACTCCTCCTCCATGATCAATCATCATCGAAACGCCACGAAAACGACCCACCGCTTTGGACCCGATAATCTGGTCCGGTGACATTGCAGAAGCTGCGCCCTTACGGACAAACCCCAAGTCACGGAGCAAGCTAGTTGGTTTGGCGGGTAACTTTCTCACCGCAGAAACCCTGAGAAAAGCCATCATGTCCTCTTCCTTAGCAATGCGGCGCCATTCCTTAACCAAAGCCAAAGCTTGCGGTTCAGAAGCTGCTTTCCCCTTAGGATCTTCCCGGCCAACAAGCTTTAAAACATCGGCAAAGAATTCCTCTTCCATCTTAACCTCATCCTTGACGAACTGTTCCGACAAAGAGCGCAAACCCTCGAAACTCTCTTCAGGGTAGGTCCCTACGACTGGGCTCACAATACCAGGTAGAATCATCCACCCCGAAGCATCCTGCCTCATCCAAACCTGCTGATATTTTGGCTTCCAGTTCTCTCCAGAACCAGAGAAGGAAAGGACCCCAAGCGCAATCTTTTCA
>JAKMGP010000141.1 GCA_022424905.1 Akkermansiaceae bacterium | reverse complement strand
CAGGGTTCCCACTGTGTGAGCATCCCAAACTTTCTGATAAAGAGTCTTTCCCATGGCAAAACCGCGATTTCTTCGCGGGGCGGGGAAGATGTACGGAAAATTCCCTGAAAGCAAGCATCTCGGGCGCCTCTAGGCGATAAGGGCACCTCCCGTAGCTGAGATGATGACGAGAGCCCAAACTGGGATGAATTTTTTGCGCAAGATCAGGAAGAAAATGGCAAGACAGCCGAAATCGATCCACCCAGTCAGGATGCTTTGATCAGTGGCCATGCGGAGAAGGGCAACTCCAAGGACTCCCACAACACCTGCGTTGGCTCCGTTCACTGCGCGTTGGGCCCAGCGTTTCCCGCGAAGGCGTCCCCAAATCCTCATGGTGCCTCCAAGGAGGAGCATGCCGGGAAGGAAAACGGCGATGAGAGCAGCTCCAGCTCCAAGCCAGGGATTGTCAAAGATGTTCGCTTTGACTCCAAGAAATGCCGCGAAGGTGAAGACCGGGCCGGGAACTCCTTGGGTTGCTCCGTAGCCACCAAGGAATACTTCATTCGGCATATAGCCACCCTCGACCATGCTTTCTTGGAGGAGGGGGAGAACGACGTGACCGCCGCCGAAGACAAGAGAGCCTGCGCGATAAATTCCGGCGAGTGGACCACGATCACCACCCATCGAGACAAAAAGGAGCAAAAAGAATACAAAAAGAGCGCCCCAGCCGAGAAGACCTCGTTCGCCGGTTTTTTGCTCTTCAATTTTTTCACCCGCTGAGAGAGTGAAGACTCCGATAGCTCCAGAGATCGTTATCATCAAAACGGTCATCCATTGATAGGAGAAAACCCAGAGGGTGACGAGAACGAGGAAGGCTAGAATGATCCGGCGAAGGTCTGGGGCGAGGCTTTTGCGCATTCCGACAAGGGCGCCAGTCACGACTGCGAGAGCGACCAATTTAAGCCCGCGAAGTGCTCCTTGGGCCTGATCTCCCGAGAGGTCGCCGACCCCAAGGGCGACCAGAATGAGAATAAGAGCGGAAGGAAGGGTGAAGCCAATCCAGGTTGCGAAGCCGCCGAGTAATCCAGCACGTTCATAGCCGATGGCTGCGCCGAGTTGGCTGCTTCCCGGGCCGGGAATGAACTGGGTAAGCGACATGATTTCGGCGAAGCGAGACTCGGTAATCCACTCGAGCCGTCCAACGTATTCTTCGCGAAAATAGCTCACGTGGGCCACTGGTCCTCCAAACGAAGTGAGGCCCAGCCGTAGGGCGACAAGAAAGCATTCAATTACGGCACTCATCAAAGCCCGAGCAGATCACAGGAGGCATAACTGTCAATGGCGGGTTTGAGGGAGTTACGCATTTTTGATCTCGCGAAGCATTTCACATTGAGGGAGGGTGCGGCCGTGAATTCCTTTATCATGCCATGCTGCTTTCTGCCCGCTTTGGTATCCTGTGGATGGAATTCGGAGTCAAAGCCCTCTGAGACAGGTTCTTTAACAAGGGTGGACAAATTTTCCGGAAAAATGCAATTGGCAAGGACCGAGACTGGATTCATTAAAAAGAAGGCTTTTTCGGGTCGAGTAACCTTCCGAGATTTAACGAAGTTGCAGCTGTCTCAGATCCGGGTGATTCCGGAAAGCGGAAGCAGTTTAATCGAGCCTTGTAACGAAAGCTATGATCAGGTTGACGGACTTTGGGTGATGGGAACCCAGGGGAACGAGTGGTTCAAAATTCCAGACCACAGCGAAGCTTGGGTGGGAGAGGAGCCTGCTCAATTTGAGGGAACTGCTCATCTTCGATCTTTAAAAATCTATTATCGAAGTAGTCCTATTCTATACATTGTAGGTGCAATGAGGAACGGGCTCAAAAATCCAGGCTGGGTAAGCAATTCTGGATCAACTAAAAGCCCCTTGCCCGCCCCTTGGTAAAACCCACTTGCTCATCAATCCCTTATGAAGATTTTTCTTTTATTATTATTTGTGCCCTTTTCGATTCAGGGAGAGCTCCGGCTCAATCAGATCCAAATAATAGGAACACACAACTCGTATCATGTTGCGCCGACCTCGGCGCAAATGAATTTTCTTGGGATGTTCAGTAAAGAAGCTGTTACGGCTTGGGACTATACTCGTAAGTCTTTGGATAAGCAGCTCGATAATGGCCTTAGGCATTTCGAACTTGATGTTTATGCCGATCCCGAAGGCAGTCTTTTTTCAAGTTCGAGTGACCCGATTGATAGCCCGCTGAGGAAACCAGGGATGAAAGTGCTGCACGTGCCGAAGCTCGATGCAAAGTCGATTCATCTGACTTTTACGAGTGCGCTTGATTCGGTAAAGAAATGGTCGGATGAGAATACCAATCATTTGCCAGTAATGATTTTGGTGGAATTGAAGGATCGTGCTGAAAACCCTTTGGGTCCTAAGCCACTCAAGTTTGATCGAGGTCAGATGGAAGCGCTAGAGAAAGAGATTCTTTCGGTTCTGGATCTGGAGCGTATTATCACGCCTGATTTCGTAAGGGGAAATAAGGGAAACCTGCGGGATGTAATCATTCAAAAAGGTTGGCCAAAGTTGGGAGAATGTCGGGGGAAGATCATGTTTTGTCTCGATAATGAGGGAAGTCATCGCGATGAATATCTTAAGAACAATCCGAGTCTTGAAGAGCGGCTTCTGTTTGTAAGTGTGGGGCCCGATCATCCAGCGGCAGCCTGGATGAAGCGGAATGACCCAATTGCTGGTTTTCGAGAAATTCAGCAACTGGTCAAAGCGGGGTTCATGGTTCGGACGCGAGCTGATACGAATACAGTTGAAGCCCGGGCCAATGATAAGAATCGTGCGAACGAGGCGCTCGCGAGTGGGGCGCAGTTTGTGAGTACGGATTTTCCGGACAAGGTTCCCCGGATTAGCGAATACGAAGTGAGGCTCCCTGGTCGGGTGGTGGCACGAGCCAATCCAGTTTCGGCACCTGATCTCAAGGGGAAAGCGATCAAGTAGGGTGGTTCTTGAAGATCCGTGTAAACCTGTTCATTCTCCGGCGTGCAGAACCGTTTTTACCAAGCCTTTGATACCGAGCGTGCTTCGGGCTATGACACTTCGGGTGATTTCCGGTCGCCTTTTCAGATTGATCGGGACCGCGTTCTGCACACCACAGCATTTCGTAGACTTCAAAGTAAAACGCAGGTCTTTTGGAGTGGAGAGTACGATTTTTACCGTACTCGACTGACCCATTCGCTGGAAGTTGCTCAGATTGGAAAATCGATCTGCCATTGGCTAAAGCACTCAAGCAATTTGCTAAGTGATGATTTTTTTGTCGATGAGGATTTAGTCGAGGCGATCTGTCTTTCACATGATTTAGGGCATCCACCTTTTGGTCACGCCGGTGAACGATCGCTGAATCATTTTATGGCAAGCTATGGTGGATTCGAGGGGAATGCTCAGACATTGCGACTGCTTACTCAAAGAATCTTTTCGCAAAGCCGAAGGGGGATGGATCCGTCACGAGCTTTTCTAGATGGGGTTTTAAAATACAAATCATTGTGGTCTGAGCTGAGGGCAATAAAAGGGCAGTTGCCGAAGAATCACTTCCTTTATGATACGCAGAGCGAGGAATTAAGTTGGGCCATGGCTGAGAATGATTTTCCAGCCGAACTACCACCGGGCGACGAGAGGGATAGTTTTAAATCCATCGAATGTCAGATCATGGATTGGGCTGATGATACTGCCTACTCGCTCAATGACCTTGCTGACTCGGTGAGAGCGGGATTCCTCACGGTGGAGAGGATCGAACGCTGGGCTGAAAGTCGAGGCCACGAAGTTTCGGGTAATTCTCCACTGGGTGGGCTTTTGAAAGCGATTCGTGGGCAACGCATTGAGCCTTTTGTTGGGAAGCGTATCGGGAAATACATCCAATCGGTCACTTTGGTCTCGGCTACCAATCTGCTGAGCGGAACTAGTCATCGATATGCTTTGGATTTGGTGATCGAACCTGGGGTGCGGGCAGAGAGTGAGTTATTCAAAAGTCTTGCTTATGAGGTCGTGTTTTTGTCTCCCCAGCTCAAGCAGCTAGAACACAAGGGGAGCTACATGCTGAGGCGTTTATGGGAAGTGATGGAGAAGCGCTATGTCCTTGGAGAGACAATTGATGGACAGGATTTTGCGCTATTACCAGAAGCGGATGCTGCTGAAATTGCGGAAGCGGAAACTCCGGAGAAGAGGGCCCGTCTGGTTTGCGATTTTCTGGCAGGGATGACAGATGGTTATGCCGCGAGAACCTTCCGAAGGCTCTTTGAGCCCGGGTTTGGTAGTATTGGTGATCTTGTCGGTTAGATGCGGCTGGATCGTTTGGTTGGAAAATGGGCCGGAGCTGGAAAGCGGCGGACTCGCGAGATATTTGAGTCTCGAAAAGTTGCTTTAAACGGCCGGGTTTGCGAGGACGGCAAGACCCTGATCGGAAGGTTCGATCAGGTAGAAGTCGATGGGGCGGTTGTTCAAAACGAAGTGCCTCGATACGTGATGCTTCACAAGCCTCGGGGCATAGTGAGCGCGACGATTGATCACGAGCATCGGACCGTCATCGACTTGATAGGGGAAGAGTGGGCTGGAAGGCTTCATCTGGCGGGGAGGCTTGATCGCTTCACTTCCGGGTTGATGATTCTTACAAATGATAGCTGTTATTCTGAGTCACTCACCGATCCTTCAAAGAAGGTTGGGAAAAGATATTTGGTCGAGGTTAATGGTAAAATCGGATCTGAGGTTGTTTCGGCTTTTGAGGCAGGGATGTGGTTCGCTAAAGAAAAGGTGACCACGGCACCAGCTGTCGTGCATTTGTTGACTACAAGCAAATGTCGGCTCACGATTTTCGAAGGAAAGCATCATCAAATTAAAAGAATGTTTGCCAGCTTTTCTCTAAAGGTCATTTCTCTTCACCGCGAGGCAATTGGTGATCTTGAGCTTCTTGATGATCTTGAGGAAGGGCAGTGGATTGAGTTTTCACCTTCTAGCTGATCCGCGCCGCATACCCAAATTGGGGTAAGGTTTTCATGGGTTGTGGCTTGATGATGAGAAAGGTAACTCTAGCCTCCCTTCATGAACTTGAAGTGCCGCTGCTTACTCTTCCTCCTTAGTCTTCCTGGCTATTTAACTGCAGCTGAAGGCCCTCTGGCCGGAATTACAAAAGGTCTTTTTAATGGGAAACGTCCTGCGGATGCGGTGCAGTTGGTTGGTGAGCGAGGGCATATGCTCGTTCCCGAGTCCAAGAAGGTGAAGAGCCAGTGGGTTTTTGATGAGGGTGTCCTAACTGCTTCGCCGAAGTGGGACAGCCTCGTGACTCCGGATGTGTATTCCGACTTCCGCATGCATGTGGAATTCAACGTAAATAGAGTTCCAGATGTGGATGCTGAAAAGAATGGGAATTCAGGGATCTATATTCAGAAACGGTATGAACTTCAGATTTTAAATTCACACGGTGTTTCCGAAGAGGATTACAAGGCGAGTTATGCTGGAAGTCTCTACCGCCAAAAGAAGCCAGACCAGTTAGTCTCGAAGCCAGCGGGGGAGTGGCAAAGTTACGACATCGTTTTTCGGGCGGCTCGCTTCAAGGGTGGGAAACGAGTTGAGAACGCTCGTATTAGTGTTCAGCAAAATGGAGTTCTCATTCACGATGACTACGCTCTGACCAATAAAACAGGTGCGGGTCAAAAAGAAGGGCCGGCCCCTGGGCCGATCAAATTCCAGGGGCATCACAATCCAGTGAAGTTTCGTAATTGTTGGATTCAGCGACTCAAACTTAATGAGATCAAAGAGGAGGGCGCTCCCAAGCCGAAAAAGAAAAAGGGCTACACATACGTCATTCCATTTGACGAGATCCCGGCGGCGCCGGCTTTGAAACCGAAGGAAGCGCTGGCGACCTTTCGTCTGCACAAGGAATTTGAGATGAGCGTAGTCTCCCATGAGCCGGCAGTACAAAACCCGCTTGCACTACGTTTTGATGGAAACGGCCGAATGTGGGTTGTCGAGATGCGTTCTTACATGCCAAATGCTAATGGTGAGGGCGAGGACGCGCCGACTGGTCGGATTTCAATTCACGAGGATACCAACAACGATGGTGTTTATGACAAGACGAGTGTTTTTCTGGATGGCTTGAATCAACCCCGTTCAATTGCGATTTATAAAAATGGCGTTCTTTTTGGGGGACATGAGAAGCTCTATTTCGTCGAGAATCTTGATGGGAAAGCTGGGAAGATGACGGTAGTCGATGGAAATTACACGCAAGATGCCAACGTGGAGCATCGCGCAAATGCTCTTTTTCGAGGATTGGATAATTGGATCTATAACGTGAAATCGGATGCCCGTTACAGGGAGGTAGATGGCGAATGGGTAAAAGAAAAGACCTCGTTTCGTGGTCAGTGGGGATTATCACAGGATAACTATGGGCGCCTTTACTATAACGAAAATTGGTTTGGAATCAAAGCGGATCAGTTGCTGCCAAACAGCCTTATGAAGAATCCCAACTTTCAGTTAGGTCGTGCTCATGGGCGGCATATTTCATATCGGGATAAGCTCTATCCAGCCCGGATTACTCCTGGTGTGAACCGTGGTGGAGAAGGAGCCATTGATGACAAGGGCTATCTTACCGCTGCGACTGGAGCTGCTGGTCCAGTGGCCTATCGTGGTGATCAATTTCCTCCTGAATTTCAAAATACAGCACTCTTCTGCGAGCCAACTGCCAATCTTATTCGCATGGTTCATGTCAGTCGCAAAGATGGCCTGCTGACAGGTGAGCATCTAATGGGGGAGCGGGAGTTCTTGGCTTCGACCGATGAGCGGTTCCGTCCAGTCAATCTTTTCAATGCTCCAGACGGCACGATTTATGCGGTCGATATGTATCATGGAATCATTCAGCACAAACATTACCTCACAAAGTATCTGCGCGAACATATTCAACATCGTAATCTTGAGAGCCATCCACGTCTTGGGCGGATCTATCGAATCAAGTACCGCAAAACCCCGAGAGGAGTAAAGCCTGCAATGCTTGGGAAAAAACCAGGAGAGCTAGTTGCAATTCTTGCCCACTCAAATGGTTGGTGGCGCGATACGGCCCAGCAGTTGATCATTGACGCGGGAGACGATTCAGTAGTGCCGGCGCTTATTGCTCTGGCAGGCGATCATAGTCAGCCACTTGGCCAGATTCATGCCCTTTGGACTTTGGAGGGATTGGGGCGTATTAATCTAGCTGCGATCAAAGCTGCGATGGCTTCTGAGGATCCTTACGTATTGGAATCAGTAATTCGATTGGCCGAATTGCTCCCGTCTATTGATCTTGTTAAGGCGATTTCGATATTGGAAAGACTTGCCGCTAATCCTGATCTCGTAGTGCAACGTCAACTTGCTGGCAGTTTAGGGCGATTTCCCTCAGCAGATGCTCTGGTGCTTCTTAAAAAGGTTCTTTTGAATAACATAGAAGTTCCTTTTGTTAGGGAGCTCGCGATTAGCGGGCTCGAAGGGCGGGAACTAATTTTTCGGGAGACCCTTGGAGAGGGATTTAGAGATGAGAAATTACTTGGATACCTAAAGCATTGTATGACTCCCAAAACAACGGCTTCAGCATTCAAGGCTCCACGAAATAAGGAGCATCGCGAGTCGTTCGACCGGGGTGAGAAATTTTATATTACCAACTGTATGGCCTGTCATGGTTCGGATGGAAGTGGGCTTGAGCAATTAGGGCCACCGTTACTGAAATCAAGTTGGGTGAATGGGTCGTTGGAGCGTCTGTCCGCAATCTTACTTCAGGGTCTGATGGGGCCAATTGAAGTGAATGGCAAAAAATACACTCCCGCGGCTGCTATGCCCGGTTTGAAAGATGCCCCGCAGATTGATGATGCTGACTTGGCTGATGTTTCAACTTTCATCAGACATGCGTGGGGAAATAATCAATCGGCAATGAAGGTCGAAATTGTAAAGGCAACGCGCGAGAAGCTCAAAGGGCGCCAAACAACCTTTACGCCAGTGGAGCTGAAAAAGGTTTTCCCATAATTTATCGTTTTCGTGTTCGCCCGGTTTTACGACGTGGGCCTTTGTTTTTGAGCTTGGGCTTTTTGTGCTGGAGCGGCTTGGAGCCGGTTTTGTTGCTCTGCCCCTTTTGGGATTGAGTTCTAATCAAGCGGGGTTGTTTGTCATAGGTGAAACCCTCTGCAAGAAGGTTTTCTAGGTTTCCCTCGGCTAGCTTCTTCAAAGCTTTCAACCGGTTTTGATCACTCTTGGTGACAAAGGTGGAGACTTCAGAGGAACTCGATTGAACGTGCTCGAGATAATCCGAGTCGATTTCGTGGACGTCGAAGTGAATAATCGTAGCAATACCCGAGAGATCGCTCTCCCGAAGAATTGATTCGGTGGCGAAGAGAACGTCAAGAGAGTTATCTTTAAGTTGGCTGAGTAAACGTTCACGAACTTCCGGTTTTTTGTTTCCTGAAATATTTTCGGTCGCTAAATCGCGCCGACTCGCGGCAGTGTTTAGGGAGTGAAGTGTTTCCTTGCTTCGGACGAAGACGAGGACAGGCGACTCACAGATGGAGCTCGAGAGGAGGTGGAGAAGAAGGTCTACCTTTTGATGGGGGAAGATCTCGTAAGCAGTTTGACGAACAGCTGGCATAGGATCGTGTTATTTGACCGTATTATCGGTTCCAAGAAGGTCATTGACGGCCTTGTTAGCAACGCGGACGATGTACTTGTTAGGTTGGTTTTTGAGAGCTTTTTGCAGAGCTGGAAGAGCGGGGCGGGCTTTCTCGTTTGCTTCATCGAGGACTATGGCGGCGTGGAGACGAGACCATTGTTCTGGAGATTTTAAAGATTTGGATAGTTCGGTTAAGGCCTTTTTCTCCATTGTTTGCGTTCGAAGAAGGGCGCGGGCTACGGCGATTCTGACAATCGTAGAGCCTTCCTTTTCCAATATTCGGAGGCAGGCGGTCGTAGCCTCTCTCGAAGGTTTGCCAACGTTCCCGATGCCGGTGGCCGCCCAAAATCGGACGGCAGCATCTTTATCTTTAAGGCCCTTGAGAAGTTCTGGAAGAGCTTGCTCGCCTTCGGATGCGAGGGAGGCCATGCGGCCTAGTCGCTCGGGGAGAGTGTTATCCTCGGTTTTGGCGAGAATATCGTAGCGAGATCCGGCTTTCTTTTCTCGAAGCACCATCTCGGGTTCGGGGATGAGACCGAGATCTCGGGTTTCTTTGATCCATTTCTTGTGAACCTTTCGAAACTTCTCGAGTTGGTCTTTGTGATTGTGATCGTTTGCGAGGTTGTTGATTTCGTGTGGATCGTTTTGGAGATCGTAAAATTCTTCGACTGGCTTGCGATCGGCCATGAAGAGCCTCATGGCTGATGGCATCTGCCCGGTAGCAGCAACGCGGCGAAGTTCCTTCATGGTGGCACCTTTTTCAGGAGTGTTCATGTATTGGTAGTATGGCTTAAGTGGTTCGTAGTTGCGGATGTAGCGGTAACGCTTATCACGGACGCTGCGGATAATGTCGTATCTTTCATCCATGCGATCGCGGGCTCCATAGATGTAATCGCGGGGGGGAGAGAGGTTCTTTCCAAGGAAAGCGCGTCCTTGGGTGATCGGTGGAGCTGGAAGGCCCGCAAGATTGAGTGCCGTATTACCAAAGTCGAGGGAGCTTACCAGCTGACTATCAACAGTTCCTGGTTCCCCTTGGCCGGAATTTCTGAATTTCTTGGGGATTCGCACAATAAGGGGAATACGAGTCCCCGAGTCGTAAAGCCAGCGCTTAGCGCGGGGAAGGCCAACGCCGTGATCGGACCAGTAAACGATGATGGTGTTCTCGTAGAGTCCGGCCTCCTTAAGAGCGGCGATATGGGCACCCACCCACGCGTCCATCGAGGTGATGAGTTCGTAGTTGCGTTTCCAGTCTTCGCGAACCCGAGGAGTGTCAGGGTAATAGGGTGGAAGAGTTTTTAATTTGGATGGGTCTTGTCGTTCACCTGATGAGAGGTTCTTGGTGACGGACTTGTATTTTGATTCCCCTGCAATCCCGCTTTCATGGCAGCCAGTGAAATTGAATACAGAAAAGAAAGGAGATTTGCTATCCTTTGAGTTCTTCCAATGGGCTTTACTGCTGCTAACATCCCACGTCTCTTTGGGTGCTTGAAATTGGTAATCTGTTTTTGAATTGTTGGTGCAGTAGTAGCCCGATTTTCGAAGGTAGAAAGGAAAGGGTTTGATAGAGCCCGGAAGAATGGCGCTACTCCGCATGTGCATGGTGCCGATGGTCGTTTGATACATACCAGTGATAATGGTGGATCGGCAGGGCGCGCAGACTCCAGCGGCGGTGAAAGCATTGGTGTAACGGACTCCTTCCTGAGCTAGTTGATCAAGGTGAGGGGTGATGGCATTTGGGTCACCATAGCAGCCAAAGTGGGCGTTGATATCTTCGGCTGAAAGCCAGAGGATGTTGGGGCGTTCATTCGCATGCAGAGTCGCGGAGACGCAGAGCATCAAGATAAAGATAGATTTCATTTTGAGAGGTTGCGTTATTTATTCGTAAGGTCGACCCATCCGTTGAGGGAAGTGGTTATCGGTTTTGGAGATCGTGGCCGGAGTGGCTTTTCAACACTGATTTTTGCCAAGCTGTGAGCTGCTTTTGCATTGTGGAAAAATGCTTAGCTTCTTTCTCGTTGAGCGTTTTGCTTTCCATGGGATCTTTTGATAGATCATAAAGCTCCCAAGTGGTTTTTTTCTTGCCGTAAATGGCATGGATTTTAAAGGGCCAGGCGAGAAGAGCGGCGTGACCACTTTGATGGGAGTTAGCAGTGTATTTTGGAAAAATGTTCACGTTTTTCAAAACGCGTTCTGGAAAAGGATTTGGCTCACCCCCTTGTTGCGCTTCCATGAGTTTTTTAATAATGGCGTCGCTCCGGGTTGATTGTCCTCCAGTAAAATTATGCCAGAAGCCAATAGGTTTGGAACGTTTACTTTCTTTTCCTTTAATAAAAGGGACAAGATTGATCCCATCAACTGGAGTTTGATTTTTAACTTTGACCTTCGTTAAGGCGAGGAGCGTTGGATAAATATCGGTCGAGCTTGTGGGAGCGGATATGCGAGTTGGGGAAAATTCAGATGGGTATTCGATGATGGATGGAACGCGAAGCCCACCTTCATAAATCGAGCCTTTTTTCGCTCGACCACCAGAGGATTCTTTCACAAGCCCACCGTTGTCTGATGTATACCAGAGGAGAGTGTTGTTTGCGATTTTGAGATCTTGAAGGGTCTTACGAAGTCTCCCTATCTGTTCGTCAATTAAGGTGATTTCTTGAAAGTAGGTGGCATGGGGCTTCCCTTTGTAAAGGTCGGGACTTGATGAGGTCTCTCGATGGGGGAGGTGAGGCGAGGGGAACCAGATGACGGTGAAGGTTGGTTGTTTGGAACTGTGAGATTTCAGATGGGCGAGGGCGTGATCCATCGTGATGACGGTGCCTTGGCCCTGAAATTGCTGGAACTTACCGTTGAGAGAGAGATATGGCTCCCGGTCGAAGAAATTTAGCCCGGTGAGCCAGTGGTCGAAACCTTGACCGCCCGGCGAGGTGGGACTCTCTTTCTGAACTGATCCGATGTGCCACTTACCGAAGTGAGCGGTCAGATAGCCGTTTGTTTTTAAGGCTTCGGCGATGGTGGTTTCATGAGGACGGAGATAGTGCCCGTGGTTGGGAACGTTCACACGGACGGGATTGCGCCCGGTCATAACGCTAGCGCGGGTGGGTGAGCAGACGGGGGCCCCAGCATAGAATCGGTCGAAGATGACCGAATTTTGAGACATCGCGTCGAGGTTGGGGGTCTTTACATAGGGATGGCCGGTGAATCCGCAGTCCCCGTAACCTTGATCATCGGCCATAACGAGTATAATGTGCGGTCGGTCAGCGGCGCGCAGAGAAGCGAAGATGCAGAAAAAGAGGAGAAAAATTTTCATCAATGGGACTTATTATTTGAAGTGGATCCAGTCGAGGTTTACGAGATGTTGCTGGGCGGGATTTGTGAAGGTAAGGCGAAGATCTACGAGCCCGTCGGGTAGGTCTCTGAGGGGGGCAGTCATTTCTTCCCATTTATCCCAGCCACCAGTGGGTTTCATTTCAGCGGCAGCAATCTTTTTTCCATTAGCGGTGAGTGTAATCTTTGCCCCCGCGCCCCCCGAGGCGTATCGGATGGTGAAGTGTTTACAGCCTTTAATCCGGTATCCGGGATATTCGATCCAGTGGGAGTGATTAATTGCTCCAACGAACTTGATGCCTTCATCATCGAGGATTTGGGGGCCTTTGTGAGAGGAAAAATTTTCAGCCTCAATGGTGCGCGGGTGGAGTCGAATCGAAGTGCTTCCTGAAAGTGGAGTGGCTTTGCCTTCGTGTGCCCCAAGATCGGTGAAATTTGCGGATAGCTCGAGTGATTGATTTACACTTGATGGTGTCATATTCCCCTCAATACCGCGAGAGACTTGCGGTGTGTTCTTCTCGGAGAGGGAGTAGATCCATCGAACCATGGATGCGACCTGGTTACGCTTAAGGTTTGGGTGCGGAAGCATAGGGATTTCTCCCCAGACTTTCGAAGAGCCTTTTATGACCCTCTCTACAGAACTATCAAAGGCTGCTGGATTGCCTTTATAGCGCTTGGCGATGTCGTTGAACGAGGGGCCGATCAGTTTTTGTGAAGCATGGTGGCAATTGAAGCAGTCGGAGGCACGAATGGCGGAGAGGCCGGGAGAGACTTTAGCGAGAGGAGCTAGGGTCACTACGGTTGAGGCAAAGGGATTTGGTTTTGACTTAGAATTACCTTCTTCATGGTCTTGGATCGCAAGGCGATATTTAAGAGGTTTTCCTGGGGTGAAAAAAGATCCGTCGAGGGGTGATTCGAAGGCAAGCTTTGGTGGGGAGTTCCCGGCGGTGACGTATTGGGTGAACCCATCGGTAACGCCCTGCGCATCTGTGACATTTAAGGTGATGGGGTGGTCTCCGGGCTTAGTGAAAATAAGCGTAGTTTTTGATTCAGTTGAGATGGTCTTTCCATCTTTGAGCCAGGCGAATTTTAAAGGTGTGCCTTCAGGGTCTTTGGAAATAGAGCCATCAACCTTCACCTTGAGGGGGAGGGGGCCATTCGTTTTGTCGATTTGAAATTGTGCGACTGGGTCGAGATTCCCATGGCGGTAGCTGATGTGGAGAAGTTTGGCGTCCTTGTTATTTCCCCATGTGGCTCCGTAATCGATGAACCAAAGAGTCCCGTCGGGTGCAAAAAGAGCGTCGGAAGGCCGTTTGATTTTGGCAGGGATTGAGAAGTTTTCGATGCCGACAAGATCTTCATTTTCATCAAGTCTTCCCCACTTAATAAAAGGACGGTTCCAGTCCCAGAAAAGAAGGCAGTGATCAAATTCTTTAGGAAAACCTCCAGTTTTCTTGAACTTAGGATTGTAGTGAAAGACGGGGCCGGCGCAGGCGGTGCGGCCTCCTTTGTTGAGCTCAGGAAATTCTTTTGAATCTGCGTAAGGATAAAAAATTAAGGCTGGCTGAGGTGGGGGGAGATCTTTTCGTCCGGTATTGAGGGGGGAATCATTAATGGGCTTTTGAAGATTGAACTTTTGGCCGATTTTTCCGTTGGCAAAGTCGACACGTGAGTAGGGTTTGTTGTCGGCGATGAAGTAGGGCCATCCGAAAAAACCAGCTTTCCGGGCTTGGTTGATTTCGTCGTGTCCCCGGGGTCCGCGAGGTCCATCTTTCCCGGCATCGGGTCCAACTTCCCCCCAGTAGAGGTGACCTGACTTTGGGTCGATGGAGAATTTCCAAGGGTTGCGGCAGCCCATTACGTAGATTTCGGGGCGTGTTCCTTTGGTCCCGGGAGGGAAGAGGTTTCCCTCAGGTATGGTATAACTTGCATCAGGCTGCACCTTGATACGAATTAATCCCCCGCGAAGATCGTTGGGGTTGGCGGAGGATTTTTCGGCATTCCATGGTTCTCGGTTGGGGCGTCGGTCGATGGGTGCATATGACGCCGAGTCACCAAAAGGATGAGTGTTGTCTCCGGCGGAAGCGAAGAGACAACCATTTGGACCAAATTTCAGCATGCCGCCGTGGTGGCAGCATTCACGGCGTTGGGTATTCCATTCGATGACTTTTTTCTCATCGATGAGAGTTTCCTTTTTGATTGTGAAACGGCTGATTCGCTGTCCGATGAAATTTGCTGGTGAATAGAGAAGGAAGAGGTGATTGTTTTGCTTGAAATTTGGATCGAGCGCGATGCCGAGAAGTCCATTTTCTTGCTCTCCGAACACTTCAATTTCAGCAAGGATGGTCCGTTTTCCAGTTTTAGGATGAATACGGTTCACTTTGCCCTGAAGTTCGATGAGGTAAATTGAGCCGTCGGGTCCTAGGTCCATTCCCATGGGGCGTGCGAAGTCTTCCGCGATGGTTTTGACTTCGAAGCGGTAGGGGTCGGCCGCTGATACGAATGAGGTAATGAGTAAAAAGAGGAGTAGGAAGGGCATGGTTATTAAAGGCTTTCAAGTTCTGGAGAAATGGGGGAGGGAAGGCAAGAGGGCATTTCAGGAGATGCTTGGGATTTCGGTTCTAAGTTGTTCGAGGAAATCGCTAAGGAATTTGGTGCGTTTTTCGGCCAAGGCTTTTCCTGCTTTTGTCTGCATGGTGCTTTTAAGGGTTAGGAGTTTTGCGTAAAAATGGTCGATACAGTAATTGGCATCGTTTAGCGGACGGTTTTTTGCGAATGGATCCTCCGAGTAGTAAAGGCTTGACCCCATATGTCCCCCAAGCATGAGGCAGCGGCTCAGGCCAATTGCGCCAAGGGCATCAATGCGATCAGCGTCTTGGAGGACTTTTGCTTCGATCGTCGACGGGGTGATTTTGGCAGAAAAACTGTGAGCCTCAATAGCGTGGTGAATGGCCTTAAAGTGTTGTTGTGGATATCCATGCTGTCTCAGGATAATGACGGCATTATCAGCTGCGAGCTGAGAAGCACTTGATCGTTCCGGGGAATCCTTGGGAACATGGACGCAGTCATGAAGCCAGGCAGCGGGCAGAAGAACTTCCATCGAGAGATTCTCGGTTGCGGCAATTTTTTTTGTATTTAGAACAACTCGGCGGATGTGTTCTAGATCATGGGCAGGATCTCCTGATTCAATCGCGGACTCAAAGATTGCCGACCAGTTTGACATTTCTTTTTCTGTCATGCCTTTGAGTCTTGGCATGCCTATTGCAATGAACAAGGAATGAAAAACTCAAATTATCACGTGTGGAAAAACTTGGCGCTAAGCGAAGCGATAAGAGAGATTTGCTAGGGGGGTGGACCTGCCCCTCAAATCGCGAACGACCAATCTAGCGTGATCTAAGACGGGCGAATACGGACGGGGCAAACCTTTAACTCGGCAGTTTGGGTGACAGGGTCGTATCCTGAGCCGGTAAGGACGTTGACGTTGGTGTCGGCAAAGCTGAAGCTTGTAAAGACGGTGCCTCTTGGAGAGCGACTGGTAGTTTCGACCTTGAGTTCGATTTCGCCGCGGCGGCTGGCCATTTTTGCCATAGTTCCATCGATCAGCCCCCAGTCTTCGGCATCTTTAGGATGGATCTCTAAGGTCTCTTCGGCAAGAAGGTAGTCGATCCCACTAGCGCGTCCGGTTTGGGTTCGGGTATGATAGGCTTGAAGGCGTCGTCCGGTCGTGAGCCAGACAGGGTAATCGGCGTCTATCACTTCGGCTGGGTCGCGGTAGCCAATAACTTTGAATTTGCCGCGCATCCCATCTTTGAATTCGTCTTCGTGAAGTCGAGGGGTGCCGGGGTGCCCTTCTTCAGGGACGGGCCAGTGGTAGACGCCATCGCCGATGTTGTCCCAGTTTAGGCCCTTGTAAATTGGACTCAGTGAGCAGAGCTCGTTGAAGACGTCCTTAGCGCTCTCAAATTCGAATCCCGGGATACCAAGTTCTTTTGCAATTCCAGCAATGATCCACCAGTCTGGTTTTGAATCTCCGTAGCTCGGGACGGCTTTGCGAAGGCGCTGAACGCGACGCTCGGTATTGGCTTGAACACCGTCGGTTTCTCCCCAGGCGGATGCGGGAAGAACGATATCTGCCATTTGTGCGGTCTCAGTGAGGAAGATGTCAACCACAACGAGATGGTCGAGAGACTTGAGAGCCTTCTCACAGTGGTTCTTGTCAGGATCAGTGACGACGGTATTTTCACCATTGATGATCATGGCGTGGATTCCGTTTTGCTCGGCTCCACAAAGATTGAGGGCGGTGACCTTGGTCATTGGATTGCCGAGATCCATATCTGGCTGTTGATAAGCAGCCTTGAATTTTTCATGTGATTCCGCCGATGCTACGGGCTGGAACCCAGGGTAGTTGGCAGGGACAGCTCCGCAGTCTCCGGCACCTTGGATATTATTCTGCCCGCGCATCGGATTGATGCCAGTGCCTTCCTTTCCAAGGTTTCCGGTGAGGAGTGCGAGATTGCAAAGAGACTGGACATTGTCGACTCCACAAATGTGCTCAGTGATGCCGAGGGTGTAATAGATTGCTCCGAGTTTGGCAGAGCCATAAAGTTTGCCGGCAGTTTCGATGTCGGCCGCGGGGACTTCGCAGATTTCGGAGGCCCACTCTGGAGTGAATTCCTTTAGGTGGTTCTGGAACTCGTCGTAGTCGGAACAACGCTCAGCAATAAATTTCTCGTCGGTGAGATCGTCGCGAACAATAACGTGAGCCATTGCGAGGAGGAGCGCGACATCGGATCCGACACGGATGGGAAGGTGGAGGTGGGCGAGTTTGGCGAGGCGGGTTTTACGAGGGTCGGCGACGACGAGTTTAGCTCCTTTGGTGAGTGCTTTTTTGAGGCCGGTAGCAGCGACGGGGTGGCACTCGGTCATGTTGGTGCCGATCGCGAAGATGGTGTCGGGCTTGTCCATATCCGCGAGGGGATTAGACATTGCACCTCTTCCGATTTGAGCGGCCAGACCGGCCACGGTGGGAGCGTGTCAGGCTCGACTACAATTATCGATATGATGAGATCCGAAGCCGGCCCGAATAAATTTTTGCATCGAGTAGGCGGCTTCATGTGGTGCTCGGCCGGAGGCGATGCCGTAAATACTGTGCCGGCCGTATTTTGCTTTAGCTTTCGCAAATCCTTCGGCCGCCTTTTTGAGCGCTTCGTCCCATTCAACCTCCTTGAAGGTGCCGTCGGCTTGTTTAATAAGTGGTTTTTTGAGCCGGTCTTCGTGCTGGATAAAATCGTAAGTAAATTGCCCCTTGATACAAAGAGCCCCCTTGTTAGCTGGACCGTCCATCGCGGGTTGCGCCCCGACAATTTTGTCCCCTTTGGTCATAAGATCAATAGAACAACCGACAGCGCAATAAGGGCAGACGGTGCGAGTCTTCTTGACTGGCTCTGAGAGGGTTTCGGCGCGGATAGCCTTCTTGTCGGCAAGAGCGCCGGTGGGGCAGGTTTGAATGCATTGTCCGCAAAAGGTGCAATCTGAATCGCGAAGGTCGCTATCAAACTCCGTGGTAATTTGGGTGTGAAAACCACGGTTGGCGACCGTGATGGCATAATCGCCTTCCTGTTCAGCGCAGACGCGAACGCAACGGTAACAAGAAATACATTGCTCGTAGTCACGGAGGATAAAGGGGTTTTCGTCTTTAAGGTTTGAGGTGCCTGATTTTGCTCCCTTAAAGCGGTCGTTGCGGGCCCCGTATTTGTTGACGAGCGTGGATAGTTCTTGGGAGGCCAGGCCACGCAGGGGATTCACGTCGATTTGACGATTTTCGGAAGCGACCATTTCGAGGAGCGTTTTGCGCATCTTCTCGATTTTGGGTGGGGCGGTTTTGACGACCATCCCGTCATTGGCTTTGGTGGTGCAGGACGCGACGGGGTTGCGGATGCCTTCGACTTCTACAACGCAAAGGCGGCATGCGCCGAAAGCATCGAGCCGATCGTCGTAGCAGAGGGTCGGGATGTTTTTTTTGAGACGAGTGGCAACTTGGTAGATGGTTTCGCCTTCGGCAAACGTGGTTTGCTGACCATCAATCGTGATGGCGAGTTGCGAGGCGATGGCGGAGCTTGGGTCGTTGATCATGTGCTGGGATGCAGAGCGAATTTACCGCAAAGGCGCGAAGGCGCGAAGTTTTTTAAATAACGAGTGGGAAAATATTTTGTGGCGGCTGTGTCGCGGCCGCTGTTGCTTAATTATTTCCAGAGGATATTGCGAATGGGTTGACTGGCTTTTGTTTTTACGAGAGCGGCTTCAACCTCCTTTGTGAACTTGGACTCAGGTGGAGCGACGTTGGTGAGCAGCTTGAGCTTCTTGGTAGCTTCGTCAAACTTTCTAAGATTGGCTTGAGCGTAGGCTAGGCTGAGGAGGTGGTTGGCATTGCGGTTTTTGGAGATCAGGCAAAGACGGGAGGCGAGAGCTAGAGATTCCTGCGGGCTGCGGACTTTTTCCTTAGGATGGGTGGAAAGGATGCGCGAGAGGAGGTTTGCAGCCTCGAGGAATTTAGGTGAAGTCCGGAGAATAGTTTTGCAGTTGGCGATCGCCTCCAAAGGTTGTCCTTCTTCGAGTTGAGATAGGGTAAGGCGGTATCTTAAGTTGGGATTTGCAGGGTTGTTGTCAGCTGATTTTTTTTGGTAATTTAACAATCGGATGGGGTCGTTAGCCCTTCGCGCAATATCAATGGCGTCATCGTAGATATCTAAGTTCTGAGGGTGGTAAGATATAGCGTCGTTGAGAATCGCGAAGGTTTTTGAAAACTTGCCTGTTTCAGCGTGGGCAGTTGCAAGAAGGCGTAGAATGCGAATATCTTTGGGGAGAAGTTTTCTAGCGGCTTCGAGTTCAGGAATGGCTTCGGTTGGCCGGCCTTGTTGTCCCAAGATTTGGCCGAGAAGTAAAAGATTGTCGCTCCGGGTGAATTTTTCGCCTTGGAAGAATGGCTTTGTCAGAGCTGAGCGGAGGTAGTCGATGGCGAGACTGGGCTGGGCACGCTGGAGTAGTTGTTGAGCTGTGCGTTGGGGAGAAGACGGTGCAGGCTTGCTAGTCCAGCGTCCTGCGAAGGGGGTGCCGGCAGAGCGACGTTCCAAGGGGGTTCCTGTCGCGAATTTGGTGTCGTTAATGATTTGCTCGATTGAAGCGTTACCTCGATAAATGGCGAGGAGCTGTCCTTCCTCTGAGACTAGGAAGCTTGTGGGAACGGGAATGGGAATCCAAAGGTCAATGATGGAAGCGTGGAGGGCGTCGAGTAGCTCGACGGCTTCGGGGCCAGCCATGCGGGTGGAAAAGGGCGAATTGATAGACTTAAGATAGGCATTGGCTTGATCGTTGTGTTCTTGATCGGTGCAGAGGAGTGCGAGCTTAATATTCGACGTCTTAAATTGGGCAGCTTTGGTGGCCCAACTTTGGAGTTCTTGTTGGCAGTGCGGGCAAGTGCGGCTCCAAAGAGCGATTAGGGTGGTCTCCGAAATGGAGAGGGGCTCGCCATTAGCGGTGGGTATATTTGGGAAGGTGTGGCCTACTGGGGGAATGATACGCGCGGCCGAGCTTTTTTCGGGAACCGGGTGTGGTGCAGCTATGAGGGTGGGGTTTTGGCGGGTTTTGCGAGGGGTGGCGGTTGCTATACCTTGGGTGAGATGGAGTTGTTGGTTGGCCTTGATGCCTGTGAAGATTTGAGATTTCGAGCCGGGCCAGTGGACGACAACTTTTTCAATAACAGCATCTTCACCAAGGCCAAAGTGTAACCAACGGGAGGACTGGGCTAAGAAAGATTGGCCGGCGTGGAGGGTGCGGAGATGAGGGACCAATTGTTCTGTAAGATGGACTTCGACACGAGCTCCAATGGCATCTCGCGGAGTTGTTTTGGCAGAGCCGGTGAGGTGAAGTGAGAGGAAGTTGGACTCAGATCTTAGATTGTTCTGTAGGAGTCGGACACGAGGAGCAGTGCGGTTTGTGACAAAAAGATCAAGATCGCCATCGTGATCGTAGTCAATCAGTCCGATGGCACGGGCGTCGTCGGAAAAATCCCAGCCGATAGTGCTGGAAACGTCAGCAAAGGGAGTATCCTTGCCACAATTGAGGAAGGCGTTGTTTGTTTCGCGTCCAGAAAACGATTTGTTTTCGTGAAGGAGACGATTGAGGGCCTGCCAACCCTGACGGTAGGATTGTAGGCTCACGTTATCACTCTGAGGTTCGGTAGGAGATTGCGACACGACCTGTCGCCAGTAGACACTTCATAAATCAGCGGTGTCTTCGGCGGTGATAAAGCCGTTTGCACCGAGAATATCGAGCCACCCGTCATTATTAAGATCTGCAAAGGTAGATCCCCAGCACCAGCGTGCCATGTTGGTTTTTGTTTGAATCGAGACATCGGTAAAACCACCTTTTCGGTTGGCGGCGAAAAGGGAGTTTCCGCGAGCCATCCGTTGGAAGGTGCTGGCCGTATCATTGTCGTGCTCAAGTTTCTTAAGGAAGCGATTTTGTCCCGTGACTCGGCTACCAGCACTTGAAAACATATTAGAAACGTAGAGGTCCATCCAACCGTCCCTATTAAAGTCACCCCAGTTGGTTGACATGCCGGCGGCAGAGTCTTCGATACCAAGAGGGCCGGCAATGTTGATAAAGGAAGGGAGCTTTCCAGGTTCGATCCCCTGATTTTGGTAGAGGCAGTTACGGCCGAAGTCATTGGCTACGTAAAGGTCGAGGTCTCCGTCTTGGTCGTAGTCTTCCCACGAAGCGGCAAAAGAAAAGCGGGTGTTGTCTTGGTTGAGACCCGTTTGTTCGGTGACGTCGTTGAAGGTCCAGTTGCCGTTGTTTCGCCAAAGAATGTTTTGGCCTCCGTTGTTCGCGTCGTGAAATGGAACGGGCTCGGCGAGGGCTCCGGCCCGTGCTGAAGATGCTGAGGGGTTGTAGCCGCAAACAAAAACATCTATGAAGCCGTCTTGATCAAAATCAGCGGAGGTGAGGGAGAAGGATTGAGCTTTGGTGGAGCGACCAAAGGCAAGTTCGAAGTGGCCTTTGCCATCGATGTTGTCCATGAAAAGGATTTTAAAATCCTGCGAGATAACGAGGTCCTGATCTCCGTCGTTATCGAAGTCAAGGAAGAGGGCGGCAGCGCAATAATCGAGCCAATTAGTTTTTGATTCGACGGAGAAATCGGTGAGCGTGCCATCAAGATTTTGTAAGAAGAGAAGGTTGGGGAGGCCGCCTTGTTGACAAAGGTAAAGATCTTCGAGGCCGTCGCCATTTACGTCAGCTAGAGCGAGGCCGTGGTTTGCAGCGGAATCGAGTCCGAAATCGCGAGGGATACGGCTGCGCCAGTGGTCGGTTGAGCGGAGAAGCTGGGATTGATAAGAAGGATTTTGATTGAAGGCGGAAGCCGTGACATCGGCAAGCAGTTGGTGAGGGCTTGTCTGCTCGACTTCTTCAAAATCCTTGAGGGTGATGGTCTCTAATTTAGGGGGAGAGGTTTCTGTCCACGTGCAGAACCAATGGGCGTTGATTTGGAGGAGGGGGGCTTTGAGGGTAACGAGGGAGTCTGAGGTTTTGGAGGTAACCGAAATCATCTTAATCTTGGCTTTGAACTCAGGTTTCGTGCGCGATGTGATTGCGGGATAAGGTATTGTGGCCGTGTCTTTAAAAAGTCTTCGAATGATGAGCCCGGCGTTTTCAAAGACGATATTAGTTTGAGGCCTGAGGAGCTGCGCGGATTTAAAATTTGGCGTGATATGCTTGGTTTCTCGCTGGTGGAGGAGGCTTTCGAGGAAATTTTCGAGGACTATTTGGTATTCTGATGACTGGGCTTCGGATTCCCATCCATCTTTTGTGGGATCGATGCGTTCGTAAGCGTCAGCGAGTTTTTCCTGATATTGCCGAGTTTTTAGTCCGGGATTTGGAGATGTTGCTTCGGATTGACCAGAAACCATCGTTGAGAGGGTCAATATTATGCCGATAACCGCTGCTTTCATCACTTGCTTAGGTTGTTGTGGCTCTCAAGAGTTGTCCAGTCTGGAGCATTTTTCATGAAAGGTTTAAAAAGTTAGAGTGAGGATGACTCGAAACGCGCTTGTAAGATTGCGAGGTTAGCGCCATGTTCCGCCGAGGTTTCTTTAGAATCTTTTTTGTTTCAGATGAGTTCTCCGATTGTCATTCCAGAAAATGCCCCGTTCAACGCTGAGCAACGTGCTTGGCTCAGTGAATTTTTAACCAAGGCGCTTGGTGGCGCATCAGTTGAGGTTGAGCCACCAGGGCCGGCAATTCCCGTCACAATTTTGTGGGGGAGTCAGACCGGAAACTCTGAGGGGGTTGCCAAAAAGTTTTTAAAAGCTCTTAAATCAGGAAATTATGAACCGCAGGTTTTTGACATGGCAGCCTATGACAAGAGCAGGTTGCCAACCGAGAAGAACCTCCTAGTAATTACGAGCACTTACGGTGACGGTGAGCCGCCCGATAATGCCTCTGATTTTCATGAATATCTCATGGGAGAGACGGTCCCTAGCCTCAAAGAAGTTAATTTCTCAGTCTTTGCACTTGGCGACAGCGAATATCCTGATTTCTGCCAGTGCGGTATCGAATTTGACCAGCGTCTCGAGGCCTTTGGTGCGAAACGCATGTTCAAGCGGATCGATTGTGACGTCGACTACGACGAGCAATTTGCAGAGTGGAAGAAAGGTGTCATGACGGCTATGGGCGGCAGCGGCAGGACGACGAAGATCGAGGAAGTCGTTGCGGAAGAACCTTTCGGTAAGAAGAATCCCTTCCCTTCGCCTCTGCTGAATTCTTACGACCTTAACAAAGAGGGCTCGGCACGTGAAACCTATCATGTGGAGCTTTCTCTCAAGGATTCAGGCTTAGAATATCAGGTTGGTGATGCCCTTGGCGTGCTTTCTCATAATCCGGCCCAAGTTGTGGACGAGATCCTTCCTCTCCTTCCTTTCAATGTGAAGGATGTTGTTCCACTCCCGAGCGGAGCCGAGGTTTCGCTCCGCGAGGCTTTGATTACCTCCTATGATATTCGAAGTCTTAATAAGAGGCTCCTAAAAGCCTGGTCGGAGCGATCTGGTTCGCCTTTTCTGCGGGCGCTTGTTGAGAGCGGGAGCCGAGAGGAGGTTGAAGAATTTTGTTGGGGCCGGGAATTGATTGATTTGATAAATGATCATCCGGCCGACTTCGCAGATGGCGAAGAGTTTGTAAGTGTGCTCAAGAAATTACAACCACGTCTTTACTCAATTGCCTCCAGTCCAAATGCTCATCCCGGGGAGGTTCACTTGACTGTAGCAATTGTTCGCTACAATTCTCACGGTCGTGACCGGGGCGGGGTTTGTTCCACTTACCTTTCGGACAGAGTCGGTGATGTTTGTTCTGGGGTTTTCGTTCACAACAACAAGGCTTTTCGGCTACCAGAAGATCATTCTAAGGATATCATTATGGTGGGACCAGGAACTGGAATTGCTCCGCTCCGTGCTTTCCTTGAGGAACGCGAGGTGTCAAAGGCAAGCGGCCGTAATTGGCTTTTCTTCGGTAATCCGTGTCGGGCCACTGACTTTATCTATGAGAACGAGATCAATGCTTGGGTGGATAACGGCACCTTAACTAAACTTGACTTGGCCTTTTCCCGTGATCAGGAAAATAAAATCTACGTTCAGGATCGAATGCTTGAAGCTGGAGCCGAACTCTGGGACTGGCTGCAGGGGGGAGGATATTTCTATGTTTGTGGCGATGCTTCCCGAATGGCAAAAGATGTAGATAAAGCTCTCCAGACAATCGTAAAAACCCACGGTGGTTTGAGCGATGAAGAAGCGATTGACTATCTCAAAAATCTCAAAAAAGAGAAGCGCTACGCTCGCGATGTTTATTAAAAGTCGATGCTGGTTTTTTAAAACGGAAGGTTAAGATTTGGGGTATGAGTGGATTGGTGCGTGTCGAGCCTGTTGCCCTTCTGCCGACCCCGGCGGGGTGTGCTGTTTTTTTGGGTGACGGTAAGAAAGTCATCGTTTTCTATATCGATCCAGCGATCGGTGCTTCAATTAACGCGGTTTTAGCGGGGACAACTCCCCCGCGCCCGCTCTCGCATGATCTCTTTTCGCAAACGCTCGACGCGTTTGGTGCGGAGGTCCTTCACACCACCATTGTGAAAAAGGAAGGGGAGGTTTTTTTCGCACGCTTAATCATTAAAGCTGAGAACGAGATTATGGAGAAAAAAATCGTGGAGCTTGACGCTCGCCCAAGCGATTGTCTTGCTCTTGCGGTGAGGCATGAAGCACCGATTTTTGTAGTCCCGGATGTTTGGGGAAAGCTAGAGGATATGAGCGGAACTCTCGATAATTTGAGAAATCAAGAGAACCCGCCCGAGGGTTTCGGAGTCTAGCTGATTTTAAAAGATCACTTGCGAGACTAATAAGGGGCTATAATGTTTCGCCAATGAGCAAACCATCTTATTTAGAGGAGGAAATTCTCTTAAATCCTAAAAAGCGCGTCTTTCCCAAGTTTGATCTAAGCCAGCTGCTCGATACTGTTTTTTCTCCGACTCAAGGTTGTCGTGTTTGTATCTTAGTGGACTTTGAATCTCCTCCGATGTGGATCAAAGATTTTGCTTTTCGTGATCAAGCGGAGTTTGAGGTGCAGAACAACGCATATCATTATTTTTATAAAGGGCTTCAAGGGGGAGTCCTTGAGGAATTAGGCATGAGTGGAGGCGAGATGTTCGCTTATAAGTATACCTACGGTTCAAATCTCGATCTGAGCGACGAAGTCTGGGATACGAATGGAAAGCAGCTCTCATTGGATCGAGATATTTACTCTAAATATGACATTGTTCTTTGTATCTCTACCTGGTCTGCGACAGCTCCGCTGACGGCGAAGTGTAAGCAATTCAACTTTCGTGGGGCAACAATGCACGGAATGAATGACATTATTTTGAATTCAGGTCTCGCGGTGAATTACCAAGAGGTTTCCGATGATGCCGAGAAAATGCGTGCAGCGCTAACCGGCGCCGAATCTGTAGAGATCGATTTTGAACTTGAAGATGGTGAGATTCTTACAGCGTGGCTTGGTCTCGGCGGACAGGAGGCGCAGAAGTCACATGGTCTTTGTCGCGGAACAAAACCTGACATCGCGAATCTTCCGGCGGGTGAAGTTTATTTTGTCCCTCAGGACGCTCGTGGAAAGTTCCCGATGAAGTATGAAGACGGGACCCTTGGGGTGTTAGATGTCGTAAATCGTGATGTCGTGAAATCCACTCTTATCGAGGGTAGCCAAGCCACGATTGACGAGCACAACGCTCGGCTTGCTTATGATCCGATGACTGGAACTCTGGGTGAGCTTGGATTTGGCACGCAGGTTTTGCCGGTCTCATTCCAGGATATTCAGGACGAAAAAGTCCTCGGGACTTGTCATCTTGCGACAGGTCGCGACGACCATTTAGGTGGCGATATTGTCCCCGAGATGTTCAAAAAGCATGAGAATAGCACTCATGACGATATTTTGTTTGCACCTCACAAAACACCAAACTTTAACGTGAAAGAGGTGCGTATGAGCTGGGGGGATCGCAGGGAGGTGGTGATCGAAAACTTCCGACCTAGCGCTTATGTGATGAAGGCTCTTTGCGAGAAGTCGCCTGGAGAGTTAGTTCCAGCGTAAGTCATGGTTTTTGAAACAGTAGGCACCTGAGTTACTATTTTTTATAAAAATCACTTAATTGGAACAATTCCTCCAAATTGCAACGCTTATGCTTTAGGTAATAGGAAAGCGTGAATTTGGCACCCCAGCAAAAAAAGAACTCATCACAGTTTCGTCCGTGGCTTGAAAAGCACGGTTCGAAGTTTCTGTTATTTGCAAGACAGCAGACGCGAAGTATCGCGGATGCCGAAGATGTTTTACAAGACGCTCTTGTGAAATTGGCTCGAAAAGTCGAAGAGGGCTCGTTTGTAGGCGGGCAAGATGGTTGGATCGCCTTCATTTATACCCAGATCCGCCGGGAGGCAATTGACCTGGGTCGGAAAGATGACCGGAGAAGGAGGCGTGAGGAAAATGTCATTAAGGATGACCGCTCTCTTGGGCGTGACATCGAAATGCCTTTTTTTGAAGGAGGAGCGAGTCAGGAAGAAACCCGCCGGATTCTAATTGAGGGAATGAAGACGCTTCCCACGAAGTTTTCTGAAGTGATCAGCATGAAACTGTGGGGTGAGCGGACTTTTGCGGAAATCGGGGAAGCCCTAGAAATTTCACTCAACACGGCTGCTTCAAGATATCGATACGGAATAGAGGCTCTCAGAAAACAGCTCGCTACAGCACGCTTAAATGACGATATTTAAGAAGTTAATTGAAACACGTAAAAACTAACAGTTCTTCGATTAAGATAAATTTATGGATATGGACTCCATCACCCTAGAAAACGAACTCAAGAAATTGGTTCCCACTCCATTGCAAGACTCTCTGCTTGATCAGCTAGATGATGCGATGGCAGCTGCGGGAGATGAAATGTCCCATTCAAATGAAAAGATTATAGTTGCCACCTTAGACACTGATCTTTCGGATCTCGAAGAGAGCCTTCGGAGGCTTGTTCCTTACGGTGTTCCGGAAAATTTGATTTCCAGACTGGATGACGCGATGGCGCGTTGGCATGAGGAGGTTCCAATTGATGAGAAAATTGTTGAGATTAACGGTGGTGCTAAAAAGGAGAGGTCATCGTTTTCTGGCATTCGTTCAGTGGCAGCAGTCGCCATTCTTGGCGCAGTAGCAGCAATTTTTTCGAGCAATCTTTTTACTGAACCTGATCGGGTTGCTGAGCGGATTCCGGACCTCACTAACGGGCTTGCCACGCCGGTTGTTTTTATCCCGAAGGATGCGCGGGCTTCGGTGGTTTCGGCAAAAGATCATGGAGTGGTTTGGACCAAAGGCGGGCAACCACTCCGTTGTCTGGAAGTTCACGTTAATAACAAGCTGCAGTTCGTCAATGAGCGTGGTGAAAAGTTAATTATTGAGCAGCCCAAAAGAGAGGTGACTTTTACTCCAGTTAAATTCGATTAAACAAATTTTTTGAGCCAAACCGCTACACTTTGAAATGATGGGTCCTGACATTAAAATTACGACAATCGGATTGGTTGTTCTCCTTGGTTCGTTTCTTGATCTCCCGGCGATTGAGCGGCCAGATGGAGATGGCAGTAATGAAAAAATACCAGCGCAACCCAAGGGGGGGATTCTCAGAGAGGATCAGAAAGGGGGTGCCGACGCTAAAGCTGCTCCGAAACCAATACCAGTTAATAAGGTTGCTTATCTTGGAGTCCGTGGGGACGAATCAAGTGAAGCTCTTCGTTCGCACCTTGAGCTTGAGGGGGGACTCCTTCTCAGCACGGTGAAGCCCACCAGTCCTGCCGGTCTCGCTGGCCTTAAGCGTTTGGATGTTATTGTGTCGGTTGATGGTAACAGTCTCACTGACCAGGACTCACTTCGCGACGTGATCACTCGCTATAACCCTGGTGACGAGGTGACGCTGAAAATTGTTCGGAGGGGAAAGAAAATCGAACAAAAGGTAACGCTTGGTGAAGCTCCTGAAATTCAGAATCTACCTCTTCAGGCGATCATTCCCAACCCTGCCGCCGATATGAATCGCTTGCTTAACCAGCAGCTTGAGAATGCTTTGGGTGGCCTTGGCGATGACAAATTGCAGAAAGAGATGATGAAGCAGCTTGAGAAAGCTCTCGGAAACGATGGGGCTGGTTTTAAGCAATTTAAATTTAACCTCGGTGGGAATATGCTCGAGGAGAAGGATTTGAAGCTAGGATTTCGTGGGATCGGCTCAATGAAGTTTGTCGATGAAGAGGGTTCGATAGAGATGAAGATGACTGACGGTCAGCGGGAACTTTCGATCCGCGATAAAGAGGGGAAACTTCTTTTTGAGGGACCTTACGATAACGATATCGACAAGGCGGCAGTGCCTGAGGAGTATCGCGAGAGAGTTGAGCGAATCGACAGTAGTGGTGATGAAAATGGATTTCGCCTGAGGTTTAATGGAAATTTTCTCCAGGAACAGAGAAAGGATGGGAAAGAGATTCCCCAGAAAAATGGCGAGTAATGAACTCGTGGTTCTCGAAACATTCTGGAGGACTTAGATCGAGGAAAGTATCCTAATCCATCTCTAATCGATAGCGGGGAATTGAGGGGTCAGCCTCCTTAGCGTAGCGATCAATGCCGCCGTCAACCCCAAAGGTGTCGGATAGGCCGTGTCCCCGGAACCACGCGCAATGGTCTAGAACGCTCCGACCTTGATGGTCGATTAAAACCACTTTCGGATGATCGTTCTTCTCGGCAAACAAGCTAGTTTGTAGCTCTTGGGTCATTAATTGTGCGCCCGGTAGAGTGATTGCCTCAAATTCTTCGCGAGTGCGAGTGTCCAGCAGAATGAATGACTCCGTTTTATTAAGTAAGGCTTTCAGCTCGGTGGGCGAAATCAGCATACTGGCATCGTGTTTTTGACTTTCGGCTAGACACTTGATGGCGTCGTCCAAATCGATGCTATGACTTTTGCAGACCTCCTCGAGCGTTTCTTCGAGTTCATAGGCACAGGATTGGCACCCTCCAATGTGAAAGGCGGAGAAAAGTGCTCTCCGCGCCCCCGGATACTGATCTAGGAGAGATTTCATAGAAAGGTTGGCGTGCAGCTCAGTCGGCATAGCCAGAAGATGACAGATAATCTGTAGGGGGAAAGAGGTGAGTTGAGACTTTCCAAGGCCTAAGACCTTTGACAGGTTAGAAGGTGCAACGAGTCATGGGACAAGAAGACGAGGAACCTAAAATTTATCTCCTGCCGAATTTAATGACGGCCGGTAATCTTTTGTGCGGATTCTTAGCGATCTTGACCATTTTCAAAGGGATGCAAGCTGATGATCTGCTTGGGGCGAAGGATTACTACCAAACGGCGATGCTTTATATATTTGGATCGTGTTTGTTTGATTTACTTGACGGTCGGTTGGCCCGGCTTGGGGGGCAGGAATCTCCTTTTGGTCAGGAGTTTGACTCTCTTGCTGATATGGTATCGTTCGGGCTTGCGCCCGCTATGTTAGTATCTCGGGCGGTTCTCGCCGATTTACAGTTACCTGAGATCTTCGATCCCAATGGCACTAAAGAGCGTGGTTTGACGTGGGCGATTGCCTTTATCTACCTGCTTTGCGGTGGGATCAGGTTAGCGCGATTTAATTGTCTCGCTCGAATTGGATCCACGAGTGGGGATTTTCGGGGGATTCCTATTCCAATGGCCGCGGGATTTATTGCTTCGCTCACCTTTGTTATGATAAGCTTGGCTGAAAATGACCGATCTTTGGGGCTTTGGTCTTTCGTTTTAGCCGGGATGATACTCGGTGTTTCGGTTTTGATGGTGAGTAATGTTCGCTATCCAAGTTTTAAAAAAATTGATTTAAAGACTAAGGCGAATGTTTGGAGTCTTTTGGGGTTTGCCCTCCTTTTGGGGCTCATCGTGAAGTGGACTATCTATACTCCAGCCGCTATTTTTGTGGTTTATTTGGTGCTCCCGCTATTCCTTGGTAGGAAGAAAAAGGCTAAAAGTTAACTTATTAAGACTATTAAGGTTTTCTAAAAACTTGGTTGACTTGACTGCTAAATGAGAATAAGTGTTCTCATCTTTTATGTTTAGTGGTGTCTTTTTTAAGAAGTCTCTGATTGGCGTTTTTGTCGCCGCATTCACCTGCGGATTGGCAATGGGGCTGACCCACAAGGTTAAGAAGGCTGAGAATCTCTATCGTATTGCGCTAAAATATGGAGTCTCAATAGATCGCCTTGCGGCGTTTAATGGGATTAAGGATAAAAACAGCCTCGGGGTGGGGCAGGTGTTAAAGATTCCTTCGGGTAAGGTTGCTTCTCCGGCGGCAAAGGTTCGGAGAACGCCCAAATCTTTAAGGGTCATCATTGATGCCGGCCATGGTGGCAAGGACCGCGGCGCGGTCTGGGGTGGCGTCCGAGAATCAGATCTCAATCTCAAAGTTGCTCTTCGCGTCGAGGCTTCCCTGAAAAGTAGGGGATACCTGGTGACGATGATTCGCCGCAGCGATGTTTTTGTTGATTTGCGTCGTCGGTCACAAATTTCAAACCGATATCGCAATTGTATTTTTATTAGTATTCATTTCAATGCGACTTCTCACACGGGGGTGAGAGGGGTGGAAACTTTTTATGTCGGTAAGCGTGGCAGATTTCTAGCTAAGACGATTCAAAGTCATTTGGTCTACAATCTCAAAGTGCGTGACCGTGGATATAAATTTAAAAGGTTTTCGGTGCTAAATGATACCCTGTGTCCCGCTGTTTTGGTGGAATGTGGATTTATCAGTAATTCTTACGAGCGTTCCCGTTGCAATTCATCTAGTTATCAAGCGGCGGTGGCCCGCTCAATTGTTTCGGGGGTCGAGGGCTACGACCGAGCCTATTAAGATATCCCGAAGACACAATTTTTTCATGATCATTCTGAATTTCGGTCAGAAAAATTTGGTGATGGATCAAATCTTTCGGATGTAAAAAGTAAGTTTGTCGGATTGGCTAAGTCAAAGTCGCTGTTAGTGTTCAGTCATGGCCAGTAGGAGAAATCGAAAGTCAACGGCAGGAAAAGCGCAAAATCGGAAGTCTCGGAAGAGGGGGGCGATGAAGTGGATCTCTTATGTTGGCGGTGTTTTGGCGCTTGCGGTTCTAGTTGGGTTGGTCGTTGGTTACAATTCAGTGCGAAACTACCTTCGGAGTGATGAATTTAGACTAATGCTTGGAGAGGAAGTAGGGTATGAACTCAATGGCGACGCCGAGTTGTCGATTTTCGAATGGGATGGTTGGAGCGTGAAGACCGATAATTTTAGTTTTAAGGAGCTGAATGGATTTCAGAATATCAAGGCGCGTGGAATTGATGCTGAGGTCGATATTGGGGCGATTTGGAGCGGGGTTTATCGCATCGGAAATGTGCACCTTCGTGAGCTTGAATTTACTGGTGACTTTCGAGATGATCCTAATCGCGAGATCCTTATAAAGGAGCGTCCAATAGAGGAAAAAAGCTTCTGGGATCCTCTCTTGCCAGATTCTCTTGAAGTAACGGGAATCGATATCGCTTCTGTGCACGGATCTGCTAAGTTGAACGACGGGGAGTGGGGATGGCAGAATGCTTCGGCAAAAATCCGGCTTGGTTCGACGAAGGATGTTTACGATGTGACGCTCGTTGGCGGCGAAATTTCGACTCCTATTTCACTTGCAGAAAAGATGAAGCTGCGAGCGGCCAAGGGCAGGTATTCAGGCAGTCGTTTTTACTTGTTAGAATCTGAATTTGAGGTGCTAGAAAATGGTTTGATGATCGCGGAGGGGGATTTCGGCATCGAAGACGGAACTTGGCAGATCCGGGGTGAAGTGACTGGTTCTCGGATTCAGGAGGTTATCGCTGAGGATTGGAAACGGCGTTTCATGGGGCCGCTTGAGTTTTCCTTCGAAATGACAAGCAAGCCAGACAAAGCTTCTAGATTGACCGGTCATCTCAGAATTAGGGATGGGATGCTCACGGCTCTTCCATTGCTTGATAAAATTTCGGCCTACGCTAATACTTCCCGCTTTCGTCGCCTGTCTCTCAATGAAGCTAGTCTGGACTTTGAAAAGGTCGGGGAACGTATCAAGTTAAGCAACATCGTTTTGTCCAGTGAAGGATTAGTTCGTGTCGAGGGCGTGATGGAGATTGCAGGGAATGAAATTAGTAAGGGCGATTTACGCGTTGGTATTACACCCGGGACTTTGGCTCATATTCCAGGTGCTGAGACTAAGGTTTTTCAGCGTGGTGATTTGGGTCTTTTGTGGACTCCGCTTAAAGTCAGCGGCACGCTCGACGCTCCTCAGGAAGATCTGAGTGACCGATTGATTGCTGCAGCCAAGGAGAGGATGTTTGAGATACTTCCTGGTATTGGAGAGTATGCGCTCAAGTTTACAGGGAAGCCGATTGGTGAGTCTACCAAGATGCTCCTTAAGGAGAAAGGGGTGATTCTTGGTGTGGCTGAATTAGCTCTGGGGAAAGCCTCCGATTTATTAAATCCGAGGGGTAGCGGTAATCCGGAAGAGGTGAAGGGGGAAGAGGCGGGTGCAATCGAAAAAGGGACCGAAGCAATCAAAAAGGGAGTCGGGACTATTTTTGATATTTTTGGACGACCAATTTCAAAGTGAGGTTAACCTTGTCTCCACGATGAATGTCCACTCGCTCTCGCAAGAACAAACGATTCCGGTCCCTATAGATCAGGCCTGGGAGTTTTTTTCAAGCCCCAGAAATCTTGAGGCAATGACCCCTCCCAAAATGGGATTTAGAATTGTTTCGCTACCTTCTGAGGTTCTTTATGAGGGCGAAATTATTGAGTATTCAGTAAAAGTCTTACCTGGGATTTGGATTCCGTGGGTCTCGGAGATTAAAGCTCTAAGAGTGGGTGAAAGCTTTGTTGATGACCAGATTTCTGGTCCATTCAAATTTTGGCACCATCGGCATTCCTTTGAAGAAACGAGTCGAGGAACAAGAGTGAAAGATCTCATTCACTACTCGGTGGGTTTCAGTATTTTTGGTGAAGTTGCTCGGGCTCTGGTGGTTAAGAATCAGTTGGCGAAGATGTTTGAACATCGCCGATTAGTCCTCGACGAGAAGTTTGGGAAGGTCAATTAGCAGCCTCGATAAACTGGGGATCGGTCAGAGTTTGTAAGAAGGCAAGGAGCGCTCTTTTTTCTGCGGCTGTTAGTTGGAGCCCCTGTTTCTTGAGCGCAGGATCAAGAGTGGATGTTTGATGAAGGGCAGTATTATAGTGTTCGATCACCTCCGTGAGGTTCTTGAATCGGCCATCATGCATGTAGGGTGAAGTGATGGCGACATTGCGGAGACTTGGTGTTGAAAAAAGAAGTTTGTCTTTTTCCTTACCGGTAACTCCGTATCTCCCAAGATCGTTCAAATCTGGGGCTGGCCTCAAACCATTGTTCCGAAAGGTAAAGTCACTGAAATGTGGTCCACTATGGCATTCGGAACATCCTGTTCCACCACTTTCATGGGAGGTGAAAAATAGCCTGCGGCCTTCGTCCTCAAGCGGGTCTAGCTTCACCTTTTTTTCGAGAGATTGGTCGAACTTTGAGTCTCCGCTTACGATTGTGAGGAGGTAGTTTTCTAGCGCTAGCGAGAGCATCTCGCTGGTGATTTCGCCGGGGCCGTAGGCTTTCTTAAAATCCTCTCGGTAGGATTTGCGCCGATTGAGCCTGTAAAGAACTTGGTTTAGGTTAGCAGCCATTTCGAGGTGATCCTGGATCGGTTGTAGGACTTGGTCCCGGACTGTCCTAGCGCGGCCGTCCCAAAAAAAGTGATTTTTCCAGGCGAGGTTGAAGATGGGCGGAGAATTTCGTTTCCCGAGGCGACCTTCGAACCCGCGGGATAAATCGACGTCATCACTAAAAGCAAACTCCTCGACGTGGCATGCCGCGCACGAAACAGTGCCATCAATTGAAAGAATGGTGTCGTGGAAAAGCTTTTCTCCCAATGAAATCCTCTCTTTGGTTAGCTTGTTGTCTATTGGAAGAGTGGGTTTTCCGAACTCTTTAGGGAAAACTAGCTGGACCAAGGGAGATTCTTGAGACGGCTCTCTTTCCGCTCTTAAAAGAGAAAATCCGATCAACAATGTGACGGTCGCTGCAACAAACCCTCGAATCATGAATAAGAAATAGCACAGGCGGACGAGATTGAATGAAAAAAATCAAGCAAGGTGGTGTAAAGCGTGATTTTCCGTGGGGATTCAGTTACCTCCTTAATACTAGGATTTTTTTCTTTTCGACTTAGGGATGTTAGACAACATCCTGCAACCATGAAGCAGCCAATCGCTCTACTTTCGTCTCTGATTCTTACATCAGCTCTCTATGCCCATGAAGGTCACAATCATGGTGAAGGGGTGGGAGCCGTTATCACGACCGCAATTGTGACAGGTTCCGAAGGTCATAAGTATGTGACGGTTCCGGGATGGGGCGTTCCTGAAAATGGAGAAAATATAGGCTCGTTGCATGGTGATCTTGCGGTTGATCAATCCGGAAGCGTTTATGCTGCTACTAACGGTGAGCCAGGAATCGCGGTCTTTAATTGTTTTGGAAATTTCACCAAATCGCTTAAGGGGGGGCTTGCCGGTATGCACTCGTTGACTACGGTAACGGAAGGCGATCAACAATTTATTTGGGGGGCACAGGTCCGAAAAAACCGCGCTGTTAAATTTGATTTAGAAGGGAACATCGTGGCAATTTTGCCCAATGAGAAGACCGGGAAACTTGAAGGTGGAATGGGCGGCTTAACGGAGCTTTTGGTTGGGCCGGATGGGCACATTTATTTTTTCATGGGTTATGGATCCAAAAAGATTCATAAACTGAAGCCCGACGGTGCTCTTGTGAAAACTTATGGAGGAAAAGGAACTGGTAAGGATCAATTTACGTCGTGCCATGGAGCGGGAATCGATCTCCGTTATGATGAGCCTCGCATTCTTGTTTGCGATCGGGATGGACGACGCATGATCCACTTGACAATGGATCTGACTTGGATCGGGATTTATGGTGAAACTCCGATGCGGCGGCCAGCTGACGTTGACGTTCGCGGGGATTATGCAGCTGTTGCCGAGATTGAAGGCCGTGTTATTTTAATGGATAAAGCTGGCAAAGTGGTTTCGGCCCTTTTGGATAATCCAGATAAGAAGCAGTGGGCCACGAACGGTGTCCCGGCTGAAGAACTTCACGATAATGCTTTTTCGGCACCCCACGGGATTAAGTGGGGACCAGCAGGTCAAATTTATGTGACCGAATATTCCAAAGTTGGCCGCTTGGTTGCTCTCTTTCCTAAAAAGTAATCTTTCCCTGAAATTATGATCGAACTTGAAGATTTTTTTGAAGATGTCATTGGTAAAACCATTAGAGGTACAGGAATAGCCGATGGCGTTTTGTCATTTCTTACGAATGTCGAGCCAGATGCCATCGCCAAATTGAAGAATGGGGAGTTCGACGAAGTAGCCGTTCGCGCAATCGCTCCAGCGCTTGGGCTCGATGCCGATTGCTTGGTGGAGCTCGCAAATCGGGATTGGAGGCCGGAGTCGGTTGATCTTGAGGGACTTCGGCAGTCTAATACTATCTTCGATCCAGATCCGGACGACATGATGACCGTAAATTCTTATCTCATCTGGGATCCCCAGACGAAAGAGGCGGCTCTTTTTGATACGGGTGCCGATGCAAGTCCTGCCCTTGAGATGGTGAAAAATCTAGGCGTTGACCTTAAGACTCTCTTCATCACTCATTCTCACATTGATCATATTATTGATCGCGAAAAGGTTGTTGAAGCACACCCTGAAATTCGTGTTTTGGTGAATGCTAAGGAACCTGTTGCTGGGGCCGAACGATTTGCGGCTGGTGAGACTTTTTCGATTGGAACGCTTCGGGTTACGACCCGTTTAACCTGGGGGCATTCTCCGGCGGGAACAACTTATGTGATCAACGGTCTCAGTCGCCCTGTAGCCATCGTGGGGGATGCTCTTTTTGCTCAGTCGATGGGCGGCGGGGTGATTTCCTTCAAGGATGCGCTTGCGACCAATCGTTCCGAGATTTTCACTCTCGAAGACCATACCGTGGTCTGTCCCGGGCATGGGCCTATGACGTCGGTAGGAGAGGAGAAATCTCACAATCCATTTTTTCCTGAATTCAAATCATAACAACCCAAACCACTAAAATACCATGAGCAAAGTAGCATTCGTCGGCGTAGGCCGAATGGGGGCCAATATGGCACGTCACCTTCAACTCGATTGTGGACATGATGTCACCGCAGTCTTTGATGTTAATAAGACAGCGTCCGCCGAGATTGCAGCCGAACTTGGAGCCAAAGATTGTGGCGCCTTGTCAGAAGTCACCGAAGCAGCGGAAATAATCTTTACCGTGGTCACCAACGATGACGCGATGCGAACGATCTTCTTGCAAGATGGAGACAATCTTTTTTCTGGGGCGTCGGGTAAGACTTTCATCAACTGCGCTACTCTTTCACCTGGAATTCATAAAGAAGTCTACGAAGCTGGAAAGGAAGTTGAAGCGTATGTTCTGGAAGGAGCGATGGCATCATCGATTTCTCAGGCCCGCGAAGGAAAATTGTTCTTAATGATTGGGGGGGATCAGGAAGTTTTCGCCCAGCACAAGGAGCTTCTTGATCAACTCTCTGTAAACCTCCGCCTCTGCGGTCCAATCGGTAAAGCTGCCGAGGTGAAGGCGCTCGTTAATATGGTTATGAATATCAATACTGCGGCTCTAGCTGAAGGCTTGGGTCTTGCTGATGCAATGGGTCTTGATCTTCAGATGGTGTGCGATATTTTTGCTCAGACCGGAGCTAATAGTCGCGTTCTCGAGACTGATTCTGAGGATATGATTGATCGTGATCATGAATGTTGGTTCTCAGCGGAACACGCGGCTAAGGATTCTGGGATCGCAGCTGCCTTAGCAGAAGGGGTCGGGATCAGCCTGCCTGTAAATGATGCCACTAAGGCTCAATATGACAAAATGGTGGGAGTTGGACTTGGAGAACTTGATAAATCGGGAATTGCCGAGCTGACCTTCAAAGGCCGGAGTCCATCAGCCTAAATTGCGTATTTTAGGATGGAAGCGGTGAGTTTTTGCTTACCGCTTCTTTTTTTGGCCCTATTTGGTCTTAAATGCTCAAAATTTCCTCAATTTTCTAAACTTCGTGGTTTGACAGGTTGAGGCGTAATTTTGTTAACTCTTTGGCAGCACTGGCAAACACCACGCGATTATTCAATTCATAGACACCACGATCTAATTATGGCCGACGAAAACGAAAACACACAGCCGCCCGCATCCGATGATCAAACTTCATCAGTGCCCGTAAAGAAAGAGACTGTCCGCGTGACGCTCAAGGCAGATCCACCGGCCCCGAGTGCCCCAGCGCCTCCGGCTCCAGCGCCAACAATTCCATTGAAGTCTGCGCCAGCACCTTCTGGTGCTCCGACTCCACCACCTGCTCCAAGCGCAGGTGGAGCACCCGCACCGGCTCCGACCATCCCTCTCAAAACTGCACCTGGTCCGGCAACCGTTCCACTTAAAACCTCTCCAGCTCCAGGAGCAGCCGCAGGTGCCCCCACGACGGCGCTTCCTCAGGCTACTGTCCAACTTCAGAGCACCCAGCAGCTCGGAAAGCCGACTGCTCCGACAATGTCTACGATCGGGACAATCGCGATGGACGACGATGAGGAGGAGGAAAGCGACACCATGCCAATGGTGATGTCTATTCTGGCTTTTGTTCTTAGCCTTGCCGTTTTGGCTCTCACCATCATGATGTGGACCCATGAGAAAACCTTCGGACAACTTTTTGAATAAGGTTTCAACTTAATCAATTACATAAAAATTATGTTTCTTCCTATTACCATTTTCGTCCTCGCAGCTACCGTCGCTGTTCTCAACTTCCTTACCATGGGAGTTGGTGGATAATTGCTGAATCACTGAATCGTAAAGATCATCAGTGACGACATCATGTGTCGAAAAAATCCTCAAAGGGTGGCTCTTGACGCCACCCTTTTTCCGTACATATTCGCGGTATGGCTCTAACAATAACTGAAGACAACTTCGACGCCGAAGTCCTTAACTCTGATCAGCCCGTCCTTGTCGACTTTTGGGCTGAGTGGTGCGGACCTTGTAAAATGATCTCACCCATGGTGGATGCTGTTGCAGCAGAAGTTGATGGCGTAGCAAAAGTTGGGAAATGTAATCTAGATGACGGCCAGGCTATTGCCGCCAAGTATGGCATTCGTTCCATTCCAACTCTTTTGTTTTTCAAAGATGGGGAGGTTAAGGATCAGATTGTCGGTGCCAACGTCACCCAAGGCCAGATTTCAGAGAAACTCAAGGGTCTCGCGTAATCGAGCATTTTCAGATTAAAAAAACGGGAGGCTCAAATTGGCCTCCCGTTTTGTTTTAGTCGTGTAAAACTACTCTACCATTTTTTACCATAAGCAGAATTCTCAAAACCTTGCCCAAGACGCTGAAAGTCGCGTCCCATTCCGAGGAAGGTATTGCAGGATGAAAGGAAAAGAGAGGAACCAATAGCGGCGGCGATCATTAATATAAGTCGGTATTTCACAACCCGAAAATATTAAAGCGGTGGATCTCTGGCAAGCCCTTTGTGGATTCGCTTTTGAAGCCCTTAGAAACGTTGATCGAGTGCTTTAAGGATAGACTGCAGGCGCTTGACTTCCTCAAAGGCTTCTAAAATCTCGTCTGGAGTTAAGCTGGGATCGTTAAGTCGTGTTCTTAGCGCCTTCTCTTTGATTTGGTAAAATCGGGCTGAAAGCATCGCTATTGTGTCGGATGCCGAGGAGACCGGATCCTCGGGTATTGCGTCGCTAAAGCCATTTTCAAGCGCGATACGATCGCCCTTCGGAATGGTCATGAGGTAGGCTTGCTTTGCGGCCTCGCTTTCGGGGTTGGGTCGTTTTGCTAGAATATCGACGAGGACGTGGTTTCCCAGTGTCTCGCTGAGACATTCCTGCAGAGTTTCCAATTGCTCGCTAAGATATTCGGCGGCTGCTTCTGAGTTCAAGGCAAGGTGGCAAAGATAAATAATTAAATGATCAATTGCGGTGGGCTCTACCTTGCCCGCTTTTTCTTCTTCATTTTCTCTTGGTCTGAAACGCTTAAGGTCGGCCTTTGCGGCTGCTACTGCCTGCCGGAAATCTTCGACACCCAGCCGGAGTCGGATGGCTAGGTTTTGGATTGTGGCGTCGCGGAGGAGGTCGTCATCCATGACGCAAACTGATTTGGCAAGCTCTTGCAATAATTTGGTTTTTTCGGCCGCCGATGATAGATCAATAGCCTTAAGCTCTTTATCAAGCTTAGCGTCGAAATATTCTTTGGCTGATCCGAGGAGTTTTTTGAAAGCTTCTGCGCCGTGTTTTTTTACAAAAGTATCCGGGTCATCACCATCTGGAAGGTGCATTAGGCGAACGGGAAGACCTTGAGCTGTGAGTTGTTTGAATGTTTTGTCAGCAGCGGCGAGTCCGGCATTATCACCATCGTAACAGAGCACAACCCGATCGGTGTAGCGCTTGATCATGCGAGCGTGTTGTTCGGTGAATGCAGTCCCAAGCGGCGCTATGGTGTTCTCAAATCCTGATTCGTGGAGGACGATAGCATCGACTTGGCCCTCACAGAGGAGCGCGAATTTTTCTTTGCCCATAGGTCGTCTCGCTTTGTTGAGAGCGAAGAGGAGTTTTGATTTGTTGAAAAGAGGAGTTTCGTTCGTGTTGATATATTTTCCGCGTTTATCGTCTTCGCGAAGAACTCGTGCACTGAAGCCGACGACATCATCTACGTCGTTATGAATTGGAAAAGTGAGTTGATCGTAAAATTTAACCCAGAGTCCGGATCGGGGGTGATTCTTGTCCTTAAGTCCGCCCAACCCAGCTTGAAGAATCTCCCGACCATTAAATCCATTTTCCCGTGCCATTTGGAGAAAAAGCTTCGAGTTCCGGGGGGCCCACCCGATTAACCATTTTTGCGCGGTTTCTTTACTGAACCCTCTGCTTTTCAGGTATTCCCGTGCATGAGTCGCATCAGGATTTCTTAAGAGCTGCTCGTGGAAAAATCGGGCTGATTTGTTATTCAGTTCTTTGAGGCGAGAGATCTTGCGCCGTTTGCGATCAGATTCTGGATCACTAGCTTCCTCAATGATTTGTATGCCAGCCCGATCAGCCAGTTTTCTGACAGCGTCGACGAAGGGGAGATTCTCATATTCCATTAAGAAGTTGAGGGCTGACCCGCTTGCGTCGCAACCAAAGCATTTGTAACGCTGCCTCGCAGGATTGATATTAAACGACGGGGTTTTTTCCCCGTGGAAGGGACAGTTGATTTTAAAGTCCGATCCCGAGCGCTTGAGAGGGAAATACCCGCCAATCAAATCGACAATATCCGTCGCTTCGAGGATACGTTCGATTGTTTCTCTTGGGATCATTCCCATGGAAGTAGTGTGAATCGGTTGTTTGGGTTTCGCCAGCCTTGGGTTACGTTCTTTGCATGAAAACAGCGTTTTTTTACCTTCTTGTGGGTCTTGGGCAGCTCTTTGGCCAAGACATGAAGGTCTTCGGTAAATCAAATGAAGAAAGCTACGCGGGAAAGGTCGTTAGAATTGAGATCGGTGAAAACTCTCTCACCAATGGACAAAGCTTCAAATTTTGGGAGCGTATTCTAGAGCGGGCTAGTGATGAGGAGGCAAAGGGGATCATCTTCGATCTAGATACGCCTGGGGGGCTGGCTTTTCCGACCGAAGAGCTTATGACGAAGATCGCAAATGTTGGGATTCCCACAGTCGCGTTTGTGAATCCCAATGCTATTAGCGCAGGGTCCTTTATCGCAGTCTCTACTGATCGAATCTATATGACACCCGGTTCAAAAATCGGTTCATCAGGGATTATTGATGGGTCTGGCCGGGAAATAGATCCAGTGAGAAGGGCGAAGCTTGAAAGCTATTTTGGGGCGCAGATTCGCTATATTGCAAAACAGAAAGGATATAATCCTGAGGTCATTGAGGCCATGATGTTTTTAAGCGACGAGAAGCGAGTCATCGGGGATGTTGAAGTAAAACCTGGTTCGTTGTTAAATCTCAATTCAAGCGAAGCGACGAGGATGATGAGCGATGGTCCGCTTTTGGCTCAAGCTGAGGTGACTTCTCTTCAGGAAGTTTTAAAAGCCGAAGGATGGGCTGAGGAGGAGGTCATTACCGCGACTCCGACTGGATTTGAACGTCTAGCTTGGTGGATTGCGGGATTTTCTGGAGTGTTGATTTTAATCGGTTTAGGGGGTGGGTATCTCGAGCTTAAGACGCCGGGTTTTGGGATTGGTGGGATCATCTGCCTATCTGCCTTCGCTCTCTTCTTTTTTGGAAACTACATGGCTGGTAATATGGCAGGTTACGAGCTCGCAGCGCTTTTTGTCATTGGGATTGCTCTAATCGGAGTAGAGATTTTCGTGATTCCCGGATTTGGAGTAGCTGGGATCACCGGGGTACTTTTGCTTGTTGGGGCAGTTGTCTTTTCGATGTTCGATGGAGTAACGTGGCAGACCTATCAGTGGGGCGGATCAGACGAGGTGAGCTTCGCAGATGCCCTTCGAAAGCCGACAAGGAATTTGGCAATTGGGATTTTGGGCTCGCTATTTCTTCTGTTTCTCATGATGAAGTTCCTCCCGAAAGTAAGTTTTATCGATAAGACAATGTTACCTAGTTCGCTAGGACGAGGAAATGGTGGCGATCAGGAGGCCGGTGTAGGGGCCTTGTCTGGCAAAGCCGGGATTGCGGTCACTGATTTACGGCCAAATGGGAAAGCGGAAGTTGATGGTAAGCTTCTGGAGGTTTTGGCTGACGGGGTGTTTTTGGACAAGGGAGAGCTGGTTCGAGTGATCAGCGATGACGGAATGGGCGTGGTTGTGAAAAGGGTTAAAGATTAAAAAAGCCTTACACAAATATTACCCTCACATGGAAGATTTGCGTAGGATACGCGTCCTGTCTTTTCGCCCCAAAGAACTGTTGGAGCGATCTGGTTCGAAAGATTAAAAATTCGCTTAGGAGAAATATTTAACCCCGGCACGAAAGAGTGGTTGGTAGAGATTGCCAGAAATGTTTTGTCCGACATCTGGCCCCTGGCGCTCGGTGTGGCCCATTTTACCAAGGACGCGACCACAGGGCGATGAAATCCCCTCAATCGCATGAATCGAACCATTCGGGTTGAATTCAGGGGCCATCGTAGGTTGGCCACTGAGGTCAGTGTATTGTGTCGCAATTTGACCAGTGGCAGCGAGGTTGCGGAGGTCTTCGTTGTTCGCATAGAATTTACCCTCGCCATGTGAGAAGGGGATGTTGTGAAGGTCGCCGACTTGAGTGTCAGCAAGCCAAGGTGACTGCGTCGAAGAAATGCGTGTGGTTGCGTAACGGGCAATATGTCTTCCAATATCGTTAAAGGTCAGGGTGGGGTCTCCGGGTTGGGGTTCCCGAATTTCACCATATGGAACGAGCCCTGTTTTTATGAGCGCTTGAAAACCATTGCAGATTCCTAGGATGAGGCCATCGCGGTTTTTGAGGAGATCCATGACGGCATCGGCAACCTCGGGGCTCCGAAGAATCGTCGCGATAAATTTCCCTGATCCCGCTGGCTCGTCACCAGCTGAGAAACCACCGGGGAGCATGAGAATCTGAGATTTGCGGATACATTTAGCTAGATTAGAGAGTGATTCCTCAACCGCTTGCGGGGTGAGGTTGCGAAAGACTTGAATTTCGGCTTGGGCACCCACTTCGCGAAATGCCTTCGCAGAATCGTATTCCGAGTTGGTTCCGGGAAACGCCGGGATGATAACCTTAGGATTTTTGGTTTTAGTGGTTGAGCGTTTAGATTCAAAAGTTGAGGTAAAGGTATCGGCTTCGCTCGTTGAAGGATCCTCGGTCTCTGGATAGATTTCAGCGAGGGGGCTAGTCCATGCATCATAAAGTTCCCCTAGTTCAAGGCTCTCTGAGCCGACTTGGATATTTGGTTCAATTTGAGTTCTCCCAATAACGATTCCGCCGGCAATTTCTTCTTTTGATTCAATCAGAAAGGAAAGGAAGCGCTCTTGGTGAAGATCGATATCTGTCTTAATGTTTGCACCGATTCCGTTCCCGAATGCCATCTTACTAAGGCCAGTGGCAATACCTCCGTGATCCAAAGTATGGGCGGCGAGGATATTGGCTCCGTGAAGGGTGTCGGCAATTTCTTTCAGTGTGCCGAAATTTGGAAGTTGATTTTCGTCGCGCGGAACCTCGATAAACGAAATAAGTGAATCGACTTCTTTAAATTCTGGAGACACGACGTGTTTTGTGTTTCCGGGTGCGAGAGCGAAAGAGACTAGGGTAGGCGGGACATCAATATCGTTGAATGTTCCTGACATGGAATCTTTTCCACCAATCGCTCCGAGGCGGAGTTCATGTTGTGCCTTGAATGCGCCGAGTAGCGCTGCGAAGGGGAGTCCCCAGCGGGAAGAGTCATCCCCAAGCTTTGGGAAGTATTCTTGGAGAGTGAGACGAATGTCGCTTAAACGGGCGCCTGAAGCGACGGCTCGGCAGACAGATTCGGTGACCGCATAGGCGGCTCCGTGATAGGGAGACCATGTTGCGATATTAGCATTAAAGCCCCAAGACATGTGAGTGCAGATCTTAGTTTGACCATCCAGAAAGGGGAGGGTTGCCACCATGGCATCGACAGGTGTGCACTGGTGCTTTCCTCCAAATGGCGATAGCACGGTTCCTGCTCCGACTGAGGAATCAAACATTTCACCAAGACCTTTTTGGGAGGAAATATTGAGGTCACCCAGTGCATCGGCGAAGCTTTCGAATGCGACGCAATCGAGTGGAGATTCCGTGCCGATTGCTTCGACGTGGACAGCGGCTTCCTGTTGCACACCGTTTGTATCTAGGAATTCGCGAGTGAGATCGACAATGGTCTTGCCGCGCCAGGTCATGCGAAGACGACCAGTGTCGGTAACGGTGGCAACGTGAACACACTCAAGGTTTTCTTTGTCGGATTCAGCAATGAAGTAAGAAACCTCCGAGGGATCAACACAAATAGCCATCCGTTCCTGCGATTCCGAAATGGCAAGCTCAGTCCCATCAAGGCCATCATATTTCTTTGGAACAGCATCAAGGTTAATTTCAAGGCTGTCGGCAATTTCGCCGATCGCGACCGATATTCCTCCTGCTCCAAAGTCGTTACAGATCTTTATTTTTGGTGCAAGTTCAGGGTTTCGAAAGAGGCGCTGAATTTTGCGTTCAGTGGGAGCGTCCCCTTTTTGAACTTCGGCTGAATTATCTAAAGCGTCGTCGGTGTGTTCCTTCGATGAACCGGTAGCTCCACCGACCCCATCGCGTCCAGTACGCCCTCCGATAAGGAGGATGTAATCGCCATTTTCGGGTCCTCCTCGGAAGACGTTTTTTCGGGGGGCGGCGGCAACAACGGCGCCTATTTCCATGCGTTTGGCAGCGTAGTTGGGATGGTAAATCTCGGAGACCTTTCCGGTTGCGAGGCCTATTTGGTTGCCATAAGAAGAATATCCGTGCGCGGATTCTTGACAAATTTTGCGCTGAGGAAGCTTGCCGGGAATCGTCTCATCGTAGGGAATGCGAGGGTCGGCAGCACCAGTAACCCGCATTGCTTGATAAACATAAGAACGCCCCGAAAGTGGGTCGCGAATACAACCGCCAAGGCAAGTTGCGGCACCCCCGAAAGGTTCGATTTCAGTGGGGTGATTGTGTGTTTCATTTTTGAATTGGACGAGCCATTCTTGTTCGTCATCTCCATGCACAACAATAGATGCAGCGTTGATTTCGTTTGAGACTTCAAGATTATTGAGTTCGCCGGATTTCCGGAGCTCTTTCATGCCCATGAGAGCGATGTCCATGAGCGTGACTGGGCGCTCGGTGCTTGCTCCATATACTTGGTCTCGGGTAGCGAGATAAGTGTTGTAAGTTTCTTGTATTACTTCAGTGCCTTCGTCGAAGCTGACTTTGGCAATCTTCGACATAAAGGTGGTATGACGGCAGTGGTCAGACCAATAGGTGTCGAGCATGCGAAGCTCGGTGATTGTTGGTTCACGGTCTTCTTTTTGGAAATGCTTCTGAGTATGAAGAAGATCGGCGGTCGACATCGCGAGACCGAGTTCGTTACGATATTGTTCGAAGTCTGCTTCGGATTTCTGATTAAATCCCTCAAGGATGGGGACGTCTGTGGGTTCGGGGGATTCCGTGCGTTGATAAGGCGCGTTAACTGAGACTTCGTGGGAGTCAACCGGGTTGATGAGATATTTCTTGATCGCTTCCAAATTCTCTTTGGAGAGCTGGCCTGTCAGGATAATAACACGGGCAGAAGAAACGAAGGGGCGCTCTTTGCCGGTGAGGATCTGAACGCATTGAGCGGCTGAGTCGGCTCGTTGATCGAATTGACCGGGAAGGAATTCCACGGCAAAGGCGGTTTCATCAGAGCCAAGTGTGAGCACGGTCGAAGAGGTTTCGACCTGAGGTTCAGAGAGGATAAGTTGAGTTGCTTTGGCAAATTCCTCGTCGGTCAAACCATCGAGATCATATCGTTGAACGATGCGGACTGATTTGATGTTTTCTATTGCAAGATTGTTGCGGAGATCACCGATGAGGTGAGCGGAGTCGTTGGCAAAAGGAGCGGTTTTTTCGACGAAAAGGCGATGCATGGCGGTGAAGCCGGGAGATTAGTTGACGGGAAGGAAGGGAGCAAGGGGAATGAAAGCTGACCCGCAGAGACTGGTTTTGGGGCCTCTACGATAGAAGAGGGTTCTTTGTGAAGTTCATGGAATCAATCTCCAGAGTAGACTCTTACCCGATAGAAACGATTGCGCTCGTTATTTGGGCTTCGGTCAACAAGGACTGACACTTTCGAAGTTGCGACTATCGGCTCGCCGACGGTGATCCAGCCGATTGAGGGATCGGAGAACGCTTCTAGTTGATAACTTTTTCCAAGTTGGCTGGTGAAGTTGATATTTGGTTCGTTGGTGAGGTTGGTCAGGCTGATGATTTCAGGCGCAATTTCCGAGGTGTTTTCATCAAAACAAATGGCTCTGAGGCGCATAAAATGGGTCCGGTTTTGATCGGCTGTTACTAGGGCCACTGCGCGGAAGCTTTCCGTTAAATCTGATGAGGAAAGAGTCTCCACGTGGATAGATGTAGAATCGCTCCGCCAAGTTTGAAGGTCATCCGAAACCTCTGCGATTACTGAAAATCTCTTTGCGTCGAATTGTCGGTTGGTCCAAGTGAGACTTAGAGTTTTTGATTCTGCATCGAAAATTGGAGTCGGGAAATTCTCATTGTCTTGAGTAGAAGGGTTTAGGCCGAGGATGAACTCGAAAAGGTTAGAAATGCCGTCGTTGTCCGGATCGTTTTCTTTTTCTGTTTCACCTGGAGTGCTTTTTCCAAAGGTTCGGTCCACCCATGCGAGATAGGAATCGTGAACTGTCACTTTGATTTTCTGGGATTGATCAAAGTCAAAGGCGGTGGCATTAAGGAGAAGATTGTAAGTGCCAGGAAGATTGAATCGAATCTCGCTTAAGGGCTCATTTGGAGTGGCGAAAATCACCGGAGCTGGCCCATCAAGAAGTTCCCACTGGAAGGTGACGGAAGCTGGGCTGACCGAGCCATAAGAAACAAATGGATCAATAGTTAGATTGTTTGGAAGCGTGATGGTTTCAGTGGGAGGGGTCCTGACAAAGAAGGTCCCTGAGTTTCCTGGCGTCCCATTAATGGTTAGCGCTGGAGCCCAATTGGGCTTAAGATTCCAAGAATCAAGTGGAAGTAAGGGGTCGTTAAATTCGAGGGAGAAGCCAGATCCATTGGACGCGGGATACCAGTTATTATATTTAAAATCTTGGATTCCAGCTTTGATGTTTGGGAGTTCAAGACGAATCCGCTCGCCTCCATTACTGAGTTTTCCATCATATTGGCCTGCGACTGCAAGCGATTCACCATAGCGGGTTTCGAAAGAAGGTTGATTACTCACAAGGATGACAAATTCACCGGGCTGAAGAGTGAGATTGGGGAAGGTGAAGCGAATGCCCTCGGTGAATTGAAGGCCTTCCAAATTCAGGGCCTCCAAGCCGATGTTTTGAAGTTCAATGAACTCAAATTCAGATCCGCCAAGAGGATCATACATGATTTCGGTTATTCGAAGGTTTTGGATGAGAAGGAGCTCGGAAGTGAGTGGACTGTTGTTGGTGTAGCCTGGACTGGGAATAAAAAATTCCTCGTAGTTGGAACTACCGTCTGGGCTTCTTCCACGGGAGAGATCAGAGCGTTGGTTTACAAAATGAACTTGATCAATCATAACTCCATTTGCACCTAAAAGGGAGATCCATTCATTTTCGGATGCGAGTTTGAACGGAAGTTCATCAGCTCTTAAGGGGTCGGCCGAATCTCCATCGGGAGTTAGGACGGCAAAACCCTGCGGCGCGATAAAACTCAGCTCGGGTAGGGTGTGCTTTCGAGGGAAGTTGACGGGGTCATCACTCATGGAAAGACCGCCGAGAGCAACCGGTTGCCTCAATGGGTTAAATAACTCAATAAACTCATCTTCGAAAACCTTATCATCTTCGGAGAGCCATTCGTTAACACGAATTTCGCCGGGTTCCCCAAGCGCGAGCGATCGATTTATTGCCCCAAGGGTCGGGGGTGAAAGTTGCCAAATATTATTAATTCGGGAGATGGAGTAATCTGGAATTTGAAGGCCAAATTTCACGGTGTCGATCACAGTATTGTCATTGGCAGCAGTATCAAAGAGCGACAGTGATTCTCCGTTCGCATTCAGTTTGAATCCGGTAGATAATTCGGGGGAGTCTGGCGTTGAATCACTGTAAAGAAGGAGGAATCCGTTAGCTGGAATCATCGTATTTGGGGGGAAGATAAAGCGGGTCGGGTCTGACGAGTCATCAGAAAGAGACATTCCTCCCAGATTTTTTGGTAAGGCACTCGTGTTATGGATTTCGACAACGTCGGGAAAGTTGCCACCCACTTTTCGAGTGGAATCATTTACAGCGAGGATTTCGCTCAGGTAGAGAGATCCGTGGGGCGACTCAAGATTGCTCGTGCTTGTCGCGAGTGGGAGAGATTCGGGAGGTCCAATGGTTGGAGCGATTTCATTTTCAATAAAAATTCTCCGTGCATCCATAAAAGTTCGCATTTGCTCAATCCGGGGCTGAGGCACCCAGTCCGTGAGGCTGTTATCGAGAAGTTCATCAAACTCCGGCTTTGAGAAGCTAGTTTGGAGTAGCTTGCGAAGACTTTTGAAGTAGCGTTCGATGATGAGTGGGTTGGTGAAGATCGGAACAAATGGATCCAAAATGTCATCATCACCGATCATATCAAAAAGCGTATGCTCTGGATCATCGATACTGCTACCATCACCGATGCTGAGGATGGTGTCTAGATCGTGGGGGAGGAGGACAAAGCGAGGGGTTTGGAGGCCGCGATACACGGAAAAATCGTCATCTGCCCCATTGCTAATATTAGTTTCCCCGTTGGCGAGGATTGTCATGGCGGCGAACCAATTCATCCATTGATCAAGGTTAATTGAGGCCTCGAGTTGCTCAATGAAATCGTCATCTTCAGACGCGTTGTTGATGATGCGAAGCATTTCATCGAGATCGCTCCAGTCGTTTTCGCTGCTGTTGGTTTGCTTGCTCCAGCCATCTGATTCGTATCTGCCTATGTTCCCATCTCTCCAGCGCAGATCACGGTCAGGTCTGACTTTTTTGTAAATGTTGCCTCCATCATCGGGTTCGAACTTTTCTTTAAGGAATTCACCAGAGAGAGGTTGAACATGAACTATGGAGCCGTAGTCGAATGCATCGTCACGAGCGATGTTTTCTCCATTGATTCTGACTTGTGCTCTAAAGGTATCTGGGGCCTGCATGCCCGACGCTTCAAACAGCTTCATGCCGAGAAATTGAAGGTAGGTGAACTTGGTGTTCAGGTTCATTGTCGTCATGTTGTTCCATTCATTATCCCGAGGGAGGGTGACCCTCATGGGGACAGGGTCATGATTTCGACTACCCGCGCCACGGACTCTTATTCCCGCGTTGTAGCGAATTTCTGGTCCAGATCCGTCATCGAGAATGAGGGTTGCATTCATCTGAGCATTGCTTTGTCGTCGGATGTCGCGCCATTGGTTAAATTCGGGGGTTGGCATGATGAGCCGATAGAAGGCGTGGTCGAAGGTATTAGCCTCATCGTCAACTTGAAGTAATGCGTTAGCGGTTTGCCCATTGTCAGCGGGGGCTGGCCAGGTCCGGGTATTGGTTCCGTCGCTGGATTCGACGTAGAATTCAATGACAGTTCCGTCTGGTTGAGGGGGGAGTATCGCTCCGAAGATACCATCACCTGGTGCGCTATCGTAATTCTCGCCATCGTCGAACATGGGAGTGGTTTGGAACGGCTCAGGATTTCGGTCGGAAATTCGGTAGTGAAGGGTGCCACTAATTATCTCGCCGATTTCGCCCCTTAATTCAGCGATGATTCCGATGGAGTCAGAGGAAGTGGGGATGGCTGGACGATGTGCAAGATCTAGAATAAAGGGCGCTGAGTTGCGAGATGCCATGGAATTGGCGGCACCGGGGCTGGGTAGGTTTTCGTTACTGAACCCCCAGTTCTGTCCCTGTTTGTTACTCAAGGCTTGGTCGATGAGTTCTAGCGAACTTCCTTGCCCATCAGCGGGAGAAACCCAGTCCCAGCCAGGTTCGTTACCAACACTAGTTCGTGCCCTTCGAGCCCAATCTCCCTGATCGTGGTAGCGAACCTCATCGACCTGATCTCCGTTGTCATCAATAAGCCGGAGACGTTCACTGCTGTTACTCAGTTTTCCAGTCCAATTTCCAAGCACGTTTGGAATAGCACCATAGGTTGCCTCAAAGGTCGTGGTGTCTGCACTAATAACCAGAAATTCGCCCGCTGCCACCGTGACATCAGGGAAGGTGAAGTTAACACCGCTATCTAACTGCCAGCCATCAATAGAGATTGGCAAGGATCCAATATTCACCAGTTCGATAAATTCTTCCAGCTCATTTCCGGAAGTTGGATTGAACATTATCTCATTAATAACGATGTTTTTAGCGAAGGGATTGACCTCGATTTCAACTTCGACTTCTCCCGAGTCCAGTGTTCCATCGTTGGCGATGTAGGAAAAAGTATCAGAACCAAAAAAGTTAGGTTCCGGTTGGTAAGTGAATGAACCATTTGCAGAGAGGTTCAAAGTCCCATTGCTGACATTTTTTGAAAGGGTAGCAGTAAGAGCTTTGCCCTCGACATCAAAATCGTTGGTGAGGACTCCCTCACTTGTTTTAATGATCAGTTCTTCACCGATTTGTGTTTCATAGTGATCTGCTTGTGTTTGTGGAGGGTCATCAACGGGCTCCACGGTGATGTAGACCGTGGCTTCATTGGATTCCTGAAATGAATCACTTGCGCGATATGTGAAGGCGTCTGTTCCACTAAAATTGATGTCAGGAATATAAATAAAACCACCAGTCTCTCCGAGAGTGAGAGTGCCATTGATAGGCTCGGAAACAAGAATCGCGGTAAGGAGGTCTGAATCTAAATCGTTGGCAAGAATCCCCTCTGCCCCCAGGCGGATCATAGGTGAATCTTCAGAAATTAAGTAGGAGTTATCGGTGGCAATTGGTGGGGCATTTACAAGTATTGAGACGGTAACTGTGTCTGATTCAAGCAGACCATCACTTGCCTGGTAGGTAAAGGTATCAGTTCCCGAAAATCCTAAAGCGGGAGAATAAGTGAATGAGCCATCTTGGATGAGATTTAAGATTCCCGAAGAAGTCGTGGAAACGAGAGCTGCTTTTAGACTGGAGTTATCGAGATCCGAATCGTTGTTTAACACACCGTCGGCGATCTTCACTGTGAGAGGTTTCAGAGGGGCCGTCAGATAACTTTCGGGTAAGGCGCTCGGCGCATCATTTATTGGCGCGACATCTATGATAACTGTTTCCGGACGGCTGGAGTCGGATCCATCGTTTGCTCGATAGGTGAAGGAATCACCCCCGAAAAAATTAAAGGAAGGGGTATAAGTGAAGCCTCCATCGTCTGCTAGGGCAAGGGTTCCATTAGCCGGTTGGTTTTCGACGATGGCGTTCAGGTCACTCCCTTCTGGATCAGAATCGTTTTGTAAAACTCCCAAGGATCCCGCGACAATCAGGGGGTTATCTTCGATAGTCGAGTAGGTGTCGGGATTCGTTTCAGGAAAATCGTTGGGGCCGCTAATGATATTGAGATTAACGGTAGCGGCGGGAGTGAAGAATTCCCCATCGGTGACACGATAAGTGAAAGTATCCGACCCTTCATAGTTGAGTCCGGGAATGTAAAGAAAGGTTCCATTGGGATTAAAATCGATTGTGCCATTCTGTGGTCCCGAAAGCAGCTCGGCGACAAGGCGATCATTTTCTGGGTCAGTATCGTTAGCTGTAACACCTGCGGCGCGGATACGCCTCCCAAGAAGGTAGGCATTCATGCTGATATCGCTACTGCGTCCGTCGTCTTGATGAACCTCAATTGCTAGAACATTCTTTCCTTCCTCAAGCAAGCTCGTGGGAATTTCAGTCTCATTCCAAACTCTCTCACCAGTGCGTCCAGGGTTCAAGAGAGCGACTTCCGTTGCCGAGGCGTCTGGATCGAGATTGTCGAGCACTACGCGTGTTCCGTTCAGATAAATCGCGCACCCATCATCGCGGACATAGCCCACAAACAACTTATAAAAATCTGAAGCGTCCGTAATCGTGAAATCATGACGAAAATAGGTGGTGATATACTTGTTATCAGAGTTCTCACCAAAGGAAATGGTGGTTTCTTCGTCTCCATCACCGTAGCCAAGTTCTGCTGGTCCGGTGGCCCAGTTGGAATCGTTAAAGTTGGTATTACGCCATGCAATTCCTAAGTCCGCGCCTGTGTCGAGATAGGCCCAGTTGGCACCAGCGGAGACCAAAGCTTCAGTGGGGCCAGGTGTGATAATGACCTTTAAATTATCAATTGCCCAAGACTTGTCGGATCCTGCTTCCCAACCATCACCTGTGACAAACCAGCGAATGGTAGCGCTAGATGCGGTGTGAGGAATATTGCTCAATGACGGGATTTGTCCCATGTCATAGGCCGCATCGAGGGCGGACGGAGTTGAATTGAATCCGATGTTTTCATCTCGAAAGATTAAGGATCTGGCCGGGTAGCCAAACGATCCACCGTTGCCAATATTTCTAAATGTTTCGGCAAAAATTTCCACACCATCAATTGTAATGGTGAAGCGTTCATCACTATCCCACGAATCAATGACCCCCAAAAGGAATTCCAGATCCAGCGACTGATGTCGCGGTAAATTCTCAAGGGTGAGAGTGGTAGGCTCTGATGGGTTTCCGCGTGCTTGATTTCGGAGAAATTGATTCGAAAAGATGTTATCCCCATTTCCACGGCCTTCGAAACCTTGAACCGACTCCAGCATTCCAGAACCTGTGATCAAAGGTGATAAGCCCGTCGAGTTGAAGTTGCTTTCGAAGACGATTTGATCTCCCTGCTTGGTGGAGATGATTTCAAGAGGGATATTTTCGAGAGTATCATAGCTGTCGTTGAATGCGATTGGTGGGTCGTTGATGGGTGCGATTTCAAATGTTGCCAATACTGGCTCGGATACATCGGTGCCATCGCTTACGCGATAGGTGAAGGTCGCAGTGCCAAAAAAACCAGGGTCTGGGCTGTAGTTAAATGATCCATCCGTGTTGAGATTGAGAGTGCCTTCGCTTACATCGTTGACTAGCACGGCCGAGATCGAATCGTTTTCTAGGTCGGTGTCGTTACTAAGGATACCGGGGGCGGATTGATTAAGTATTGTATTTTCAGTGCCTGAATAGATTTCGGGTAGGACGATTGGTGGATCATTTATGGGAGTGATAGCTAGGATAACATTGGCTGCGAGTGAATCGCCGCTAGCATCACGGGCAAGGTAGGTGAAGGTATCGTTACCATTGAAATTAAGAGATGGTTGGTAGGTGAACGTGCCATCAGAGTTGAAATTTAGAGTTCCGTTGAGTGGAGGGGTTTGAAGGATGGCTTCGAGTTCACTGCCGGTATCGTTGCTAAGCACGCCTCCTCCATTCGAAGGTACTGTGATTTCAATATCGTCGAACCAGGTATTAGTCACTTCGTTTCTTGAGTTTGACTTGCTGGAGAATGCTCCAAGGACGATTCTGTGATCTCCGGCGTCCAAAGAGATGGTGAAACTTGCTTCCTGCCATCCTGAATCATCTAAGCCGGCTCCTCCATTACCATCGCCTCGAAAGCGGGTGAGTGAATTGTTGATGTCAGTTCCGTAACGGACACCGTCTATTTCAAAGAGGGCTTCACCATATTCATCGGCATCATAGTCGTTCGAAAAAGTAATGCGGTAACGAAACGAAATGGTAGCGTCGGCCGGTGCTTCCAAAGTAAAATTACGCTGCCATCCCCCTGAGGTCGATGGGTTGTTGTTGAGCCGACGACCGACCTCTACAAAAAGTGCTCCGCCGGTAAAACCTCCGTTCGGATCGAGGTTGCCATTGGCATTATTAGGGCGGGAGGTATTGTTGAAAGCGTCATCAAGGTAGGTGAAGCCGGAGAGAGGTGATTCGGAAGTGGGTACGAGGTTTATAAAAAATCCAACATCGGAGCTGGTTAAACTTGCTTGGTGAACTTCTACCGCAATCGTATTATTTCCCTCTTGAAGGATGCCAGAAAGATTGAGGCGTGCGTTTCCAAAGTTATTTTCATCTGCGGTTTGGATGAGGGTATTCGTGTTGATTGGTCCGGCAGGAATCGTGTCGCTTCGAAAGACTTCGGTGCCATTGATGTAGATGATTCCTCCATCATCAATTAAGTGTTCAAGGTTCCAGAAGGTCTCGGTGGCTTGGAGAGCGCTAAGCGAAAAATTTTGGCGAAAGAGATAGGTGGTTATGAGGTTTTGATCATTCCCTGCTGCTCCGAGTCCCTCCAAGACGGAAGGTGTTCCGGGAGGAAACCCATCGATGAGACCTCCTTGAAATGGAGCATCTCCTGTAGACCATGGTCCATTGGCAGAAGTCGCGGTCGCAAATTGCGGAGTGTTCCAAATGAGTCCGTTGGCGTCTTGGGGGTAGGTTTGATTGAAGCCATTTTCATTTTCAATGCGATCAAGGTATTCCCAAGTTGGGGAAAGAACTGAGCGCCCTGCTTCAAAGGTGGCAGAGAGGATTGTCCCGCCCTTTAAAATGGTCAAAGTCCCGTCTTCGTCTACCGCGAAAGTGTCATCGTTTGCAACCGGAGCAGCGGTGAGCGTTGTGGCAAAAGAAATAAAAAGGCATAAGGCTCTTCTGGGAGATAGACAGTGCTGGTCAAAAGGCATGATTAGGAACGATGTGATACGATCATGCTACCTTTGCTGGTAAACACGAACGTAGTCGATGAGATAGCGGATTGGAAAGATCGAGATTGTCAATCTTCCCACCCCATGTCCCGCCTAAAGCGAGGTTAAGGATTAGGTAATGTGGTTTGTGAAATGGATTTCCGTCAGAGGTTTCTGCCTTTGCTACTCTGAAGCTATGGTAGCGTTTTCCGTCAAAAGCAAAGTGAATGAATTTGGCATCCCATTCGATGGAGTAAGTGTGGAAATCTTCCCAGATATTTTTGGTTTTCCGCATTTTATGGTCTGAGGCGTGTTTGCGATTTTGGCGAAAGTGGGCATTACCATGGATTCCCCCAGGATCTTTACCAACGAATTCCATGATATCAATTTCTCCGCAGCTTGGCCACCCGACTTGTGGGATGTTGTTACCAAGTGTCCAAATGGCCGGCCAGACTCCCTGACCCTTCGGTAGCTTGGCACGTACTTCGATTTTACCAAATTTCCACGAAGCCAAACCCTTGGTTTGGAGACTGGCTGAGGTGTATTCAATTTTAGGGAGCTTTTTGGAGGGGGTATCTGAAAGATGAGAGGCTGCAAAAATCTCGCGATGCCCCTCGATGATTAAGTGCCCATTTTCAAGCCTGGCATTTTTCAGCCTTTTAGTCGTGTAGAATTGCTTCTCGGCATTGCGGACGAAGCCGGATTCGTAGCCCCATCTTTCGGGGTCAGGGTGGCCGGTCCCAGTAAACTCATCCGACCAAACGATTTGCCATTCGTTCTTGTTGGACGCACCCAGGGCAGAACCAACAAGCGTTAAAAAAATGAAGGGGAATAGCAACAATTCCATCATTTAGATGGACGGTGTGGGTGATGGCAAATATTTCAAAAAGGCGGCCTTTAAAGAGGTTTTTTCTTGGAGATGAGACTTCCCATCGTCCTAAGTTGAATGGTTTTCATGCTTTTGCATTAGGGTTCGGTTGGATAATCGTAAAAAAGACCGTGCACCCAAAGGCGCACGGTCGAACTAAAATTGGAGAAGTTACTTTTTCTTTGTGTGAAGAGTAGCCCGGCTCTTTTCAAGTAGAGCTTTGGTGGCTTTGATGCCTTCATCCTCAGAGAGTTTGCGACCCTCATATTCGACTCCAACCCAGCCATGATAATCATGATCGAGAACGATTCCCAAAGCCTTGGTGAAATTAGTCTTGGTCTCCTCGCCTTTATCATCGAATTCATGTGACTTTGCGGAAACACCCTTAGCAAAGGGCATGAGTTCTTTAAGGCCTTTGTAGCGGTCATATCCGTGGAAGTTACCGAAATCGGGTAGAGAGCCGCAGTTATCTAGTCCGACATCCTTTAGGACTTTTGACATCCAGGCCCCGTTTGAAGAGAGACCTCCGTGGTTTTCCACAATAATATTAATTTGATGATCTTGGGCGAAAGTAGAGAGGGAGCTTAAGCCCTTGACGCAATTCGCTGCTTTTTCGGCATCATCCTTGCCTTCTCCGTGGGAGTTTACACGGATCGAGTGACATCCAAGCCGTTTGGCTGCTTCCACCCATTTCTTATGATTATCGATGGTCTTTTGACGTTTTTGATCAGAACCGGCGCCAATATGTCCTTCACCATCTACCATGATCAGCACGTTTGTCATGCCAAGATCGGAGACCCGCTTTTTGAGTTCGCCAAGATATTTCCTGTCGTTTGCCTTGTCTTTAAAGAATTGATTTACGTATTCAAGTGCAAGGATGTTGTAGGTTTTCTTGGTGTATTCGGGCCAATCCATATTGGTCATTTTACCCCCTTTTAAAGCCCGATGATTAGACCATTGGGCGAGAGAGATCTTGAAGAGATCTTCAGCCGTGGTTGTGGGGTGTTTACCATGGTGATCTGCGAGGGCTGCGGTAGTGAGGGCCGCAAAAGAGTTGTGTATGAAGTGGCGACGTTGCATTGCGGTGAGTTTCGTAGTGGACGGGAGCGAAGGAAAGGCGAAAATACCTCAAGCTATGAGTATTACGACAAAAAGGGGGGATAGGGGGTTTACTGATTTATTGTTTGGAGGAAAAGTTTCTAAGGGAGATCCTCAGATAGAGGCATTGGGGGCTGTTGATGAATTAAACGCAAATCTAGGAATTGCTCGGGTTCTTTTGGATGGAGAGATAGCTAGGGCAATTGATCAGATTCAAGAGTGGTTAGTGACCTTGATGGGAGAGCTTGCAATGCCCTTTGGGAAGGAGATCGAGTATGAGAAAGCTGGTTTTGGACGTATTTCAATAACGGAAATCCAGTGGCTCGAGGACTGGAGCGCTTCAATTGAGAAGGAGGAAAAATTTAAGGGCTGGTTGAGGCCCGGGGAGCGAGGAGGGGAATTGTCTGCCCGGATTCATCTTGCTAGGACAGTCGCAAGAAGAGCGGAGCGTCGGAGCTGGGATGTTGTAGATGAAGTGGCGTCTGCTGAAGTCAGGATTTTCCTGAACCGACTTTCTGACGCGCTTTGGTTGCTTGCCAGTGCCAGCGAGAAATTACGAGCTTAAAAACTCCTTACCTAAGCTGAGCGGCTTTTAATGGAAATGTGCCGAGGTGGTCTTAGTTCTTTTGCCCTGTCCCTGGTAGGAAGCGGTAATACGACTCGAGCATTAGGGTTGCAAGGCAGGTGCGGTAGTGTTCCGCGAAACCACCTCCGTTAAGACCGTGCCCTGCTTGGACTGACTTGTATGAACCATCTTTGTTTTGGTTGTTGAGGACTTGGTCTCTAAAAAGTTCGTTGTATTTTTCCCACTCCTTCCCTCCATTGTTGATCATCGCTTGAGCTGCGTAATAGTGGCCGTAGAGATCTGAGTGTTTGGTCTTCCAATCAAGTTTCATGTTTTCATGCATGAACTTCACTGCTTTACGCGCTTGGCGATTTGCGGAAGATTCCCAAATTTGAAAGCAAAGTGCACCGACAGCCGCAAGGGTGGTTCCGTCTTCGCGGATCGAAGGGCTAGAGTAGCCGAATGCTCCGCTAGGAGCTTGCTTGGTTTCCATGTAGTCTAGACCCTTTTTGACGCATCGTCTTAAGTTTGCAAAATCAAGACCGGTGTATTTACAGGCCTTAAGAGCCTGAAGCTGCCACCCTACAATTGAGGTGTCGGTATGCCCACCTTCTTCGACGTATGAGTAGGCCCAGCCACCATTTGAGTGCTGGCTATTGATGAGGAATTGGCCGGAAGCCATGACCGCGTCTTCCAGCTGATTGATATTTTCGCCGAAGGACTTCACGCAAAGGGTGTAAGCTTCAGCAAGGGCGTAAACCGCAATCGCGTGCTCATAGCACCAGCTTTTCGCCTTGAAATCATCCGCTAACTTGCCGTTATTTTTCATGGATTTATCGACAAGAAAGGTAATGGCAGCGAGAACGGTATCGCCAAATTCTTCCGACCCTGCGGTTTCGCAATGTCCGAGATAGGCAAGGAGAGCAAGTCCAGTCATAGGGACAGATCGGCTTGTCCACGAACCGTCTTTATTTTGTTTCTCTTTCAGCCAGCGTAATGAGGCGACAACGGCGTCTTCACATTTTTCAGTGCCGCCGTTGGAAGTGAGTCGTTGAAGGCGGTCGGCCTTAGAGCAACGCTTTTTCATGGCAGTCGGGATATTACCGAACCCACCACCAGCGCCGGATCCATCTCCGTCACCCCAACCATCGCCGAAGTCATTTCCATCACCGAAGTCAGTAGTTGGATCCGGAACATCAATTTCTGGAATAGGAATAGCCGTGGGAGATGATGTATTGGCTGCGATGACCTTAGACATTGAAGCTGAAGGTGCAGCAGGTTTGCGCTCAATCTTTGTCTGAACCTTCTTTTGTTTGAGATTTTCCTCGGACTCGGGGGTCCCGTTATAGCTGACTAACTGCGGGATATTCTTAGAAGGCAGGTTCATTGCAATGATCCAGAGGATCAGTCCTACCAGCACCATAAGTAAAAGAGCAATGACCAAACTAGTGATGGTCGACATCCGTTGCTGGGCCGCGAGTCGGGCTTGGGCTTCTGGTGAAAGTTGCGCGTGTAGGCTCATAGAGTTATAGTAGGAAAAGGAATTTAGATCTCAGATTACTGGGGGACAGAAGTCGAAGTTTGGTTTGAAGAATAGAGGAAGTCTGTTGTTTGCACCGAGAACGACTGAACTCGGGATTTTCTTAGAAAATACTCTTAATCGCGCATCCCCTAAGATTTAGACCTAAATAAGGCTTTTCGACAAAGAAAAAAGCTGCGCATCCCCAGAGGCGCAGCTTTTGAGAAATAAAAAGAGAAATTTTAGTTGGTCTTCGCTCCCGTAGCGGGAAGGAATCTGTAGTAGGACTCAAGCATTAAGGTTGCGAGGCAGGCACGATAGTGGCGACCGTAACCACCATCACCGGCAAATGATCCAGCGACCGCGTTAATCTTATTTCCACCACCGACGACTTTATAATAACCGTCTTTATGTTGGTTATCGAGAACCTGATCTCGGAAAAGCTTATTGTAGCGTTCCCACTCAGGTCCACCATTGTTAATCATGCATTGGACCGCATAGTAGTGTCCATAGAGGTCTGAATCTGCAGTATTCCAATCAAATTTCATCTCTTTGTCCATAAAGCGGACGGCTTTGCGGGCAACTTTACTAGCGGAAGATTTCCAAATCTGGAAACAAAGAGCGCCAACAGCAGCAAGCGTGGTTCCGTCAGATCCACCGTGGACGTTTGGGCCAGAGTATCCAATAGCTCCACTTGCCAGCTGGCATCGCTCGACGTAATCCAGTCCTTTTTTGTAGCAACGCGTTAGGTTTGCGAAATCAAGGCCGGTGTATTTGCAGGCCTTAAGGGCTTGAAGATGCCATCCGACGATTGAAACATCACCGCCTCGAGGGCTGTCCTCACTGTAAGCATAGTCCCAGCCACCACCTTGGTGTTGACTGTTGATCAGAAATTGTCCGGAAGCCATGACGGCATCTTCTAGCTGGTTAATATTCTCTCCAAAAGATTTGATGCAGAGGGTATAAGCCTCCGCTAAAGCATAAACGGCAATCGCGTGCTCGTAGCACCAGTGATTGTTCTTGAAGTCAGTTGCAAGCTTGCCGTTATTTTTCATTGCCTTGTCAACTAGGAAGGTAATCGCTGCGAGGACAGTTTCGCCAAACTCTTCCGAGCCTGCGGTCTCGCAGTGACCCAAGAAGGTCAGGAGCCCAAGACCCGTCATGCCGATTTGCTGTTGGCCACACCATGAGCCGTCTTCGTTTTGCTCTTTTTTCAGCCAGCGAAGAGTTGCGACAACGGCATCTTCACATTTTTCGGTTCCGCCGCTCGAAGTCAAACGTTGGAGGCGGTCGGCCTTGGAGCAACGCTTCTTCATGGCAGTTGGGATATTACCAAACCCACCACCGGCACCTGATCCATCTCCGTCGCCCCAACCGTCGCCGAAGTCATTTCCATCACCAAAGTCAGTGCTGGGGTCAGGGACGTCGATTTCTGGGACTGGAATGGCAGTAGGGGATGATGTATTCGCCGCAATGACCTTGGACATTGAAGCTGAAGGTGCCGCAGGTTTCCGCTCGATTTGAGTCTGAACCTTTTTTTGTTTGAGATTTTCTTCGGATTCAGGGGTCCCGTTATAGCTAACCAATTGCGGAATATTCTTAGCAGGAAGGTTCATCGCAATAATCCAAAGGATCAATCCAACAAGGACCATTAACAAGAGAGCGATGATCAAGCTGGTGATGGTCGACATCCGCTGTTGGGACAAAAGTCGTGCTTGGGCTTCCGGTGAAAGTTGTGCGTGTAAGCTCATAATGGGATTGGAGGACGGATCTAACCTTGAGTTGAAAGAAAAATACCGATCAAAATGGAGTTTGACCAGCGAAGAGATCTACTGATTTTCTTCAATTTGAACGGATTACTTCAGAAAAAATTAGGGAAAATTTGAGGAATAGTTAGTTTTGAGGGAATAGACGATTGATAAGAGGTGGTTGAACAGGATTTGCATGATCCTTGCCGCCGCAGAGATTTCTGATCTCAATTCCCTTATCGTTTTTGAGCCGTTATGGGGGTGATTGAGCCGATTCCATTGAACTTTTCATGGTAAAGTTTTTGATGCCTCATCCCTCGTGAAGTGAACTATTTCAGTAATTTACAAGGGATGCTAAAATTAAGTAGGGGATGGCGTCCCACTTCCAGTGAAATGATTGAGGCTTTTTTGACGCGGATGGAGTAAGTTTCTGCACCCAAGATATGCTCGACCAGAGCTGAAAAATCGGGCTCATGGCCCACCATAGCGACCCGATTAAATTGCTGATAGGCCTTGAGCTCTTGAAGAGCGATTTCTGGTCTCATCCCGCAAGCGAGCCATGGTTCGGTGATAGGTTTTGGACAGCCTTCGGCGGCTAAGATTTTAGCTGTCTCTTTTGCTCGCAAGACGGGGCTTGAAAGAACGACATCAGGTGTAAGCTCATGCTTCTTAAGAAACCTTCCAACGCGCTGAGATTGTTCGTGACCTTTTTCGACAAGATTTCGGACGAAGTCACCACCAGCTAGCCCATGAGCAGCGGCGGTAGCATGACGAATCAAGAGAAGTGTCATTAATTTACATGGTCATGCCACCATCGACGGCGAGCACTTGGCCTGTGATGTAGCGGGCTTCTGGCCCGGCAAGGAAAAGCGAGGCATTGGCAATGTCGTCAACTTGGCCGAAATCAGCGAGGGGGACCTTTGCGATGATCCCTTGTTTGAGGTCGTCAGAAAGTTCGTCTGTCATATCGGTGGTAATAAAACCCGGAGCAATGGCGTTACATGTGACTTTACGCCCAGCAAGTTCGCGAGCCACTGATTTAGTGAAACCAATCAGCCCCGCTTTTGAAGCTGCGTAGTTTGCTTGACCGGCATTTCCGATCAGCCCGATAACGGAACTGATGTTAATAATCCGTGGGTCGGTGCCTTTCATAAGTGGACGTTGCAGAGCCTTCACAAGGTTGAAGGCACCCTTGAGGTTGGTATCAAGAACGGCGTCCCAATCTTCCGATTTCATTCGCATAATTAATCCGTCTCTCGTTACGCCAGCGTTATTAATGAGAATATCGATTCCCCCAAGGTCCTCGATTATAGTTTTTCCGGTCTCTTGCACGGAGTCAAAATCGGCGACATCTAATGCGTAAAAGCGGGTTGAGTCAGGGTGAACTGCGTTAATTTCCTTGGCGGCGGCGCCACAGCTTGTGGGGTTGCGTGAAATGATGGCGAGCTTTGCTCCTTCAGCGGCGAAAGCGTGAGCAATGGCAAGGCCTATACCGCGACCCGCTCCGGTGATCACAACTCGTTTTCCTGAAAATTTGGACATGTGATGAGTTTGTAGTGTTTTTACAGCAAGGCCAAGGCCTCTTTAAGATCGCTGAGATTTTCCGGGCTGTGGGCAGCGCTCAGGGTGATTCGAAGTCGTGCTGTTCCTCGTGGGATGGTGGGGTATCGAATCGCTGGAACTAAAAAACCGCTTTTTAGGAGAGAATCCGAGGCCACAAGCGCGGATCTGTTTTCGCCAATAATCTTGGGAATGATTGGGGTAGGGGAGCCAAAAGAGTCTGAGTAAGTCTTAAGGCGATCGCGTCTCGTAATCCCTTCTGGTGAATTCAAAAGATTGAGAGCCGCAAGGCTTGCAGCGGCTTGTGAGGGTGGCGGTGCTGTTGAATAAACTAAGGAACGGGTTTTATTGATGAAAAGATCAATCCATGACCTTGATGCTGCGAGATAGCCGCCGGCCGAGCCGAGAGATTTCCCTAGCGTGCCCATCTGGAAATCAACTTGTTCCTGAAGGCTCAACTTCTCTGCAAGCCCTTGTCCGGTTTGGCCGAGCACCCCGATGGCATGGGCTTCGTCCAAAAAGAGGAGGGCGCCGTGCTTTTCCTTAAGTTTTACGATTTCAGAAAGAGGGCAAAGGTCGCCATCCATAGAGAAGACGGATTCTGTCACAATTAAAATACGGCCACTACTAGAAGTGAGGAGTTTTTCGAGCTTATTGAGATCGTTGTGCGGGAAGATACGAAGGGTTGCCCCGGAGAGTTTAGCGGCATCGATGAGACAGGCATGGGCAAGTTTGTCTAGAATGACAGTGTCGCTCTTACCTATGATTGCCGGGATTATTCCCATCGCGGTGGTAAAGCCATTTGCGAAAGTGAGCGCCGCTTCGCTCTTTTTGAGACTCGCTATTTTTTCTTCAAGCTGGTGGAAGATATCAAGAGATCCGCAAATGAGTCGCGATGCTGTGCTGCCCGTGCCATAATCTTGCAAGGCTTTTGTGGCGGCTTGAATAAGGGTTGGGTGTTGGGAAAGACCGAGATAATCATTCGATGAGAAGTTGATGAGCTTTCGGCCTTGTAGTTCGACGGTTGGAAGATCTGGATTGCTTATTGGGCGTAGCCCGCGAAGAAGCCCCCTCTCTTCGAGGTCTGTCAGTTCATCTTCGGGTTTTCTCATTTTGCTCGTTAAAAAAGGCGCTCCAACATTTCTGCGGAAGCGCCTCTTGAATGAAAGTTTTTAATTCGCTCGCGCTGATTACTCGGTCATACGACCGCAGCATTGCTTGTATTTCTTACCTGATCCGCAGCTGCAAGGTTCGTTGCGTCCGACCTTGGCGATTGGGCGGCGCTTCGGAAGGTTGAGTTTTAAGCCGCTTTCATCGGAACCGCTTCCGGTTTCGGGAACGACACTAGATGAGCCGGAGACTGCCATATTGTTTTCATTTCCGCCTGAAGTCTGTTGGGGTACATCGGCCAGAACTGGGTCAATTTCACGGATCGTGGTGAAGCGAAAGAGATTATGAACGGCCCCCTCATCAATCGTATCCATGAGCGCGGTGAAGAGCTTGTAAGCCTCCATTTTATATTCCACGAGAGGATCTTTTTGACCTTGCGCCCGAAGTTGAACGCCTTCCCGAAGTGAGTCCATCGCGTAAAGATGTTCCTGCCATTTTTGATCAATAGCATTGAGCATGATGTGGCGTTCGAGAGAATCGAGGTGCTCAGAATCTTCCATCTCGATCTTACGTTCGTAGGCGGTATGAACTCGTTCGAGGAGAAATTTTGAGTTTGCTTCGACATCGCGGGTTTCAAACTTTGCCTCATCGATGGAGAGGTGAAGAGGAAATGTTTTATTCACCCAGTTTAGAAGTTCAATGTAGTCGGGTTGACCTTCATCACGCTCTTCCATGTAGTAACTCACTTGGGCGGGGATAATGCGATCAAGAAGCTCCATAATGAGTTCCCGCGGATCTTCTGATTTGAGGACTTCGTTGCGATAGCCATAGACTACTTCGCGCTGACGATTCATTACGTCATCAAAGTCGAGAACGTATTTCCGTCGGCGATAATACATTTGTTCAACCCGCTTTTGGGCTGTTTCAACTGACCGGTTGAGCCATTTGTGTTCGAGAGCTTCACCATCTTCCATGCCGAATCGCTCCATCATGTTGGTCATGCGATCGGCAGCAGCAAAATTGCGCATTAAGTCATCTTCAAAAGAGATGAAGAATTGTGAAGACCCTGGGTCGCCTTGACGTGAACAACGTCCACGAAGCTGTCGGTCAGTCCGGCGGGACTGGTGGCGCTCGGTGCCTATGACGAAGAGTCCTCCAGCTTCTTTTACGTCTTGGCCAAGTTTAATATCGGTTCCGCGTCCAGCCATGTTGGTTGAGACGGTGACGGAACCAAGCTGACCGGCAGCCTTTACGATTTCGGCTTCCTGAAGGTGATACTTAGCGTTGAGAACTTTATGTGTAATCTTTGAACGCTGAAGCATTCGCGAGAGTGTTTCGGATGCTTCCACCGAAGCGGTTCCCACAAGGACTGGTTGCCCCACCTCATGGCATTGTTGGATTTTTGCAACAACGGCGTTGAATTTTTCACGACGGGTTTTGAAGACTTGGTCGTTGTGATCCTTCCGCTGGTTCGGCTTATGATTGGGGATGGGGAGCACGTCGAGTCCGTAGATATCCTGAAATTCAGCAGCTTCAGTTTCAGCGGTCCCGGTCATGCCGCCGAGTTTTTCGTAAAGTCGAAAATAATTCTGAATCGTGATTGTAGCGTAAGTCTGGGTTTCGCGCTCGATTTCTACATTTTCTTTTGCTTCGACCGCCTGGTGAAGCCCATCAGACCACCGGCGTCCGGTCATTTCGCGTCCGGTATTTTCGTCGACAATGACTACCTTGCCGTCCTTAACAACATACTCGTTGTCTTTCTCGTATAAACAATAAGCTTTTAGGAGTTGAGAAATGGCGTGAACCCGTGTGCCCTGAGCATCCATTTTGGTCTGGATTCTGTCCTTTTCGGCAAGGCGTTGTTCATCGTCCAAATCCGGGTTGGCATCGACATTCGCGAAGTCAGAGGCAAGATCAGGTATCACGAAAGCCTCGGGATCTTCAGGTGAGAGGAACTCACGACCCATCTCCATGAGGTCAGCGTCGTGTCCTTTCTCATCGATCGTAAAGTAAAGCTCCTCTTTGATCGCGAATAGTTCCTTCTTTTGGGCGTCTTGATAGAATGAAAGTTCAGTCTTTTCAATGAGGCGGCGCGTGTCTGGATCTTCCATGCAGCGCATGAACTGGCGGTTGCGGGGTTGACCGAGTTTCAGCTTGAAGAGTGCGCGTCCAGCGACCTCATCGTAGCCTCGTGCAAGTGCATCGTTGGCCTCGGTGGCAAGCTCGTTGCAAAGGTGGTTTTGTTTTTTGACCAACTGCTCGATCACGCTGCGGTAGCGTTTGTATTCCTCGGTGTTGGAAATCACAGCGGGGCCGGAGATGATGAGGGGAGTTCGGGCCTCATCGATTAGAATTGAGTCGACCTCATCAACAATCGCGAAGTAGTGATCGCGCTGAACTTGATCATCGGTCGAGCCAGCCATGCCGTTGTCGCGAAGATAATCGAATCCAAATTCGGCATTCGTTCCATAAGTGATGTCGCAATAATATTGTTCACGGCGGATGCCGGGAAACTGTTGATTTTGAATACACCCAACGGTTAGACCGAGGTATTTGAAGAGAGCACCCATCCACTCAGAATCACGACGAGCAAGATAATCGTTGACGGTTACAAGATGGACTCCAAGTCCGGTGAGGGCGTTTAGGAAAACGGGAAGGGTTCCAACCAATGTCTTACCCTCACCCGTTTGCATTTCAGCAATCTTTCCTTGATGAAGCGAGATGCCTCCTACGAGTTGGACATCAAAATGAACCATGTCCCAAGGGACCATATTATCGACCACTTCAATCTCAGTTCCGCAGAGACGACGAGCACCGTTTTTTACAGTGGCGTAAGCTTCAGGAAGAATCTTATCGAGGTAGTTGTCACGGAGAGCCGGGAATTGTTCATCGATGTCGTTGAAAGCGGTCTTAGCTTCATCGATTTCTTCGCGAGTCCTAATTCTGGTAGGAAGATTGGGGAATTCGTCGCGAAGGGCATCGAATCTTTTTTGAACACTAGCTGCTGCCTCGGAGACCGCCTCGTCGTCCATGGTTTCTAGCTGCCTTTTGGTGGGGAGCTTAAGTGGGAGGTAGCGATGGAGATGTTTTTGCCAATCTTTAACGCGGGCGAGCAATTGCTCTTCGGATTCCGTTTGATAGGCCTCCTCAAGTTCATTGATTTGTACCACCAAGGGCTGCATGCGCTTGAGTTCCCGCTGGTTTTTAGAGCCAACGATTTTCTGGAGAGTCCACTTGATCATGAAATTTTACCCGCTCTTTATTGTCGGGAGAGGTCAAATATACCGTTCGCGCGTGAGAAGCAAGGGGGGCTTTTCGGGAAAATAGTAAGATTTTCGGAGGGCGGTATTTTAAAAGGGTTGATTCGGAATCCAAGGTGCTTTGGGAATTTGACCATATTTTAGAGTGAGCCAATGCTAACCCAATAAAAAACAAGAGCTTTAACAGCTGACACGATGGCGAGTTAAGGCTGTAAATACCAATGGTTGAGCCTCCTGTGCTAAAGTCGCGATCTTTAGGAATTAGAGTGCCTTTTGGAGATAAAAGCACGATCGGTAATGCTTAGGGATCCTTTGATCCATTCATTAATCGATCGCTTGAGGCGGTCATCTGGTGTCAGAAATAGTCTCAAGATTTGTAATTCTCACGATTAAGCATTGCACGGGGTGTTTCCATGGCTAGCGTCCGTCCTTTCCCGGCATGAATATCCACGAATATCAGGCAAAGGAGCTGTTTGATCGCTTTGAAGTCCCCAGTCCCCGGG
>JAKMGP010000090.1 GCA_022424905.1 Akkermansiaceae bacterium | reverse complement strand
CCCAGCCAGACAAGACTGTCATTTCGATCTCTGGCGATGGTGGCTTTCAGATGACTCTTTTTGAACTCGCCACTGCCGCGATTCACAAGCTCCCTATCAAGATTGTAGTTCTCAATAACCACTATCTTGGCATGGTCCGCCAATGGCAGGAACTCTTCTTCGAGAATCGTGAATCCGGCGTCGACCTCGAGGGCAATCCAGACTTCTGTAAGCTGGCTGCTGCCTACGGTATCCCCAGTGTCCACTTCAAGCGTCCCGCCGACTGTCAGCGTAAGATTGAAGAAGCGCTAGCCTACAACGACGGCCCCATTCTGATTCACGCCGAATGTGTCAAATACGAGAACGTCTTTCCAATGATTCCTGCTGGAGCTGCGCTTGAAGATATGATCACTGAACCGCCAAAAACTCAAATGGCAAAGCCAGTTGGCTCCACCTAAGCGTGCAAGCCCTTCACCATCTTAAACACCCTTTTAAAATGTCCAAAACGATTGTCACTACCGACACTCCAATAGAGAGCACCGCTCGCGGAGCTTCAAACACGCTTTCCATTCTCGTAAACAACAGCCCGGGAGTCCTAATGCGCATTTGTCAGGTCTTTTCTCGGAGAGCTTATAATATAGATTCGCTCGTTGTCTCCGAGGGACGCACCGGAGCCTTCTCTAGAATGACCATCGACATCTCTGGAAATCCCCAGGGACTCGAACAAATCATCAAGCAGGTGAACAAGCTTATCGATGTAATCCACTGTTTTGAACACACCGCTGAAAACTCAGTCGTTCGGGAGATGCTTTTAGTGAAAATCATTGCGGACAAAGATGAACGTTCAGCTGCTCTTCAGGTCATCGAACACTTCGCCGGTAAGACTGTTGATATGAGCCCGAACTCTATGATCGCAATGTTCACGGGCACCACCAGCAAGATCGATGCTGTCGTTCTTATGCTCGGTCAATTCGAAGTCATCGAGACCATTCGAACCGGCAAAGTCGTCGTGGCACGTGGGAGCCAAGCCACATAAGAACTTAATCTTTTAAAATCTTAATCCACAAATCCCCAGTCAGGAAAATCCTCGCTGGGGATTTGTATTTTTTTAATATTTTGCTAATTTCTTGCTCGTTGATGAAGGTAGTCATAACTCATGGATTCTGGGCCATTGCGCTGGTTACTGCTTTTTTCGTTGGCATGGACTGGCAAAGGTCAGCCACTGCGAACAGTCAAAAATCAAAAATTCAAGATCAAGCTTCCCTTGATCAACCTTCTCCGCCCGCTCTATCAGGAACAGAGATGGCACGGATCGCATCACCTCGAAACAATTCTATCGAAAGCGAGGCTATATCCAAGGCAATAGGAGGAACTTCATTTCTAGAATTTGGAATCGAAAGCCTCGCGGCAATATCTTTAAAGCATCCCAGTCAGCTCAAACGTCGTCTTGCCTTCAGCCACCTCCTTTCAAAAATGACCGGTGAAAACGCAGTTCAAATTCGCGAAGAATTGATCGCTTCCGGTATTAGTAGTCGTGACTCTGAATGGCGCGACTTCAATTACGCTTGGGGCACGATCGCAGGTGAAGCTGCTTTCTCTAGCTCGCTCGCCATGGAAAAGGTGGACCTATACTCCGTTATCAGTGGTTGGGCATCCACTGACCCGACCAGTGCAATAGCATTCATCGACCAACTTCCTGAAAAGCTCGCGTATGGCCCGGGCAACACGCTTGAGACTAAGCGGCTCGACCTAGAAAAAGGCGTAGTAGCTGGGTTAGCCGATCGTAACCGCAACGAAGCCACAAACTATGTCTCAAAACTTCTTGCTGAAGGTCGAAGCGACACCTCACGTTTGATGGAAACCGTTGCCAACGAAGTTATTCGTCAAGAAGGGTCAATTGGCGCATCCAATTGGGCATCGACCTTGAAAGACGGACCTCTAAAGGGCGCCGCTATGGTAGAAATAGCCGAAGGCTACGCTCGAACTGATCCGGCATCCGCTGCGGGCTGGATACAGGAATTTGCAGCCGAAGACTATGCCACCCGAGCCATTGCTGAGGTCGGGAAAAAATGGGCCGAGCGCGAGCCTCTTGCAGCTGTTTCTTGGCTCGAGAAGCTTCCAGAAGGGCAAGGTCAAAAAGCAGGACTCAATTCAGCCTTTGGTGACTGGGAGGATCGCGACCCTATTGCTGCCGGCAATTACCTTCTCTCTATGCCCAATTCACCGAAACGTGACTCCGCGATCCGTGGCTTTGCTGAAGGATATGCTTGGCAGGACCCCAAGACCGCAATTGCATGGGCTCAAGACATTCAAGACCCAACAATACGGAACGAATCTCTTAAAAAAGTTGGCTTCGCATACTACCGCCGCAAGCCCGAAGAAGCGAAAACTTGGCTCGCTGAAAGTGGACTTTCACCGGAGGCTAAAGCTGACATTTTGAATTCTCAACGGAGGCGCTAACTAAAAACGTTTGATCATTCAGAACATAACCGCTTACGAATATAATAACTCCTTCAAGTGTTATCCTCGTCAAAGAGCCGGTGCCACAACCGTCCCTGATCTCCCCTTAAATCGAAGTCTCATTTGCAAATAATTACCCTCAGACGTCTCATCGCGAGCGGAGGTTTCGCTTTTCTGGACGCCCTGGGGCTATTAGCCTTGCGATTCATTCCCGGAGCCGCGAGCCAGTCAAAAATAAAAAACTAACGGATCCTAAGAATAAGATTACCAACGTCCCCACGGCCTGCCAGGGATCACGAATTATCAGAAGAATAACCGACATCAAGGTGGTAGAAATGAACAAAAGAGGAGGAAGTGCATTCCATCCCTTAACAGCTCCCCGATGCGCACCGAGAAAAAGACAAAGAACCGATGCTGCGGCACAAAGTGACAAGGTTAATCCGAGGTAGCCAAGAAGGTCCTGTAAGCTGCCAAAAAATATTAAAATAAGAGCAAAGCCCATTTGCAAAGAAACTGCAGGCCAAACCCTGTTGGTCTGCACTGCGAAAACTTTGGGCAATAGTCCATCCTCGGCCATCTTACCGTAAACACGCGGACCAGCCATCATCATACTCAAAACCGATGTCAGGAGAGCCAGTAAAATAACAAACCGGACAAAGTTTTCAAAACGCCCACCACCAATCCAACCCGCCGCCACTGCAGCCACATCGGCTTGACCTACAACGATCTCACTCGGAGGTGCTAGGACGAAGAACCCGTTCAGGATAAGATAAAAAAGGCTCACGAGTGCGGTGCCAGCTAAGAGGGATTTGGCCACCACTTTCGCTGAATTGGATTCTCCCGCCAAATAGACCGCGGCATTAAATCCCGAGTAACTGAGCGAAATCCAAACCAGAGCTTGAGCAAATCCTAGGATCACCGGCCCATCCCTTGGATCACTAGAGTTCTCGCCCTGCCATTCCAACGAGGTCATACTCCAAGTTCCGTATCCCACAATCGCAAGTAACAACATCAACTTCAACCCAACTGCCACGTTCTGAGTCGCCGCTCCAATAACTCGACTTAAGCCATGCGCCAATGCGCCCAATACGACCACTCCTGCTGCCGGAACCTTCGCAGGAAGGTCACCCGGTAAATACTCTTCAAGAGCCAGCGCCGCATAAGCGATCGCCCCGCTAAATCCCGCCAAGAGAGAAACCCACCCAGCAACAAATCCTACAAAGGGAAATCCCGAGGATGACAAGAAGGCATATTCACCACCCGAAACAGGCATTTGTTTGACCAGCAACCCGTAACTGAACGCTCCACACAAAGCGATAATCCCAGCCACCAACCAAGCTAGCATCACGAACCAAGGATCACCGAGCGACTCCAGCGTAAATCCCGAAGTTGTAAAAACCCCAGCCCCTACCATGTTCGCGACGACCAAAAAGGTCAGCGTCCAAAAGCCAAAGCCTCTACCCTTGGCGACACACATCAATCCTTACGAAATCGTAAAAAGTAATTCTCCTTGAAACCGTCGATTTTCAGTTCCTCAACAAAGGTCAAACCTGCATCTTCGATTTCCTTTCGAAACACCTGTTTCCCAGCCCGGACATGCCCAAAAAGCCAATCGCGGGTCACTCCTTCAATTCTTTCAAAATCAATCACGACCACCGTTCCACCTCGTTTTAGAGATCTGATCAAGGATTTCATTGTCCCACGGGGGAATTCAAAGTGATGATAGGTATCGCAAATAAACGCCACATCAACTGAGTTTGGAGGCAAAGACACTGAGTTCTCCGGACTCAAGATCGCAGTGATGTTTTTCTGCCCCTCTTGCTCTGCGCGAGCCACGACATGTTTTAAGAACGGAGCTGAGATATCGACTGCTGCGACCCAACCTTCCGGCCCCACAGCCTCTGCAAAGAGCCGGGAATAAAGACCAGTCCCAGCCCCAATATCAGCCACTACCATCCCTTTTTTAATCCCACAGGCTTCTAGAACTTTTTCCTTCTCATGAAAAACTTCGCGGCTTTCAACTTCAAATCTTTTCAACCAATCATCCACCTTAAGTTTGGGATCGAGAAAGTTTTCGTTAATTCCGGGCTTCACACTCTTCTCCTCACTAACTCCAGCTTTTTCCTCACCAAACAAGGAGATTCCACCAAGTAAAATAATCGGAAGAGACAGTGAAAGTAATCGCCTTTTCATTAGGCTCGTAATCCTCGCAGACCAGCGTTCCTGTTCAAGCCACAAACATTTCAAAAGATTTACCTCGTTGAAGTTGCCGGCAATTCCTTTTCGAAGACCCGCCAAAAAAAGAAAGACTTCAAACCAAAAAAGAAAAGAAGACTCTGCGCCTTGATCGCTGCGAAGGCACTGCTTTGAAGGCCTCACCTAGACTCTCGCCAACTCATTAGAAATAATTTACGTCCATTACTATGCTCAGAGATCGCATTCCGCTCATATCCTATCTAGCGCGCCCGGCCTCGGCTTTAGCACTTCCAAACCCGCTTGAATCCCCACCTGAAAACTCTCAGAAAGACTGGGTCAAAACACAGCATTCAAAAACTCTCGAACTCTTCAAAAAATATGTCTCCGATCGGAAGGCTTTGAGGATTCCCTACACCCTATCACCTCCGCAATAGAAAGCATTATCTCATGCTAATATGATTGGGAAAAGCATCTCAATTTTAGAGATAAACATTTTAAAAACTAAGTCGCAAATCGACCCTTTTGATCCCAATAAAGAAGGTAGCCCAATCGCATCCCTTTTTCAAGTACTCCTACCATGTCCAACATTCGACTTCTCCTAGCTCTACTTATCACCCCTCTTTTTTCATCAGAGCGCCCCAATATTGTCGTCATCATGGTCGATGACCTCGGATTCTCGGATATCGGTTGCTATGGTGGGGAAATCGAAACACCAAACCTTGACCGCCTCGCAGCTAACGGACTCCGCTTTTCGCAATTTTACAACACCGCCAAATGCCATTCGTCGCGGGTCTCACTTCTCACCGGACAATATTGTATAGCGGCAGGCGATGTCGCTCTCACTCACGCCGTGACTTCGGCTGAAGTTCTTCAAAATGCAGGATACTTCACCGCCATGACCGGAAAGTGGCATCTCAAAAAGGAGCCCACTGACTTTGGTTTCCAACACTATTGGGGACACCTCAGCGGAGCTTGTAATTTTTTCAAGGGCGACTCCACCTTCCGACTCAACGGAACCCCCTGGCAAATCCCCAAGACGGATTTTTACACCACTGTCGCAAATGTCGATTTTGCCCTCAAGTTTCTGGAAGAATCGAGAAAGGCCAAGGACCCCTTTTACCTCTACCTTGCTTTTAATGCTCCACACGCCCCCCTTCACGCCCTACCCGAAGATTACGCAAAGTATAAGGGGCGCTATAATGCCGGCTGGGACAAAATTCGTGATGCCCGTATCGCCAAGCAAAAGGAATTGGGCCTTCTTCCCAAGGATCTCAGCCCAAGCCCACGCCCTCTTCACGTTCGAGAATGGGGGAAGATTGTTCCGTGGCAACAGAAGTATGAAATCAACCGCATGGTTACCCTAGCAGCCATGATTGATCGTGTTGATCAAGAAATCGGACGCCTCGTCGAAGATCTTGAAAAGAACAAACAACTCCATAATACCCTTATCCTCTTTGTCTCCGATAACGGAGCCTGTCCCTACGATCGCCGCAAACCACTTCTCAACGTCGAGCCAACTAACGGTAATACTTTTCTCGCTGATTCCACCGGGTGGGCCTGGGCGCGTAATTCTCCATTTCGTTACTACAAACAAAACCAATTTGAAGGAGGAATCAGCAGTCCCGGCATCGCGCATTGGCCAGCCGGACTAAAAACTAAACCTGGCGGAATCTCCCACACTCCTGTTCACCTTATCGATGTCCTACCCACCTTGGCCCAAATTGCCAACGCCAAGATACCAAAGACCCACTCCAGAAGGGAACTCCACCCTGTTTCAGGAACCTCCTTCGCACCCATCTTTGAGGACAGACTCATCTCGCGCAAAACACCGCTTCATTTTCAGTTTGCAAAAGACTTCGCCCTGCGCGACGGGAAATGGAAGGCCGTTAGCTTTAAAGGGGAGGAATGGGAACTTTACGATCTTTCGAGCGATCGAACCGAACTTAATAATTTAGCGAAAAAGCATCCCGATCGCTTGAGAAAAATGGTCGCGCAATGGCAGAAGATCTCGAGAGAGGTGCTCCACTCGCCCAAGCTTGCCAATTCAAAAAACAACCCAACCGAGAAACCACGAAGAAACCGGGAGTGGACCGTATTCTCAGACACGGTCGATCCTCCAACGGCAGCGATTCAACCCAAATCACGTAAACACAAAAAATCAGATTCTTTCGGAATTCGGGCCCGTAAAAATACTAATATTGTTCGCGAGGACAATACCCTCTTTCTAACCTTCACAGGAGAAGACCCCGGTATTGCTATCGACATTCGCAAGCTCAACGAATTCGCGATTGGCCCCTACCACCTAAGTTTTGACCTTACAACCGATACGGAAGGAACCGGTGAAATCTTTTTCACCACCAACCAAGCCACCATCTTGCCAAAAGGTAATCATCTCCGCTTTCCTATCATATCATCACCTAAATCGCAAAAGATCGAGGTCGAACTTAAAACCAAAAAAAGGCTCTACCAGCTTCGCCTTGATGTTTTAGAAGGCCCTGGAGCAGCCGTGATCCAAAACTTAAAACTCTTGGACCATGACAAAAAAACGCTGATTAATTGGACCCCGACCAAAAAGTAGCCTGGTAGATCAGTTGTTAGCACCCTTTCAATATTTAAAGGCAACGGCTTCTCGATCATTACGCACCAATAAGATTCGCCCTGCCAAAACCGGGTGATTCCAAGTTCGGTGATCTAGAGCGTCAAATTCGAGGACGACCTTCTCTTCTTTTGGGCTGAGCTCGAGAATCGAAATCCCCCCCTGTTCCCCCTGCACGATGATATGCTCTCCAACCCCAAGGATCTGGCCGTGCCCATAATTCCCTCCGCGCCAAACTGACTTTCCATTTTCCAAATCCAAACAAGTCATCCGTCCATCGTTAAGCCCATATAAAAAACCATCTCTTACAATCATGTCGGCAAATTTAGCCTTCAATTTAAGACTGTGCCAAAGTTCGGTTGCCTTAAATCCAGTCTCATCCTTTTTGATCTGAATCCGATGGGTCCCATATCCATATCCACTACTTGTAATAAGGGTATCACCCACTATGAGCGGTGATGCGCAATTACTCTGTGGATTCCCGATCGGAAACGACCAAAGCTCTTTACCTGTTTCAATTTCGAATCCAGCCAGCGCCTTTTGCTGAAGAGCGACGATTTGTCTCTTCCCGGCTAAGGTAGCTACCACGGGTGAAGCATAGGAGGACGGATAGTCGCCAGAACGCCATATCAACTCACCCGTAAGAGCCGAAAAAGCTCCAAGACTTTTCTCAGCCTTACTTCCCAAAGTTACGATGACCATACCATCGACGATTAAGGGACTGCAACTTTTAGCCCATTTAGGAACACTTTGATTTGTTTCCTCGAGGACATTTTTACTCCAACCCAAGGCTCCCGTTCGGGCATCCAAACAAGTCAAGATACCCGTCGCGCCCAGCGAATAGACCTTCGAATCGGCCACCGTCGGAGTCGACCGCGGCCCATCCCCCCCCATCGACTCCTCAAATCTGACGTCTTCCGAATGGGTCCACACGGCGTATCCAGTCAGAAGCTCGTAACAAATCGTCGTCTCTATCGAACCTCGCTGATCCATCGTGTAAGCAAAATTTCCGGCTACTGCGAACGCCGACCATCCCTCGCCCATTTCAATTCTCCATAACTGTTCTGGAACTTTGCCCTCCCAGCCACTCGGCAAGAGTTCACCCGTTACCCAGTTATCCATATTTCGACCTAGAAACCGTGGAAACGAACCAGGACCAGTAGTTTTAATGAGCTCGCCCTCCTGAGCCATCCTTCCGTATATTTCAGGCATCTGAGTTGCCGATTGATTAGACCAGCGCCAAGAAAGTTGGGGGAAAAAGCTACCAGTGTGCCCATCAATCCTCACCAAAGCCGCAGGCAACAACATCAACACAATGCCAATCACACGCTGTTTCCAGCGCAACCTACTGAAAAAAATGAGCCAACTTAACGCCATCCCTATTGCAGCGACCAGAAGAAGTAAATCCAACGCTCCACCCCACCCCTGCTCGACGTAGTGAGGAATACTTTTTAGGACAAACCACGCTGCAACCACGACCAATTGCATGATCAAAAGTAAACGCCAGCGGGGACCTTTCCTTGGGGATGCCAATTCAGACTTCATAGGGGAGCTTATCCCGAAAAGCCCATCTCTCAAGTCCCTCGTCTCCTCTAAACGTTAATGCAATTGTTTCCAGTCAAATTACAAGGTCACCCCTTCGCCTATGAGGGTCTACAAGAGCAAGATCTAGACCCCTCAAGCCCCAAAGAGGTTTCCCGTAGATCTCAACCTCGCAGAAAAAAATAAAACTACTCTCAGGCTCAATCCATAAGATAACTCAGTGGCTAGAGCACCTCAGTCGCCTCCCACATCAAACGACCCCGTGGGTGGTGATAAACAACCAACAGCCACAATCTTTAATCATTCGACGCCACTCGAAACTCTCAATAACCTGCTACCCAGACCAAGACCTATCCCAGAATGATCAAGAATGGAACCGACCAGCAGGCTTCTCATAAAAGTGGATCTTAAAAAAACGGTCAGCCAAAAGTAAAAATAAGGCTCGAAACAAAAACATCAACTACCCGCTGGACCTGAAATGAAAACCCTTCTCCTTCTCTTAATCGCTCCTTGTCTACTTCCGGCAACTACTACGGACAAACCCAATATCCTCTTCATTTCAGTCGATGATCTTAACGACTGGATTAGCCCGCTAGGTGGTCATCCTCAGAGTATCACGCCAAATTTTCAGCGCCTTGCTAACCAGTCGGTCCTCTTCACCAACGCCCACTGCCCTGCCCCTGCTTGCGGCCCATGTCGCGCCGCTGTTCTTTCCGGGATTCCCCCATATCGATCGGGTCTCTACGAAAACATGCAACCGCTAAGACAAGTGATGCCCGACATCACTCTCATGCCACGGTTCTTTTCAAATCACGGATACCACTCTTCTGGTTCCGGAAAGATTCTACATTATGTCATCGATCCCCGGTCATGGGACAACTACTTCCCCGAAAAAGAGAAGGACAATCCATTTCCTTTCACACGCTACCCAAAAAAACGACCAATCTCACTCCCGCGCGGCGGTCCTTGGCAGTATATCGAGACCGATTGGGGGGCACTTGAAATCTCAGATAAAGAATTCGGAGGTGACTACTCGGTCGCGGAGTGGGTTTCAAAGCAACTTGCTAATCCTCCGACTGATAAACCATTTTTTTTAGCCTGCGGTTTTTATCGACCCCATGAACCATGGTTTGTACCAGCGAAGTATTTCGCACCCTTTCCACTTGAAAAAATACAATTGCCGCCCGGCTACCTTCCTAATGATCTCGATGATGTGCCGCCTGCTGGACAAGCGCTGGCTCGAAATCGTTACTTCCCCCATATTCAGAAAAGCGGCGAATGGAAAGCTGGTCTCCAAGGTTACCTTGCATCGATTCATTTCGCAGATGCCATGCTCGGAACTGTTTTAGATGCCCTCGATCAGTCCCCACGGCGTAAAAACACCATCGTCGTTCTTTGGTCTGATCACGGATGGCACCTTGGCGAAAAAGAACATTGGCAAAAGTTTACAGGGTGGCGCGCTTGCTCTCGTGTCCCTATGATGATTCTCGCCCCAGGCATCAATCCAAGCGTCTGCGATCAACCAGTCTCTACCATCGATTTATTCAAAACTTTAACTTCGCTGTCAGGGATCTCCGCACCCGAAAACATTGCGGGCACAGACCTCTCTCCCTTACTCAAAGACCCAGATTTAGACTGGCCCCATATCGCACTCACCCAACTCCGAGGCCCCGACGCCTATGCCCTTTCTGGAAAAGACTTCCGCTATATTCATTACGCAAATGACGAGGAGGAACTTTATCACATCTCGAAAGACCCATACGAGCACACTAACCTTGCGAAGAAAAAGGAATACGAAGATATACTCGTGAAGTTTCGAGCGAAAGGACCATTAAAGGGAGTTCCTCTCCAGCAGACGGGGCGATCAAATAGCGTGCAAAATGCTCCACTCGTTGAGTTAGACCGCAAGAACAAACCTCTTCCCTCACGAAAGTCCTCTACCCGCGTTCCCTTCGCTATTAAAAACTCAAGTAGCGAGCATCTAAAGGTTTACTGGGTTAACGAACAAGGGCAACGAAAGGCCTTCGGTAAAGTCGATAAAGCTTCAAATCGAATCATCCCAAGCCATGTCGGCCATTCATGGGTGATCGAAAACGAAAAGGGCAAATTTCTTGGCTCTGTGATTATCCCAAAAAAGGGAGCCCGGATTACGATCGAATGACGGCTTTAAGAACTGGCTCTCGAGCTTGCATTTAGCAAGTCGACCATTTTGCTTGAGACGCCTTACCCCAATTGAAGTGAGTTAAGTTTCACGGCGAAAGATTCTTCCAAGTCAAAAAATCTCCACCGATCCTTAAAATTCACCTCGAAAGGAACATCTAGCGGTTGGTGTCTCATAAACGACGATCTCACATAACCCTGGCAAATCCTCTTCAAGTTTCCGCCAAAACCAAGCCGCTATCACCTCGATAGTTGGACTTTCCAGCCCCTGAATGTCGTTTAGATAACTGTGATCCATGAGATCAATCAGCGGATTCATGGCATCAGAGATACATTTATGATCATAGACCCAACCAATTTCCGGGTTTACCTCGCCTTCGACATGAATCTCAACCTTGAAACTATGGCCGTGCATCTGTCGACATTTATGGTCGGCAGGCAGACTCGGTAAAGTGTGAGCTGCCTCAAAGCGGAAGTCCTTAATGATTCGTGCGCGCATAATTCCTAAAAGAGATGTGACTGAGGTGAGGATAGACTTGTCTCCTCTGCCGTCCATCGCCAAGTTCTTTTCGTTTATGGCAAATCGCATCGACACCACTTTCACCCACCTTCGTGAACAAAACCGGAAAGCCTTCGTTGCCTATGTCGCAGGTGGAGACCCTGATTTTGATCGTTCGCTCGAGATCCTGCATACTCTCTCCGATGCTGGAGCTGATATCATCGAACTTGGAATCCCATTTTCGGATCCTATGGCAGATGGAATCGTCAATCAATTGGCAGCGGATCGCGCCCTCCAGTCAGGAATGAGCTCGCATCGCATTATCGATCTTATCAAAGCCTTCCGTAAAACCCACGACACTCCGCTAGTCCTCTTCACCTATCTGAATCCAGTCTACGCCTATGGTTTCGAGGCCTTTCATAACGATGCCGCAGCAGCAGGAGCAGATGGCATTCTACTGCTTGACCTTCCCCCTTCTCAAGCAGCAGTGAACCCTGAATTCCTCCACGGAAAAGCTCTTCATCATATTCATCTCATTGCGCCCACCACCCCTCCGGCCCGTCGGCAATCTCTCGCCAAATCGTCACAAGGATTCATTTACGCCCTCTCTCGGACCGGAGTGACTGGAGCTCATTCTGCACCCTCGGAGAGTATCGCCACTCAAGTCGCTAAAATCCGCGAAATCACAAAGACTCCGATTTGCGTGGGATTTGGGATCACTACTCCAGAGCAAGCAGCCCAAGTTGCAGGCTACGCTGATGGCGTAATTGTGGGTTCGGCAATTGTGAGAACGATCCAAGAAAACGCTAATGATCCCAATATCGCCCAAAAACTAAGGGAGTTTGTGACCCCTCTCATCGAAGCAACCCACGCCGCCTGATCTGATATGATACTAAATTTCACCAAAATGAATGGAGCCGGAAACGACTTCGTGATCATCGACAATCGCGATCTCGACAAAAATCTCAACAAGGATCAAATCGCACGTCTTTGCGATCGTCATCGCGGTATTGGTGCCGACGGGCTACTTGCCGTAGAACCCGCAGAAGGTGAGGCCGATGTTAAGTTCCGATACTATAATGCGGATGGCGGTGAAGCTGAAATGTGTGGTAATGGTGCCCGCTGCTTCGGCCGTTATAGCGCCCGCCTTCTCGCTAACAATCTTAAAAGCATAACCTTTGAAACAATAGCGGGAACGCTCCGAGCTGAATTAATCGGAGACGAAGTCTGCATAGACATGTCAGACCCGGTTGATCTGAGAATGGAAGCTCTGATCGAAGTAGCTGGGCCAGTCCATAATCTCAACACGGGAGTTCCGCATGCCGTCGTTTTTGTCGAGGACCTCGATAACTGCGACATTCTTAAAAATGGGGCAGCAATTCGTTATCATGACTCGTATGCACCAAATGGAACTAATGTCAACTTTGCTAGCATCATTGAATCGCAGCACCTTTCAGTCCGTACCTACGAACGTGGAGTCGAGGGAGAGACACTGGCGTGCGGCACGGGAATCACCGCCTGCGCTCTCATTCACCATCTCCAAACCGGTGCGCCTTCTCCAATCAGAATCGATGTTCGTGGCGGCGAAACCCTCTTAATTGCATTCGAACCAGGCCCAGATCGTAGTTTTTCGAAAGTCACCCTAACTGGACCTGCCGATTTCGTGTTTGATGGAGTCATCACGATCTAGGAAAGATGCGGCTTCCCACCATGGATTTTGTATGGTTCTCTTTACCGAGAAACGATGGAACTTGATTTCACAGATACTCCGTTCGACACCAGATCGATCAAGCCCCACGAGATCGAGGAGGTTTTTGAGGATCCATTTTCAATTCGACTTCTCCCCGACAACGAACGCGCTGATGGTGAAGCCCGGTTCTATTTGATTGGTAAGACCATCGGAAGCCGGGGACTGTTTCTTTCTTTTTGGTCAAATGGAAAAAAAGCGCGGGTAGTTTCAGCCCGCGACCTTGTTCAAGATGAGAAAACTTATTATGAGCGAAAGTTAGCTGAAATGAAATAACCTCCCTTTTATTTAATGAACACCATCTCAGATTGGAACGACGTTCCTGATTTTGAAACCGATGAACAGGAGCATCAATTTTGGTCTGAGCATTCATTGGACCCCCGACTTATCAATGCCTCGGTTCATGCCCCAGACTCCAAAGAGTCGACCACAATCACCCTCCGATTTGATCCCCGAATGCTTTCTCGCATCAAGCGAATTGCAAGATCACGATTTCTAAATTACCAATCAATGATGAAACAGTGGCTCGCTGAACGAATGGAGGAAGAGATACGTCGCAGCGGAGAGCAGGATTCGTAAGTCCAGCTCAGGTAGAATTCAACACTGGTATGACTCCCAAAAGGCTTCGCCAAAGCCCTAAATTTTGGATTGGCTGTTTCACGCTCTGGTTCGTCGTTCTCAATCTACTGTCCCACGGAAACAAATTTCATCCGCCAGGCACATTTACTTTTGATATTCCCCACTTTGATAAGATCGTCCACTTTGGGTTCTTTTTCGGCGGCAGCGGCCTTCTTTCAGCATCACTTTTTTTAGCAAAAAGACCGTCTTGGCTCAGGCTCATCCTTACCGTCACATTCTCTCTTTCACTGGTTGGTATTTGGGATGAATTCCATCAATCATTTTTTGAAAATCGGACCGGTAATGACCCAGCTGACTGGCTCGCGGATACCCTTGGGGCCTTTTGTGGCAGCATCATTTTTCGCAGATATCATAAATGCCTTTCGTAATTGTGAATCTCGTCCATTTCCACTTGCGGATCAAAAAATCAGCCCGACCTATCTCTAACAAATCATGATTTCGTTTCTCACCCATCCTGTGACCACTTTCTTCGGTGGGGCAATTCTCTCCCTTATTGGGATTGGGATTCTTCTGAACACAAAAATGGAAGGTAACAAAACCGCTCAATTTGTTAAGGACTACCGCGCTGCAATGACCAAAGCAGGAGAATCCGGGCCGTTAGCCAACTCCTCTGCAGAGGGTGCAGCCGTCCAACGTTTTTCCGAATTTCTCAAAAACGTCGGAGATCGGATCTTTCTCGAAGACCAAACCGCGAACGTATATGCCGAGGGCGCCTATCTCGACGATACCATTGCAACTCACTACGGTCCTGACGAAATTCAAAGCTACTTCCTCCAAACAGCAGAAACGATGACGTCTTTCGAAGTAAATATCCTAGATTCAGTTCGCTCGGGAGCTGATCACTACATTCGTTGGGAAATGATTTTTGCTGCGCCAAAACTAGCGGGTGGAGAACCAATCCACTCGGTCGGAATCAGTCAAGTGAGGTTCAATGAAAGTGGTAAAGTTGTGTTCCACCAAGATTTCTGGGATTCAGGACGACATATCTTCGGACAAATTCCAGTCGTTGGTGGAATGATCGGAATCGTCAAAAATCGAATGAAATAGAAGTGGAGCATGGCTGAAGAAACTCAGGGAAAGCAAAGATCGCTATCGACACCTATTCGGGTGATCGGTCAATGGCTCGATTCTGATTTCCGTAGAGACGAAGCGCCCAATCCAAAGTCTCTACCCGACCAAGTGAACTGGGAAAGAACTCTTCCTTTTATTTTTCTTCATCTTGGATGTCTCGCGGTTTTTCTAGTCGGTTTTTCATGGATCTCGGCTACTACCGCAATTTTTCTCTACCTTCTGCGAATGTTCGCCATCACAGGCTTTTACCATCGCTACTTTTCTCATCGTAGTTTTAAAACATCACGAGTGGTTCAATTCTTTTTCGCACTTCTAGGTAACAGCTCAATGCAGCGCGGCCCTCTTTGGTGGGCAGCTACCCACCGACACCACCATAAGCATTCGGACGAAAAAATCGATGCGCATTCTCCTGTTCAACACGGTTTTACTTGGTCTCATATCGGTTGGTTAACCTCCATGAAGAATTTCCCGACAGACTACCAAGTTATTCCAGATCTCAAAAAATATCCTGAGCTAGTTTTTCTCAATCGATTTGATCAAATTGTTCCCTTCATTTACGGAATACTCATGATCTCAATAGGAGCCGCTCTAGAGATATTTACCCCAAGTTTAAATGTTACCATGTGGCAATTTTTCATCTGGACCTTTTTCATCAGCACAACTGTTCTTCTCCACGGGACGCTTTTTATCAATTCGCTTGCCCACGTTTGGGGAAAACGCCGTTACGAAACAAAAGATGACAGCCGGAATTCTTTTATACTTTCGCTTATTACCTTAGGTGAGGGTTGGCACAACAACCACCATCGCTATCCCCATTCAGCCCGGCAAGGATTTCGTGCCAAAGAAGTTGACCTTACCTATTACGGTTTGAAGGCTTTATCATGGGCAGGTTTAATTTGGGACCTCAAGCCTGTCCCGAATAGGATCAAAGAGGAGGGCCAAAGCCTCTCATGACAGCAGGACGTGAAAAGATCGCAATTGTTGGCTCGGGAATATCGGGTATGGCATGTGCTCACTTTCTCCATCCCTATCACGATATTACACTTTTCGAGAAAGACGATCGAATAGGCGGACATTCTAATACCATAAACGCGGGAAATGACCCACTCGACACGGGATTCATGGTTTATAATGAGGTAACCTATCCGCTCCTGACCCGTCTTTTTGAGACTCTCGGTGTTGTGACAAAACCAACCTCAATGTCGTTTAGCGTTCAGCACATCGCCGATAAGCTTGAATTTAACGGAGGAAGTTTAAATCTTTTATTTGGGCAACGCAAAAATCTTTTGAAGCCTAGGTTTTGGAGAATGTTGATGCAGATCAACCGCTTCAACAAAGAGACTGTTGCTGAGCTTCAGCAGGAAGAGGAGACCAAACTCACCCTTGGACAGTACGTTGAGGCTAGAAGCTATGGCCAAGACTTCCTAGATTGGTATCTTTCACCTATGGCAGCTGCCGTTTGGTCCAGCCCGCCCGAGAAGATCGAACATTTTCCTGCGATCACTCTCATGCGTTTTTGGCATAATCACGGATTCTTAGGATTGGATACTCAACACCCATGGCGGACAGTTGTCGGTGGCTCAAAGGAATATGTCAGAAAGCTCGTAGCTCCTTTTCAGAAACGGATAAAACTCGGCAGCCCTGTGACTTCCATTACGCCTAGAAATGAGATCATTCTGGAGTCTGGATATCGGGAAAACTTTGATCGCATCATCAGCGCAGCACACGGGGATCAAGCGCTCCATTTACTTGCTTCACCTACCCAACTTGAAACCAAAATCCTCTCAGCCTTTCCTTACCAAGCGAACAAGGCAACTCTTCACACCGACTCTCAATTTATGCCCCAGACCAAGAGATGTTGGGCGTCTTGGAATTATCGGGTCGATGGTGATAAGCACTCAACAATTTATTGGATGAATAGCCTTCAAGGCGCCACCGCAAAGAAAGATTTTTTCGTCTCAATTAATCCTTCAAACAAAATTCCAGATGAGCATATTATTAAGGAATTAAACTACGACCATCCGCTTTTTAACCTAAAGAGTATCGCAGCTCAAAAAGAAGTGCCTAAACTCAACGCCGCCAATACTGGAAGATATTTCTGCGGCGCTTGGCAGCGTTTTGGATTTCACGAAGATGGTCTTTGGTCCGCATTTCGACTTTGCGAACAGTTGTTGGGGAGGAACCCTTGGTCATGAGCGCATGCCTCTATGAATGCGATATTTTGCATCGCCGTATTAAGCCTAAGCGAAAGCGTTTTGACTACCGTGTTTTCATGTTGAGCTTCGACCTTTCTGAAATTCCTAGAACAGCTTTTCTCGGGATCAATCGATTCAATCTTTTCAGTCTGCGAGACAAAGACCATATTGATCTAGGAAAACCTGGTGGAATTCGCCCCAATCTAATGGCGTGGTTTCAAGAGCATGGGATTGATTGCCCCGAAGATTCGCGCATTCAACTCATCACTCTTCCCCGGGTTCTTGGTTACACCTTCAATCCAGTTTCCTTTTACTACGTTCGCGACAAGAATAACAACCCTCTATTTTCAATCGCTGAGGTGTGCAATACCTACCACGAGATGAAGCTCTACCTCATAGAAAATAGGACCAAAACAGGGTGGCAGCGAAAGGTTGAAAAGGGTTTTTACGTTTCGCCATTCTCAAGCGTTCGCGATTTTTTTGATTTCGAACTAGGAATCCCTTCTAAGACATGGAACGTCAGGATTAACAATCTCGATACGGAGGGGCTCACCCTAACTTCTTCAATACGTGGCGTCGCAAGGCCTCTCACCACAAGCCGCCTCCTCTGGTTTGCCTTCAAATACCCCCTCCTTTCACTCAAGGTGATCGTAATGATCCACTGGCAAGCAACAAAACTGTGGCTTCAAAAAACTCCTTATTTTCCAAAAGCAAAAAACAAGCGCTTCCAGACGGAAGTGCTTCGCCCCCATTCTTCAATCACTTCTAAAGATGAGTAATTCTAAACTCCCAATCAAATACGGCCTCCCTGAACGACTGGTAGTCGGTCTCTTGAACAAATTAACAAAAGGCCATCTCAAACTAACTTACTCCGACGGTTCATCGCGTCACTTCGGAAATCTAGCCGAACCGGTCAACGCAGCTGTAAGAATTAATGACGATGCTGAATTCTTCAGGCGCTGTGCCTACTACGGGAATGTTGGAATGGGTGAGGCCTACTCTGATAGCATTTGGGATACTCCAGACATCCGCGCTGTCATCAGTTGGTTTGTTCTGAACATGCAAGCCTTGCAGGGAGCCGACACCTCTTCCGACAAACTCCCAGGTGTTGGCTTACTGAAGGTCGTCAATTGGTTTCGCCACCTTCGCCGGGCCAACACGATTGACAATAGCCGCCAGAATATCTCCGAGCACTACGATCTTGGGAACGAATTTTATTCGCTCTGGCTCGACGCTACCATGACCTACTCTTGTGCTAAGTTTGAGGAACCCAATCAAGAATTTGAAAAAGCGCAGACCGCCAAATATGAGGCGCTTTGTTACAAACTAAAACTCAAGCCAACTGATCACGTCCTTGAAATCGGATGCGGCTGGGGAGGCTTCGGAACCTATGCTGCAAAAACTTATGGCTGCAAGGTGACCGGGGTTACGATTTCTGAAGAGCAAGCCAAGTTTGCGCGGGAGCGAGTAAAACGCGAGGGACTCGAAGACCAATTTGAAATTCTTATCCAAGACTATCGTCATATCAAAGGCCAGTTCGATAAAATCGTCTCAATTGAAATGATTGAAGCTGTGGGCGACCGTTTCCATCAATCTTTCTTTGCGAAATGTCATGAGGTTTTGGCGCCCGAAGGAATCCTTGCATTACAGATGATAACGGTCCCAGACAACCGATACAAGAGTCTCACGAAAGGGGTCGACTGGATTCAAAAGGTGATTTTCCCAGGCTCTCTTCTTCTTAGCATTGGTCGAGTCAACGAAGTTCTACTTAAGACAAGCGACCTCTTTTTGCATGACTTAGAAGACTTTGGTTCTTTCTATGTCCACACCCTCAGTAATTGGCATGAACGTTTCAATGCCGCAAAGGACTCACTTTTCAAACTCGGTTTTGATGAACGATTCATGAGGACGTGGAACTACTATTTAAAATACTGCCAAGCTGGCTTTGCCACTCGCAACATCTCAGTGGTTCAGGCGGTCTACACCCGCCCAAATAATCCTACCTTAATGACATGACAAAAAGTAGGGACAGCCGGGACCCTTGGTGGAAGCGATGGTTTATCAATCCGATCCTGAAACAGCTCACTCAAGGCATTAGCGCTGAAAAGCTAGCTTGGACCATCGCGATTGGTTGTGCCGCCGGGATCTTCCCAGTCATGGGCACCACTTCTTTTGTTTGTTTCTTTGCCGCCGTCTACCTCAGGCTTAATCAACCCGTCATTCAAGTGGTCTGCCACACTCTCTGGGCTGCGCACCTCGCTCTCATTTTACCTTTCATCAAAATGGGCCAATGGATTCAAGGGGATCAGCCCATCAAGGGTTCTATTTCTACTCTTCTAAAAGAGTTCTTCACAGATCCCTGGCAGTTCGCGCAAGACTATTGGTTGGCAGCTTTACACGGAATTCTCGCTTGGTTTCTTGTTTCCATCCCGTTGGTTTTCCTCGTCCGCGCCATTACTCTCCCATTTTTAAGAGCCACCGCCGCCCGAATCGAACGCAAAAAGACTGCTGTCGCATGAACGATCTTGTCATCCTAGGAACTATCGCTGCGATTGTAGTCCTCGACTTCATCGCTGGTTGGTGGTTCGGACGAAAAATTGACAACTACTCGCTGGTTGATGCGATGTGGGCTTTCTGGATAGGACTCGCCGGCGTGATTTACTCGGCTTTGGGAACTGGCGATTATGAAAAACGTATCGCTTCGGGGATAATTGCCGCAATTTGGGGGTTTCGATTAGCTTACCATCTACAGAAGCGCATTCGCTTTCATCACCCTGAAGAAGACTCGCGATATCGGAAGCTTCGCGAAATCTGGAAGGGCCGGGTCTCATCTGCTTTCTTTTGGTTTTTTCAAGCTCAGGCCCTATCAGTGCTTTTTCTAACCCTCCCCTATTTTTTAATTGCTCGTGACTCATCACCCTGGGGATTATTCGAAACCGCGGGCTTTACCGTAGCGCTCATCGGGATTTTTGGAGAAACCCTGGCTGACTACCAAATGTCTCGATTTAAATCACAAGATAATCGCTCATCATCAGTCTGCCGTAATGGGCTCTGGAGATACTCTCGCCATCCAAATTACTTCTTTGAAATGGTAATTTGGATTGGAGTATATCTTTTTGCCTGCGGATCCGCTTGGGGATGGACCACTTTTTTTGCGCCCGTCACGATCACTTTTCTTTTGTTAAAAGTTACTGGAATCCCACCAACCGAAACATCAGCACTCAAAAGAAAAAAGGACGCGTATCGCGAATATCAACGAACGACTAGCCCCTTTATCCCGCTCCCTCCAAAACCATGATCAATATCGACGACCTTCTTGCCAAAGACATTATTCCTGATGCGCTAATTCGGATCGGAATCCGATCAAGACTAAGAGAAACTCTAAAACCCTTCGAAAATCTTAATTGTGAAGATCGACAGGCAGCTTTAATGAGGCACGTTGCCGAGCTAAAGGAAAGTCCATTGGCGATCGCCACTGATCAGGCAAACGAACAACACTACGAGTTACCGACCGATTTTTTTCGTAAAGTTTTGGGGCCCCATATGAAATATAGCTCCGGATATTGGGATACCGGATCGACTGACCTTCAGACTTCAGAGGCTCGTATGCTCAAACTCAGCTGTGAAAGAGCTGAACTCGAAAACGGGCATCGTATTCTAGAACTCGGTTGCGGATGGGGATCCCTCACGCTCTGGATGGCCAAGGAATATCCAGATGCTCAAATCACAGCGATTTCGAATTCAAAAACACAGAAAATATACATTGATTCCCAAGCCGCTGAACGAGGTCTCACCAATATTGAGGTTAAAACGGTCAATATGATTTCTTATGAAGGTGAAGGCGAAAGCATTTTTGACCGTGTGGTCTCGGTAGAAATGTTTGAGCATATGAAGAACTATGACAAACTCCTTAGCCGAATTTCAAGTTGGCTAAAACCCGAAGGAAAACTCTTCGTTCATATTTTCACACATCGCGAATATGCCTACCACTACGAGGCAAAAGACGAGAGTGACTGGATGGCTCGTTATTTTTTCACGGGAGGGCAGATGCCATCAGATGATCTCCTCCTCTATTTCCAAGATAAACTTTCTATCGAAAACCATTGGCAAGTAAGTGGGGAACACTACCAAAAAACCTCGGAAGCATGGCTTACACGCATGGACGAATCTAGCGATGAATTAAAACCCCTTATTGCTGAAACCTATGGTGAAGCCGATGCTAAACAATGGTGGGTTTGGTGGAGATGCTTCTTTATGGCGTGTGCCGAACTCTGGGGCTTCCAAGAAGGTCAGGAATGGATCGTCTCACACTACCGCTTCACCAACTCAAAATAAGCTACGAGACCACTGGCCGGGGCGCCGGAATTGCTTCACAAGCCTCGCGCCAATTCTCGAAATTCCAGCGGTTGGGAAATCCGGTGCATTGGAAGGGCTTAACAGCTTGAAGTCGGCAATCGACGCCATCGAGCATGATACATTCGCTGGTCCCCTCTTTATCAACCAAGGAGAGCCCCTGACGATTGTCACGTAGCCGGGTAAAGTCCTTCACAAATTGATATAGGGGCATTTCGAGAAACTCTGCAATTCTTTCGACCTCACCGTCAGCAAGGACCACATCACCCTCCCACTTGCAGCAGTTAGTACAACGCTGGCATTGATACCAAGGATCTTTCTCTCCATTCGCCATCTGAACTCACACTATCGCCCAAGCATGCTACGGCGATAAACATCGACCGCCTTCAGAAAGCCCTGCCACTTCGCACCTGGCCGCCCATTAGAAAGCAGAAAATGGGGGCAGTTTTTGTTAGGAGGATTTTTGCCGCGCCTAGGCCACTTGTAGTGTGGCACGACTCGGGAGACGGGAAGGTCGTATTTCACGCAAAGCCATGCCGCCAATTTCGCTGTCCGCTCAAGAGTTCTACTCCGGCTATTGCCTGGATTTTCACACATCTCAATCCCGATACTATAACGATTTCCGGGACCATCGAAGTCCGCGTGATTTCCCCGTTCGTTGGTGGGAAGATGCTGAACCGCTAGATCTTCATCGACGGTATAATGCCAAGAAAGACGGCCCAGAGCACCATTTTTCAGAGCCTTCGAATGACGAAGCGCGTCAGCACCACTTTTCCAGTTTTGTGTAGAATGAATTGTGATATAACGAGGTGTCATTTTCTTACGCGATCTTCCCCGAGCCCTATAGGAGAGGTAATCCTTTTTGACTTTCACCTGGCGATAAAGTGATGATGGACTTACAGAGAGCACGGAGGGGGGGCGAGAACTTCGAATCATCGGATTCCCATTTAGCGAAGCTGTGGAAGGCCCAGTCGAAGTTACAGTGCGACCGTATTGCTGTTTCCATGTGTCGGCCCGCGTATCACTTCCCTTGTTATGAATTCCGGAGTAGGGATTACGTCCAGCCGCCGAGTAGGGAGTGTAAGCATCACCAACACTGACAACCGGGGGATCTGCTGAACAAGCTACGAACAAGCCAATGCATAAGCCTAAGAGCGACAGCCAAAGTGATCTCCTTCGCATGATCTGAAAGTAATAGCAGCTTAATTATTCGATTGAAAGTCCATGTTTTTAAAAAGCGAATTTTCTTTGAGCTACCTCATCCGCCCACCAGACAGGTCGAGCCCGCTTCCCAACTATTGGGAGAGGATGAATGATTAGTTTTAATTCAAAATCACAAATCTAATTTGCAGAGCAAAGCTGATCCTATTTTTTCAGCTGGTCATTTCTTTCCCAACCAACCAGAACCCCGGGAGTAGAAGGCACTTTCATCTATGAAACCACGAAAAATCGTCGCGCAGACCAATTCCTGCACCCAACTTAACCTGAACTTTATTGAGCATGATGGTCGATTTTTCCTGGAGTGCGAAGGTCGCCAGGTCGATGGCAGCCACCAAGGATTTGCGACAAGTAAACTAATCAAATTGATGTGCCTCCCTTTTAGGCCTGCGCGCCAACCAAGAATCATTATTCTCGGATTAGGGTTCGGACATGCTGTTACAGCAGCTCGTGAATCTTTACCTCAGGAGAAAGCTTCTTTCGTAATTCTCCCGGAAGCCACAGAACTTGCAAATCTGATCTCGACAAATTTAGCAATCGATCCACTCGATGATGAAAGAGTTCATCTTGACGACCTCGATCCATTTACGTTTCTCCCAGCGGAATACTCGGGTAGCCAGGGTATATTTGCTGATTTAGATCAGCTTGAAGCTCTTTCTCCCACAAATTGGTCAATCACCTCTCCTAATGTCCTTGGAAATTTTCAAGAACGACTTAAAACTGGCGGCCTTCTCGGACTCATTGTCAACAGACCACTCCCAGGTCTTGAAAAACAGCTTCGGAAGTCAGGATTTGAGGTCACCACAGATTTTGCTCCGTCTTCTGAAAAATCAAAAACAACCCGGACTTTTTACCTCGCTCGCAAGGGGCATTATCGAAGCAAACATTAAAAATAAATTTTCCGATGAAATTAATTTACTCCCTCCTTCTTCCTTCCCTTCTTTTTGTCAATTCCTTTGGCCGAGAAATAACAATCAAGTCACAAACACTGGAGACCAGCCTAGCACTCGATGCTACTTTCATTCCCGAACAACCAATTGTTTTTAAGATCGAACCAGATCAATGGTCGCAATTCATCATTGCAGAGCTTGTTAAGCATGGTGCAAGTGTAAAAAAGGATCAGGTCATTATTGCCTTCGAAGCTGAAAACTATCAACGCCACCTCGCGGAAACGAAAGAAGAGGCCAAAGTCCGTGCGATCACCTTGGCGAAGGCGGAGCGTCAGCTTGCTGACCTTAAGACCACCACTCCACGCCTGCTTGAAGGTTTAAAGTTGGCTCACGACCGCGCTAAAGAATCTCTTGATTATTTTACCACGACTGGCAGAGCACTTCAAGAAGAGGAGGCCATTGAAAGTCTAAAGCGCTCACAACGGAGCCTAAGTTACCAAGAAGAAGAGCTGAAACAGCTCCTTAAAATGTATAAGGAAGATGGAATCACTGAAGAGACCGAGGAAATTATCCTTAAACGCCAGCGCGCTTCCGTGAAGAGTGCCGAATTTTCAGTAAAAAAGGCCGAGTTAAGTTCAAAATGGGCTTTGGAAAAAACGATTCCAAGACAAGCTGTTGATCTAGAAAGGGCATACGCCGATACGCTCCTGGCCTACGAAACCGGCAAGGTCAATCTGCCTAGGGCTCTCGAGGAGGCAACACTTGCTTTCACCAAAACCCAAAGATCCCATACCAAATTAGATCAAGATCAACGCGAACTAATAGACGATGGCTCACTCATGAATTTGAAGGCGCCAACAGATGGGACAATCTATCACGGAAGGATCGACGCAAATTCTTGGTCGATTGACGGGACTTCAAAATACCTTTTTAAAGCGGGGTCCGTGCCAGCGAACACCGTCTTCATGTCGTTCATACCGAAAACAACCACCCTCACCCTCCAAGGATCCATCTCACAAAAAGACGTCCTAAAGCTACCTGCCGAAGCTAAAGGAACCGCCTCAGTCGAGGGGCTAGGAGAAACTACTTTCCCTGTGGCTCTCACCCGGATCGATCTTGCACCCGATTCCACTGGGCAATACGGCTTAGGACTCAGCGTCGAGCTTCCAAAAGACTCTCCGATTGTCACGGGAATGAAGGGGCAGGTTCGACTAATCACTTATCATAAAGAAAATGCGATCAGTATCCCACCAAATGCCCTTACTAGGGATGGTGGAAAATCAACCGTGAAACTAAAAATGGCTGATGGTAAACACGAGACCCGCGAAGTCAAAACCGGTCGAAATATAAACGGAAGTATCGAGATTCTTGAAGGCCTCGAAGTTGATCAAGTCATTTTTGTTCCCGGAAAAACCGAGCCAAACACCCAAGATGGCGCGGAATAACACGAGCCTACTTTAAAACCATGCGGCTTCTACTCATCGCTTCGACTTTCTTGTTCTTCAAGGTCGGCGCTCAAAGCTTGGCAAAGCTTGGACCACTCCCATCAGTTGAAGCTTTAAAAGAAGGCGAACTTGAGATCTCAATCAAGCGAGGGGTTGATTATCTGGTCAGCAAACAAAACAAGGATGGATCATGGGGTGGCCCCACACGTACGAAAGGGCTGAATATTTACGCGCCAGTTCCCGATTCACATCTCGCCTTCCGAACAGGTGCATCAACCCTCGCTCTCAGCGGATTACTAGACAGTGGAGACCGGCGGCCAGAGGTTGTTGCTGCCATTGACAAAGCGGAAGCGTGGCTCTTTGAAAAACTCCCAAAACTAAGACACCTCGATCCAACAACAACTTACAATGTCTGGGGACATGCTTACGGACTCCGCGCGATCTCCGACCTTTACGTTTATCGAGCTGGCGACGAAACCAAACTCTCTCGACTCAAACAACTCGCCGCCAAGCAAATTGAGATGCTTATTAAAACCGAGGATGTGAACGGGGGTTGGGGATATCTAGATTTCGATAATCATACCGCCCATTTCTCAGGCATCCCAACTTCGTTTACTACTGCAACCGTCCTACTCGGCATGAAGGACGCGCAAAAAACCTTTGGTCTTTCGATTCCCCAAAGAGAAATCAAACGTGGCCTTGTTTCAATCAACAAGCAACGAACACCAGATTGGGCATTTGTTTACTCTTACGATCACCGTTATCGTCCGAGATACGGAATCAATCGTCCCGCAGGTTCACTGGGACGCTCGCAAGTCTGCATGGCTGCAATGCGGAAATTTGGGGATGAGCGAATCACCGATAAGCTTCTCGAACACTGGCTTCATCGCCTTTGCCTCAGGGAGGGGTGGTTTAATATTGGCCGCAAACGACCTATTCCTCACGAGACCCACTTTTCAATATCCGGTTACTTCTACTACTACGGGTTTTACTACGCGACCGAGTGCCTGCAAATGCTCCCCAATGATCGTCAGAAAAAGTATATCCCCCACCTCGCCTGGCACATCATAAGTAAACAGGAAAAAGATGGCTCTTGGTGGGACTACCCTCTTTATGACTACCACCAGCCATATGGGACAGGTTATGCACTAACCACACTTTCTAGATTACGCGTGAAGTAGCCTAAAGGTTAATTCCTAACGCACTACAATATCATCATCAGTCCAGTGCTTACCATCAGCACCTGCGGATCGGTATTCAATTTGAAGGCCGCTCAAACGATGAAAAAAGACTGGATTTCCATTTCGATCCAACAACCCGACATCACGCTTAATGAGCGAATGCTCTGCTGGAATCCAGGCAAGATTTTCCGGATTTGCACCTTGTAGAAAGCGTACGATCTCAGGATTTCCGGGCAGATGAAAGGCATCAAAATTTTTCGTGAGCGACTGACAGTTGATCACGACATCTCGAAGCGCCTCTAAATCACGCTTAATATCGCCATCTAACTTTCCGTATTCGAGAGTAAACGGATTTTCACCCAGGAATCTGACTTCCTTGGATTCCTCAGCGGATCGGATAACGGTTTCGGGTTTCTTAACCAAACCGTCACTTCCCGAGGATGGCCATCCGATCCCTGATCGGAATATAAAGCCAAAAATCAACAAGAGTGCAACTACACCGAAAGTCCTCATCCGTCCATTTTCATAAAACCAAGCGGCGCTCCACCTTCAACAACATCATGGAAATTAGACAAATTCGGAAGAACCAAATCCCTCACATTAGTCGCAGAAACGCCCATCCAAAGCGCCAGATCAGCAACATACTCATCCACAGAAGTGGTGGGTATAAATCGCCCACGCCCAGTATCTAGGTCATTTCCGAGATCTAGTGATGGGTAATCGCCAAAGAACTTACCACCATCAACACATCCCCCCACAACAAACTGATTTCCACCCCAGGCATGATCGGTTCCATTGCCATTCGGCGTTAAGGTTCTGCCAAAATCCGAGGCGGTAAAGAGAGTCACCTGGTTCTCCAACTCCAAATCGACCATAGCTTGATAAAACTGGCCAACTGCCTCGCTCACTTGTCCAAGCATTGCTGGATGATCATCCAAACCATTGTGATGATCCCAGCCACCAAGCTCAACAAAGAAAGTCTGACGCCTCTTAGACAGCGGACCGCGAGCAGAGATCGTTTCCGCAACGGCCTTCAATTGCACGGCCAAAGCATTTGTTGTATTAAATTCAGTAATGAGCGGGTCCTGAGATTCCAGCGCTGCCCCATATTCGGAACTTGCAGCAATCGCAGCCTTTTTCGAGGTAGCGAATGATCTCTCAAAGGCATTTTGATACTGGGCATCAAGAATTGATTCCTGAGCCGCCCTCTTGTGTCGATAGACCCATCGATTCCACTGCCGAATCTCGGGAATACTAGAAGCACCTCTGGAAAGAACCGAGGTTGAACCACCGCTTTGAAAAAGATTAGTCCCGGCAAGAGACACATTCATTGAAACCTGACTCTCGCCATTCAAGTCATCTAGAAGATCTGCTAAGCGCGCGCCCCACCCATTGAGGGGCGAGCGATTTGTAGGAAGTCCCGACTGCCAGTGGAGCTGTTGGTCGGAATGCGAATAGAGCCCGAGAGGCAAGTTCGCTGATTGATTTTGAATTCCAAGCTTTGTGACCGGCTCAACGAGCGTCCCAACGTTATTAATAAAAGATGCTTTTCCAGAATCAAACAGAGCTTTCAGCTCAGGCATTTCTATATTCAAGCCAAGGGTCCGACCATCCGGAGAAGGCAGGGTATCACCGATCGGAGTAAAATCAGTTTGAGGAAGAGCGACATCGCCACGTGCCGCTAGATATTCGGGATAACCTTGTGAAGGGTCAACGGGTGTCAACATGTTGAAGGAGTCATTTCCACCCGCTAGGAAGACACAAACTAGGGCCTTATAATCCTCTCCATCATCACTGTCAGCCGCGGCCAAAGATCCCGTAAGCCGTAAATTAATCAACGAAGAAAGAAGTGAGGCGGACCCAATTGCCGAACAACTTGCCTGTCCAAGAAAGCGTCGCCGATTTACGCGACTATATTGCTGCTTATTTTTCATCAATTTAAAACGATACATTCCATCGATTGGCTCACCAAGTAGATCGCTGTCCGAACTTTTTCCAGATCAGTGACTTCACTTTGCACGGCATTTAAAATCATAAGCTTTGTATCAGCCTTGAGCCGCCCCCCTGTCATGAGCAGATCAACTCTCTCAACTAAGGCACTTGGCTCGTTGACGAGTGCCAACTCTTTCGTGAGATCAAAACTACCAGAAACACCCGACTCCTCCACTGACGCCGCAAACCGCGAATCCGACCGCAGCAGCTGTGACAACGATGCCAGTTGGAGCTCTGGACTTACCTTCCCAGCCATGCGGAACTCTCCTTCCGGCGCAAAGTCCGGAAGATAGAAATTAAAAACGCTCGGTGAAAGCATCGGAAACTGACCGAAGTCATCGTTAAGGAGTGGTTGATTAGTCGAGTATTTCCCGTTTTCAGAAACAAGATTAAATGCTCTCGCCAAGCTTGCATACCGGATGATCGGCTCACGAACTTTCCCACGGTATTGATGACTATCACCACTGAGAACCTCAGGATCGAGTAAGATCGCTTTGATTACCTCCCCTAAATCAGCCGATTCACCACTGGAATCATCTAACCAGACCCTTGAGACTCGGGCTAAATAGGCCGCAGACGGATTGGAACTAGTAAAACGTTGGATTAGGAGCCTACTCAAAAATGGTGGAAGTGAGGGATGTTCCAACAAAGCATCCAAAGCAGCTTGAACTTCTTCTTCACCCGTTTGACTCCCATCCAATTGCACCCCATTGATGATTGATTTAGGGCCAGTCTCATGTTCCTCATCCCAAACCTTCATGTCATACAGATAGTCGTTTCCCCGAGCCACGTCGTAAAAACTTGTCGCAGCCCTTCCGTTGTTGGTCGTTGAATGACTCATCCCCGTGAAAACCTTGGCCATCTCAGTGATTGTTTGATTACCGTAAGTCGGAATGAAGTTCCCTTCTTCGTCCAATTTACGTGAGCCATCCAAATTTAGCTCCCATAATCCAATCGTAAAAAGCTGCATGATCTCGCGCGCAAAATTCTCGTCAGGGAAACGTGTTGGGGTTACTGGGTCATCAGACTTTCGATTATTTAAATGGGACAAGTAAAAGCCCATCGCAGGATTATAAGTTACTTTTTCAAGAGCATTTCGATATGAACCAAACGCCCCGGTCGTGAAAATATCGTAATAGCGAGCTTGGATAAGGTAGTTGTCGCCGATGACACTTCCCCCTTGAAAATTCACAACCAGAATTTGGCTGAGCGCATAGGCCATTCTCTGCCTCAATTGGTCAGGCGCAATATTAGCAGATCTCCACCAGCCATCACGTCCTCTTGAACTATTTATGGGTAGAGCATTCCTTGCGATGGAGGTCTGCAGGCGGGTCGTCGGAATCGTTGCTTGACTATCAATCCAACCTGTTAACCCCATAGACATAACTTCCTCGATTGATTCATCGGTAGGGCCAAAACTTGCCTTCAGCAAGAATCGAGCCGCCTCTTTCTCACTGGGCAATCTTCGATCAAGTTGGGCTCCATTGCTTAAAACCACACCCTCTTCAGATTCGAGAGCACGAAGAGCGGTCACAAAATCACCTTCACCAGAACCATCAACGCCAGCCGCGCTCTCATCGCTCGTTCCGATGAGAATTTCCTCCCAGGCACTCAGGCCATCTCCATCCATGTCTATGTCAGCAGAGACAAGGCGAAAAACACCACCATCTAAGCGATCCAATGTGACCGTTTGAATCTCTGCAGTATTCAAAGGGAGAATCGAGGCAGCCTCGCTCCAGCCGTTTGCAGCTGGATCCCAACGCTCAAGTCGATAAATTTTCCCGGCCTCAGCTGACCAAGAAAATCGAACTTCGGGTCCATCCAATACCGGATGTTCAAGGGCCAAAACACTCGCGGGATCGTGGGGGTCGGTCCCAGCAATTCCCTCAGCCAGATTTGAAATACCATCGTTGTCGGAATCAAAATCATCCGCAACTACTCCCTTGTATTGAAGCTCCCAAAATTCCGATACCCCGTTCCCATTGAAATCAATCACTCCAAACAGAACTGAGGGAAAAGCAAATATCGCTATGACAACTATCAGGATTTTCATTGGTCGTTGAAGAGATTACCCATTAAAAACGATAAACCGATGAGAAAATTACTTATAAGAAGTATTTTTTTTACTTGTAATATTAAGGCTCTGCGACGTTCAAATCTCACCCATAAAAAGATCCCATACTTATTGGTAAATTCAACCCTATCGCAGTTTCCCACTCAAAACCCGTCTCAGGTCAAAAGAAGCTCTTGCACCAAACCTCTTGCTACCCTCTAATCTGGCCGCCTTGACGAACGCCATCCTTGCTCTCGAAGACGGTCGCACCTTCCACGGTCGTGCCTTTGGTCACTCTGGAACAACCTCTGGAGAAATCTGCTTTAATACCTCAATGACCGGGTATCAGGAGATC
>JAKMGP010000157.1 GCA_022424905.1 Akkermansiaceae bacterium | reverse complement strand
ACACCGTGTCTTTGTCTGTGAGATGCCGAACTCCGTAAACATCACTAGGGCCAAAGACATCTTTCACCGAGTTAAGAACCGGATGCTCATCACAACCTTCCGCAATCACTCCCCGAGCTCCCTGAGTCTTATGACCGCCATGATGATTCACCCAGCGCTCTCCAAGAACCTTCAAACCCCACTCTCCTGCACCGATGTTGCCCATTTTACCTCCACCCTTAAAAGCGTGAGTTGCGGTGCGAAAACCTATCACCGGCTTCCCAGCATTCAAGAATCCACCCAGATGCTTGATCGTCTCGGGCGTGTAAGCCCTCATTCGGGTCCCAATGATCATGAGGTCCGCTGAATCGAGCTTCTCCCAACCCGTTACGCCCTGGATGTTGTTCGGGTCGATATACGTCCCATCAGCACTCCACGAGAAAAGAACCGTAGTATCAAAGCCGTGCCGCTCAGAAAGAATTTTTGCTAACATCGGGGCACTCTCCTCAGAGCGATACTCTTCGTCCCCGGACACTAAAACGATATGCTTTCCCTTCCCCGGCCCCTCCTTACCTTTGAAGCTGAGCCATTTTTCCTGAGCTAATCCTGTCATCGAGGTGAGACAGAGCAACGCGAGTCCAAGTCTTTGTTTCATCTCCATCACTAATAAAGGGATTCGGCGGCGTGAAAAGAACGAAAGCCCCAACCATCACCCAACCAGCTAGCACTCCTTAATCAAAAGACTTTTTGAATCACGAATTATTGAAGTATCCTTCCCCCATGAGACCAACCGTAATTTTGGCGCTAACAGCCTCCATGCTATCCGCGGAAAACACCTTTCCGATGAAATTCCATAAGGCGCCGAAGCCCTTGGTCAAAAACGCGGTGGTGGAAAATTGGCCGCGCTTTTTTGGCCCACGAGATAATTGCACTACGAAAGAGGGACCGTTATTGGATAAATTCCCAGAAGCTGGGCTCACGAAGATCTTTGAATTGGCCCGGGGTGAATCCTACAGCTCCCCAATCATCGTTGATGGACAGCTCTTGCACTTTCACGCTATCGACTCAAAAGAAACCCTCGACTGTCACCATGCCGAAACCGGGAAGCGGCTATGGACTTTCCAATATCCCATCGATTATCGGGATCGCTACGGATTCTCAAATGGCCCGCGCTCCAGCCCGGTAGTCCATCAAGAACGAGTCTATTTAATCGGTGTCACCGCCCAGCTCCACTGCCTCGATCTGAAAACCGGCAAAGTTGTGTGGAAGCGCAATCTTCAGGAAGAATTTAAGATTCCGCAGTATTTCTTCGGATACGGGCCGAACCCCATGGTTCATGGCACTAACCTTATTTTAAACATTGGAGGAAAAGAGAACAAAACCAGTGGAACTTGCGTGGCAGCTCTAAATCTTGACGACGGAAAAACAGTCTGGACCCACGAGGACAGGTGGGGAGCATCTTATGCTTCCCCAATTATTACAAAAATCCACGATCGCGATGTTGCCCTAGTGCTCGCTGCCGGAGAATCCAGGCCCGCCCACGGAGGGCTCCTAGTATTAGATCCACAATCCGGGAAGCTTCTTTCGCGCTTTCCATGGCGCGCTGACATCTATGAATCAGTTCTTGCTTCAACCCCTTTATCTATTTCTCACAATCAGATTTTCATCTCAGATTGCTACGAGCTAGGAGGAGTTCTTCTTAAGTTTTCTAAAGACTTTACCATCCAACCGGTGTGGAAGAAACGCTTCTTTGGAATGCATATGATGACCCCTCAAAAAATCGGGAACTATCTCTATGGTTTTGCTGGAAGAAATATTCCTGACACCCAGCTAAAGTGCCTCGATTTGAACAATGGAGAAATATTAATTGAAGATGATGTAAGGTGGAAAGAAGATCAGCGCGTTACGGGGTTATTCCGGGGATCCTTCCTTCAAAGTAAGGATCGTACTTTCTCTTTAGGCGAAGATGGGAGCTTTGTTGAACTCAAGATGACCCCAGAGAAAATTGAAATCGTCCAAAGAACCCGGTTGTTTTTCGCAAAAGATTCGTGGACCCCCCCTGTTCTAAGCAACGGCCTTTTATATGCTGTTCAAAACCTGAAAGGATTTGATGGCACTCCATCGCGCCTGATTTGCTACGACTTTCGGGGAAAATAAGAGAGGAATTCCGATATATTTCTTCTAACAAAAACTTTATCATTTTTATTTGACACAATCTCGATGTGGATCACGCTTTTATTATGGCCAAGGCGAAAAAAGCAAAAAAAAAGGTAAAACGTTACAGTGCGTCCGAGAAAAAGGAGATCCTCGATTTCATCACTAAAAAAGGTAGAGGGGGACAAACTAAGGCAGTCGCCAAATTTGGGGTTACGGCCGCAACCATTTCTTCATGGAGGCTCAAAGACGGAGGCTCGGGAGTAAAAGTAGCAAAAGGCGCATCCAAAGAACTGCGTGCAGTGGAGGAGCTTGCAAGCCTGATAAAAGAAATCTCGACGGTCGAAGCTCGTCTTGAAAAGCTGAAAAAAGCTTACCAGAAAGCCAAAGCCAGACTCTAGCAGTCACTTGGGAAATTTAATCTGACCGTCTTCTTTTGTCCCAGTTTAAAAGGGCTTCTTTGTCGGAGAACTCGCCATTTGCTCAGCTTAAGCTGCGGGTTCTCATTAAGCTTGAATGCGCGAATCTAATTCGACAACAGAGTTTAGCCCCCGAGGTAACTCATTTCGGCTTTCGGCTTTTCGACTTCCCCACGCTCTTCGGAGTAGCGATTTTTCCGGCTTTTCCACAAACCACGGACGAAGTCAGCCACATCTTCATCCGAAGTCGCTGAGCGGAGGCAGCCTCTGAGATCTGCACCCTGACTCGCAAACAGGCAAGTGAAAGCCTTCCCCTCCGCTGAGACCCGCAAACGCGAGCAATCCCCACAGAACGGCTGGCTTACCGAAGCAATCGTCCCAAACTCCCCTGCACCATCAAGAAAGCGCCATCGTCTTGCGACTTCACCAAGATAGGCGGGTGGAATCTCTTCCACCGGATATTGTTCACTTACAATTTCCAAAATTTCTTTAGCGGTGACTACTTCCCGCGTATCCCAACCATTTGTCTCCCCCACATCCATGAATTCGATGAATCGAAGAATTACACCAGCGTCATGGCTCCAGCGGATCATTGGCACAATCTCCTGCTCATTGACTCCACGTTGAACCACCATGTTGACCTTCACCGGAAGACCGTATTCCTGAGCCGATCGAATGCCTAATAAAACTCGGTCAACTTTGGCTCCTACACCATTCATTTTGGCGAAGGTCTCCTCATCCAGAGCATCAAGACTAACTGTCACTCGGTCTAGACCTGCTGCAACTAGGTTTTTAGCATGATGGTTCAGCAAAATACCATTTGTGGTCATCGCCAAATCCTCAACCCCCGGGACTGCTGCGATCATAGCAACTAGATCCTCTACTCCCCGGCGCAAAAGGGGCTCCCCACCTGTCAATCGAACCTTACTCACGCCTAATTCAACCCCAACCCTTACTGTTCTAACCAGCTCATCGAAGTTTAAAATCTCATCACGTGGCAGAAACTGATAACCAGGCCCAAAAACTTCCATTGGCATACAATAACGACACCGGAAATTGCAACGGTCAGTCAAAGATAGCCTCAAATCACGCAAGGGCCTCTGCAGTTGATCAAGCACGCGTGACTCTCTCTCCTCTTCCTGAAATTGCGAGTGCAATTCTTCTTTTAGGCGGACTCAGGCCGGCCCAAGCGTTCCTCGGCCCAGTCTTCGGGCTCCCTCAAAACACGCTTACAGATTCTCTCTAGGCATTGCTCCCAAACCTCTTCTCCCTCAAGAATACTAACTTCTATTCGTAGATAATAAATCGGAACATCGATTTTGTGTGGTTTTGGAAATCGCACAGCATCTTTTTCGGTCGTTACGATCATGTCCACTCCACGGTTGATACATCGATCCATGAACGGCTCGATCTCTTTAGAAGTAAAAGCGTGATGGTCGGAAAAAGTCGTATGAAACATCACCTTCCCACCCAGCTGCTTCAGCAGACGATCGAAGCTTTCGGGCTGTGCGATGCCCGAAATCGCACCGATATACTTTCCCTCCAAAGCGTCCAATGAAAGCACCTCATCATTAAAAACCCCCTGAAGATGCTTGGGCCCGTGCGTACATTGTAAAATCTCTGCCTCTTGATTGTATTTTCGAATCCGCTTGATCAACTCGTCCTGCGGTTTTCCGTCACATTTTGTGATGAAAATATAATCCGCCCGGCAAAGATTGGGCGGAGGCTCCCGCATCGTTCCTCGAGGTAAGATATAACCATTTCCAAACGGAGCGTTCTGGTCCACGAGAACCACATCAAGTGAATGCTCGAGGTCAAGATATTGTAAACCATCATCGAGCAATAAAGTATCCACTCCCAATTCCTTCACTGCAAACCGACCACCTCGCACCCGATCCCGATCGACCACTACGGAGACTCCAGAGAGGTTTGTCGCCAACATAAACGGTTCATCACCCGCATACTTCGCGCCAAGAAGAACTTCCCGACCGTCGCTCACAATTTTAGGCGGACTAGTCACAATTTCCCTCGTTTCAGGATTAGTCCACCGCTGCCTTTCTTTGAGTTCGGAGCTCTTGTATCCACGACTCAATATCGCAACTTTTCTTCCCCTCGCCGTGAGCTCCCTCGCAAATCTTTCCACTACTGGAGTTTTTCCGGTTCCGCCCACCGTTATATTCCCGATACTCACCACCATCGTGCCGAGACTCGATCGGTTCTTCCACCCGCTGCGAAAAAGGCGGAGTCGCAAATTGACCCCAAAACGATAAACCCAAGAAAGCCCGCGGAGAACAATCCGCATTAGAGAGGGGCCAAGCCCTCGAGCCCGACCAAAAATGACATCAGTGGCCCACTTCTCGAGCTCATTATTATCACCCGCCATCGGGGGAGGTTTATAGTCGTAATTCCTCCGACTTGCCACCTTCTTTATGAATAAGAGCTATCCATGACGGCGCTTAATCTCGCTGAGAAAGAGAAACTTCATGAGCAATTAACTACTGAATGCTAAAAATAATGCATTTCTTCATAGCATTACCTAAAAAATAAGGCACCCTTGAATAATCAATTCTTAACCCACGTTAAACGAACCAAATGAAAACATACCAAACACTTGTGGCCGCACTTACTGCCGGGACCCTTACTCTTGTCTCCTGCTCGCCCCTTCAACAACAGTATGGTCTCGGTGGAGCCGCGGCAGGTGCAGCATTATCAACCGTTACTGGTGGTAACAGGACTGATATTGCCCGATCGGCAGCACTTGGTGGGGCAGCAGGGACAGGCTACGCGATCTATCGGGAGCGCCAAAATCAAAGTAATGGGACCTATCCCAACAGAAGTTACACTGTTGCCCCCCCTACAACGGCCCCAGCTCCTACAACAATCCCAGCTCCTACAACAGCTCCAGCTCCTACAACAGCTCCAGCTCCTACAACAGCTCCAGCTCCTACAACAGCCCCAGCTCCTACAACAGCTCCAGCTCCCACAACAGCTCCAGCTCCCACAACGGCTCCCGCCCCAATAAATAGAAATTACCCTACTGCCCAGCCGACCGGAACTCCGGGTGTTGTTATCAGCCCTCACAAGCCTTATAACAAGATTCGCACCACTGGTTTAAAACCTGGACAACTTGCAACTGATCCAACTACCAAAAAAATCTTCGTCGTTCCCAATTAATAGGAAAGATCCCAATCAAAAATAAAAAGCTGCTTCAGAAAAATCTGAAGCAGCTTTTTTATCGGTATACCCCGATCACTAGATTTTTTTCAGCACACCATTCGAATCTCCAAAGCTCTTGGCGTTGGAACCAAATTCGTTGAGCATCCGGACGTAAAGGTTAGACAAAGGAACTTCCTCACCCAGATCAACGTGGCGGCCGGTCTCAAAAGCACCCCCTCCATTTCCAGCTAAGATGACCGGAAGGTCGCTATGGCTATGACGGTCGCCATCGGCAATTCCGCTCCCATAAACAACCATGGAATTATGAAGCAACGACTTCCCGTCAACATCTTCGGTCGCCTTCATTTTTTGCATAAAGTAGGCTAATTGCTCAATGTAAAACTGATCGATCTTTTGGATCTTATCCAAATTCTCCTGACGGCGCTTGTGGTGGGAAATATTGTGGTGACCTTCAGATACGCCGATTTCTTTAAACGAACGGTTACTGCCATCGTGAGCTAAGAGAAAGGTCGAAATCCGCGTGCTATCAGTCTGGAAGGCGAGAACCATCATATCCATAAGGAGGCGCATATGATCCTTATAATTTTTCGGCTGCCCCTCGGGCGCGCTCACGCCTGGATCAAGTGATCTTCCCAACGATTCACTCTTCTCGATCTGGCGCTCAATTTCTCGCACTCCGGTGAGGTATTCTTCAAGCTTGTGCTGATCGTTCCGACCCAGATGCTTGTGCATTGTTTTAGCATCATCTGAGATAAAATCTAAAATGGACTTCTGGGTCGCACGACGCTGAGCGAGTCCCCTTGCCCGCTCTTCTGTCGAACCTGCTCCAAAGAGACGCTCAAACACGAGCCGTGGATTAGCCTCCGGCGTGTTAGGCTGATTTTCTGATCTCCACGAAAGGTTAAATTGGTATGCGCAAGAGTAGCCTGAGTCGCAGCGTCCGGACTTCCTGACCCCATCACAGGTCAACTCGAGCGAAGACAGACGAGTCTTGTCACGGACGAGTTGCGCCGCAATTTGATCAACTGAGGTACCAACCTTGATGTCAGAACCTGATGTCTTTTTGGCACGCTGACCTGTAAGAAAAGTAGCACTACTCCGAGCGTGATCCCCTGCGCCATCCTTACCCGGGGTAGCATTTTCGTGAGATAAGCCGGAGTAGATCTGCATATCCCCTTTCAGCCCCTCAAGCGCCTTCATACTTTTACCAAGCTCATAGTTACTGCCCTTCCCCTTCGGCTTCCAATGCTCAAGGTTCACCCCATTCGGAATATAAAGGTAGGCCATGCGGAGCGGACTGCCATTCGCAGTCGAAGCAACCCCCTTTGTTGTAGCCGCCATGAGCGGAGTCACCGACTCCAAAGCAGGCAGCCCAACCGCTGCTCCAAGCCCGCGAAGGAACTTTCGACGATCCAGTTCTGTCCTATGCATACCCTGATTATACGTTTTTTGGTGCATTTATCTCGCAGAATCTTCTCAAAATTTCTCGCCCCCGGTTCTCAGAGCGTAAGTTCCTCAGAAAAGCCCTAAATTCGCCTCTACATCACAGTTGCTGATCGGCAAGCGCCCCTAGCAATAAAACCGCCTCAGAGCAGATCCAGAAAGAGCTCATAAACTTTTGACGATTCCTATCCTTAGTAGGGAAAAAGACCTCCTACCTTTAAGCGTTGGAAGGCCCATCCGCCCATTCGCTTTTGATTGATTATAGTTTCACTAATACCGTTTCTACCTAAACTCCCGCCATGCCCACCGCAGCTGACCTTGATGCCGCTATTCGCGATGTTCCCGACTTTCCGAAGCCTGGGATCCTCTTCAAAGATATCACTCCGATTCTAGGAGATCCGGAACTCTTCAGGGCTTCGCTTGAACTGTTGGCGGAAACCGCCGGAGACACCAAAATCGATAAAGTTGTCGGGATTGACGCTCGGGGATTTATTTTTGCGGCCGGAGTCGCTCATATTTTAGGAGCCGGATTTGTTCCCGTTCGAAAAAAAGGCAAACTTCCGTGGACGACCCATCAAATGGCCTACAGTCTGGAATACGGGGAAGATATCGTCGAAATTCATGCCGACGCCGTAAAGCCAGGCGAAAAAATTCTTTTGATCGATGACCTCCTCGCAACCGGCGGTACTGCAGCGGCCGCAATCAAACTTCTCAAAGCACTTGATGCCGAAATCGTCGGGATATCATTCCTGATTGAACTGGCCGCGTTGAATGGCCGTAACGTTCTCGGACATTCAAGCATCCAATCACTCCTTTGCTACTAACTCATGACCTTTAAAAAATACGCCGATGCCCTTTTGCGCTACCCAGATCTCGGGTTCAGCCTCGATCTCTCCCGAATGAATATCCCGGAGAGTTTCGAGAGTAGTATGCAGCCCCAAATTGAGAAGGCGTTCGCCGATCTCAAAGCTCTTGAGGCAGGTGAAATAGCGAACTCCGATGAAGGTCGTATGGTCGGGCACTATTGGCTCAGAGATCCTGACCTCGCCCCGAACGATGAGATTCGCAGCCAAATCACCGAGCCGATCAAGACCATCAAGGGATTTGCCGCGATGATTCCGACCGGGGAAATCGCACCTCCTTCCGGCGGAGTCTTCAAGAACATCCTCATTATCGGAATTGGAGGCTCGGCCCTCGGCCCTCAGCTCATCAACGATGCCCTCGGTCAGCTCGACGAAATCCGCCCTTTCTTTTTCGACAACACCGACCCCGATGGAATGGACCGCAGCCTCAAGGAAATTGGCTGCGACTTGAACAAGACACTGGCCATTGTGATTTCAAAATCCGGCGGCACGCCCGAAACCCGCAACGGAATGCTTGAAGCGAAGCACGCTTACGAAGAGGCCGGGCTTGATTTCGCAAAACACGCTATTGCAGTGACTGGTGAGGGATCGAAATTGGACCAGTTCGCACGCGAGGAAGGATTCATCACCACCTTTCCCATGGAAGACTGGATCGGCGGCCGGACTTCAGTTCTTTCGACGGTGGGCTTAGTCCCGATGGCAATCCAGGATATCGACTTTGAAGAAATGCTCGCCGGTGCGAAGGAGATGGACAAATTAACCCGCTTGACCGAAGTGAAAAATAACGCCGCGATGCGATTAGCCTTAGCCTGGCATCACGAAGGAAAAGGAAAGGGCGACCGCGATATGGTCGTGCTTCCCTACAAGGATTCACTGGTCCTTTTTTCCAAGTATCTCCAGCAATTGATTATGGAATCTCTTGGTAAAGCAGAAGATCTTGAAGGGAACTCCGTAAACCAAGGAATTGCCGTTTACGGTAACAAGGGATCGACTGACCAACATGCCTATGTACAGCAGCTGCGGGACGGCCTTCACAACTTTTTTGCCACCTTTATTGAGGTTCGTAAGGGACGCTCCGGCAATTCTATCACGATCCAAGGCGAAAACACCTCGGCTGACTACCTTCAGGGATTCCTGAGGGGCACCC
>JAKMGP010000156.1 GCA_022424905.1 Akkermansiaceae bacterium | reverse complement strand
CATATGTCTTCAAGGGGATTCTTGAATTACGGGGAACCTGGCTCGGGGAAATGGATTACGCTTTATGTGAGAAATGGTCATGTCTTTTTGACTGTGGCGGGTCTCCGGATCGATACCGGTTGGGGTGGTGGTCGGAAAGGGCCACGTTGGCAAACCGGGTCTCGTCCGGGGAAAGGGCATATCATGAGACACCCGCCAGGTTTTTAGGCATGAAAAAGCCCCGCGGTGTTTCACCGGCGGGGCTTGGAACTTTAGCGGGGGTTAGCGTTTAGCTGCGTCGGCGTCTTACGAGACCGAGACAACCGAGGGCGAGGAGCCCGAGCGATGTTGCTTCCGGGATAACACTAACACCGTTATCTCTAATATTTTGGATAGCCGCTTCGTCTAGAGCCTCGTTCCAGATGGATACATCATCGATGTTCCCGCTGAAATAGAAATTGAGTCCATCGTCTTGACCTGCGCCGATGTGAAGGCTTTCAAATTCAACTGTCCCGTTTGGAGAGTATTGGTTCGGAGCGGTTTCAGTGGCCGCGAGAGCGCCATCAATCCAAATTGATTTGGTATCCGTGTCAGCATCAAAGGTCATTGCAAGGTGTGTCCATGCATTTGGCGTAACAGAACCACCCACCATGGTATCCCACCCCGGATTTCCGTCGCCTGTCCAGAAATTCCAATTTCCTCCGTTGTCATTGTATAGGATATAACCATGAGTGCTTGTTCCTCCACCGACGTCGTCGCGGCTGGTGATGGGGGAGGCGAAGCCACCTGTCGATGAGGCATTGGCCCAGAGTGCCACGGTGTAGCTGGATGGGTTAAGAGCAGCATTAAAAGGAATGTCAATGTGGCCGTTGTTGGGGAAAGCAGCTGAACTCCCAGTGTTTCCGTTTGCTCCTGCCTGGCCAAAGTTAACTGTTCCACCGACGACGGAACCATCGAAGCCATTGCCACTAGCATCCAAAGCATCGGTATCGAGGGGGTAGTAAGCAACAAGACTTGCCGACGAAACAATTGGGAGAAGAGCAGTGAGATAGGGGAAGAGCGAAATAAATTTCATGGTGTTAAGAACAGGATTTTGGAAAATATTAGAATTGGGACGGGAGGGCAAGGATTCTTTTAGAGTGGGCGGACACGATAGAAAGCCTTCGAAGTTCCGGCGGGAAGAGAGAGGTCAGTGAATGTTGTTGTTTCTCCAGCGCTGTTAAGGTTGTCAGTGAGTTCGTCCCAAAGTATGAGATCGGTAGAGCGTTCCACGATGTAGGTGGCGTTGCTTACCGAGTCGAAGGTGATCGTAACTTGTCCATCAGCAGGACCGAAGTTCAAAGCGGTGATCACTAGATCTCTTGCGGCTCCGCTGAAGCCCCCGACGCCGCTTGTCATGATCGTATTGATGTCCTGTTCGGAGAGCGCGGCGCGGAAGAGGCCGACATCATCGATTTTTCCGTCAAAATAGAAGTTGAGTCCATCGTCCTGACCTGCACCAATATGGAGCACTTCCATTTCGACAGTCCCATTGGCAGAATATTGATTGGCTGCGGTATCAGAGGCCGCGAGAACACCATCGACATAGAAGCTTTTCGTCTCGGTGATACTGTCGTAGCTGATGGCAAGGTGAGTCCAAGTATCCGTCAATACGGGGCCTGCAGGAAGTGTATCCCACCCGGGATTCCCGTCGCCCGTCCAGAAGTTCCAGCTGCCTCCGTTGTCGTTATAGATTATAAAACCGTGGGTTGACACTCCTCCATTAACATCGTCGCGGCTCGTGATGGGTGAGGCGAATCCTCCAGTTGTTGATGCGTTCGCCCACATCGTGACGGTGAAGTCAGATGGATTAAGATTTTGATCAAAAGGGACGTCAATGCGTGATCCTCCGTCAAATGTCAGTGATCCTCCGGTGGTGGCGTTTGCTCCTTCAGCAGATGTAAGTGAGCCCTCAATTGTTCCGTCAAAGCCATTGCCGCTGGCATCTGTTCCATCGATATCTAAGGGCCACCATGCAACGAGAATATCTCCAAATGGGACCTCTGCAGATAGGCCTACGATTGCGTTCGGAACAAGGGGGTCGTCGCTCACTATTTCGAGCGAAGCTATGAAGTTCCCCTCTTCTCCTTGGCTATCGAAGCTCACATCGACGTTCCCGGTTCCACCTCCAGCAGTGAGGGAAGCTGGTCCGCTAACTTTGAATTTTTCAGCATCACGACCGGTGATGTTATAAGCCGAAATGTTGAGTCTGCGTGTTGCCCCGCTGTTAGTGATTGTCAGGGATCCATTGTTAGTTTTGCCAAGGTCGAGAGTCTGGTCGCTCACCAGCATGGGATCACGGATGAGCCCGCTGATGCTGATGATACGGGTTGGTTTTAGTGAGTCGTTGCTGGTAATTTGAAGATCAGCGGAAAAATTCCCGGTTTTTCCGAGAGGATTGAAAGCGATGGTGATATTACCGGTCTGGCCTGGTGCAATACTGTCCGGGAGGGTGGTGACGGAGAAATTGGAATCGTCGCCAAAGGTGGCTGCTGAAATGGTGAGCGACTGGGTCTGTCCAGCGTTCTTGATGGGTATATCCAGATTTTGGACTGTTCCATCAAGGTCTACCATAACTGCATCGGGAGTAGACAATGCTGGATCCGCGAAGCTGCTTACGATGCCATTGTCCATGATATTTTGAATGAACGATTCCTCCAATGCCTCGTTCCAGATTCCAACGTCGTCGATGAGCCCGTCAAAATAGAAGTTGAGGCCATTGTCTTGACCTGAACCGATGTGAAGATCCTCAAATTCAACCGATCCGTTGGGCGAGTATTGGAGTGGCGCGGTTTCGGTGGCAGCTAGAGAGCCATTGATCCAGATTGACTTGGTGTCTGTGGTAGCATCAAAAGTGAGGGCAATGTGTGTCCAGACGTTTGGTTCAACGGGACCACCTACCATGGTATCCCATCCGGGATCTCCGTCACCTGTCCAAAAATTCCAGTTCCCTCCGTTATCATTGTAAAGTATAAATCCGTGTGTGCTCGTCCCTGCGCCGACGTCATCGCGGCTGGTAATAGGAGAAGCGAAGCCACCTGTTGACGAGGCGTTGGCCCAAAGCGCAACCGTGAAGCTCTCGGCGTTCAGGGCTTCGTTGAACGGGACATCAATATGACCATTGTCGGGAAAGGAGGCCGAAGAGCCGGTGTTGGCATTGGCGCCGTCCTGCCCGTAGGTCACTGTTCCACCTTGGATTTCGCCATCGAAACCGTTACCTGTGGCGTCGAGGGCGTCGGTATCGAGAGGCCAGTGGGCCACAAGGTCGGCACGAGCACTATTTAGGGCGAGGCAGAAAAATAGAATTATTGAGAATATCTTCATATAAAGATGAGAAGCGATTTTGTCGAGTTTCACTATATCTCAACTTTTCAATTTTGAAGCAAGTTCAAAGTCACACGGATTCGAAAAAACCAGCGGGTGCCAGAAACGGCCGGGGATAATTTTGATTTGATGAGCGCGGTGCCATCCCCCTGATTGGTCCTACTTTGTTCGATTAGCAGAGCTGATGCGTCGGTCCAGTTGATAAGG
>JAKMGP010000037.1 GCA_022424905.1 Akkermansiaceae bacterium | reverse complement strand
ACAGCTTTTAGCCAAGGAATCGTCGCGCTCGATGATACGGACGGAGTGATTGGTCGAAGCGAGATAGTAGGCGATGGAAAGGCCGACGACTCCGCCACCAACGATTAGAACTTCCTTGGACATAGCTTGGCGGCTTGAGTTAAAGCCCAAGCCTTTTGATTTTAACACTCAAGTTTCCCGTTCACGAGACGTGCGATACCAAGAGGGTTGGAGTTCTGGAGTTCGGTGGGGAGTCCGGAATCAGGAAAGCCTTGGTAACTGACGGGGCGAGTGTAACGAAAGATAGCTCCGGTTCCGACCGAGGTGCTGGCCCCGTCTGAAGTAGCGGGGTAAGGTCCGCCATGGACCATGGAGGAGTTCACTTCGACACCGGTTGGGAAACTGTTGATGATAACGCGTCCGGCTTTTTGTTCTAGGATCTGGAGAAGGTCTCCAGCTTCGGAGAGTTCCTCGTCGGTCCCATGAATAGTGGCGGTGAGTTGACCCTCCAGTTTTGAGGCGGCGGCGAGCATTTCATCCCTTGAACTACAGTCGATCACAAGAGAAGAGGGTCCAAAAATTTCTTCGTTGAGTTTGGGATTATTGATGAACTGAGAGGCGCTTGCTTTCAGGATTGTGGCACCAGCTTTATTAGCTTCTTTTGATTCGACTTGCTCGATTGTACTGACGCCATCTTGGCTTTGGAGTTTGGTGAGCCCTTTGATGAAGTTTTGGTGGATGCCACTGTGTAGCATGGTGGCCGGGGCAATCTCGGAGAAGCCGCTTTTAAGAGTGCTTTCGAATGTTTCAGATGCGTTTCCGAAGACGAGGCCCGGGCAGGTGCAGAATTGTCCGGCTCCTAGGGTCACGGAGCCAACGAGTCCTTGGGCGATTGCTTCGCCACGCTCTGCCATTGCTCCGGGGAGAATAAAGATGGGATTGACGGATGACATCTCTGCAAAGACGGGAATAGGCTCAGGGCGGGCGGCGGCGGCGTCCATGAGGGCACGGCCTCCTGCACGAGAGCCTGTAAACCCAACGGCTTTGATACAAGAATTGGTGACTAGAGCCGAACCAAGTTCGATGCCGGAATCGAATATCATAGAGAAAGTGCCTTCGGGCATTTTACATTCGGCGACGGCAGCTTGGATGGCGCGAGCGACAATTTCGGCTGTGCCAGCGTGAGCCGCATGGGCCCGGACGATGACTGGGCATCCAGCGGCGAGGGCGCTAGCGGTATCACCGCCAGCAACAGAAAAAGCGAGAGGGAAGTTGGACGCGCAGAATACCGCTACAGGACCGAGAGGACGGCGCATTGATCGAAGGTCGGGCTTGGGGATGGGAGGGCGATCAGGATTTGCGGTTTCGATGCGTGCATCAACCCATGATCCTTCTTCGATAAGATCGGCAAACATATTGAGCTGTCCCACGGTACGTCCGCGCTCTCCTTCGCAACGGGGTTCGGGAAGCCCAGACTCGGCCATCATGCGAGAAGTGATCTCAGGTCCGGCAGCATTAATTTTTTCCGAAATGGTGCGGAGGAAGTTGGCGCGGGTTTTGGAATCTATCTTTGAGTAAGTTTGGAAAGCTTCCTCGGCAAGGGAGACGGCTTTTTGGAGGTCGTCCTCTGAGGCCGAATGGAAGGCTGGCTCGAGAAGTTGGTCAGTGGCAGGGTTGGTGACTTGGAAGGTCGTGTGACTGTCGGAGGCGCGGGAGGAGCCAATGAAAGAGTGTCCGGTAAGGTTCATAGTGAGTGTGTTTTGAATGCTAAGAAGAGATTAACCAAGAATGGAAATTACGGAAGGGATGAAAGTTGGTCATGAGTTTCTAAAATTAATCCTCGATCCGGGGAGAAGGATTAGAAATCCCATGTTTGAAAGGGTCGTTGGAGTGAATGATGATAGTGGTTTCGCTTGTGATGAAGGCTCGGCCGGTAATAATTGGAATAATTTTATCGGAGTCGGGAACAGATTCAAATGATCCTTCGAAGACACTGCCAATGATAGAAGCTTGATGCCAGATCTCACCTTCGGTCAATTCGCCAGAGGCGGCGAGACAGGCAATTTTAGCACTGGTTCCGGTGCCGCAGGGAGAGCGGTCGTATGCGGAGCCGGGACAAAGGACAAAGTTTTGGGAATCGGCATTGATGCCGGGTTCGGGGGAGGCAAAGCATTCGATGTGATCGATTTCAGCGCCATTTTCGCCAGTGATGTTTTGGGTGTGCAGGGCGTCACGAACAGTCCTGGTGAAATCGGTAAGAGCAGCGATATTTTCGGCCCTAATTTCAGGCCCTTGGTTGGAGATGAGGAAGAACCAATTGCCACCCCATGCGATGTTTCCAGCGATTTCTCGACCGTCGGGCAGGGTCACTCGAATGTCTTCTGCGAAGCGATAACATGGGATGTTTTTGACTGTGATTGAATGGTCTTCAGCGAGGAGGGCTGTGACTATTCCGACCGGGGTTTCGATGTAGTGCTCGCCGGGCTTGATCCGGTCAAGGTAAGCGAGGGTTTCAACAATGCCAATTGTCCCGTGGAGGCAGGAGTGGAGGCACGAAAGGTTGTTGAAAAAGACAACGCCGGTGATGCAGGTTGAATCCTCGGGTTCACAGAGGCAGGCTCCGACGATGGCGTCGAAGCCACGAGGTTCGTTGATGAGGGTTGTTCGAACCCATTCGGCTTCTTTCTCGAGAAAATCGCGGGTGGCTTTTGCACCGCGTGGAGTGTCGAGGCCAGAAACGATGGTGCGAGTGGGCTCGCCGCCGGTGTGGGAATCAATAATTTTCACCTTAATGAAGAAGGGTGCTAGGAGAAAAACCCAAGGGGCACATTTGACTTACTTGCCTTCCCAATTGCTCCACCAGTTCCGAAAAAGGGCGTGTTGGTCGTGGAGGAATTGCTTTTGGGCAGGGCTCAATTGATCGTAGGGATTGAGCTGTTGTTGGTAAGCAGTATGACCTTCAAGGACCATGAGTTCTTTGTAGTAAAGGACGAGGTCGGGGCCTTCGTCGAAGGTAGAAAGGATGGTGAGAGCTTCGGAGAGTTCGAGTGCAAAGCGGCGGGCTTGGGGGTCGCCTTTGGCAGCGGATTCGCAAAGTTCGATGAAGCGGAGAATTTCTTTCGGAAGGGCATTACCAACTCCAGTGATGGCTCCGGTCGCTCCACAATTGACAAAGCCGTGGTAGACTTGGGTGTCAACACCAGCCATTAGAATGAGCGATTCGTCTTGGCTTGTGATATTCTCGGCAGCGTAGCTGAGAGAGTCGGCCCCACCGAATTCCTTGAAGCCGACGAGGGAGGAGAATTTTTCACGAAGAGAGAAAAAGAGGTCGGCCTTAGTTTCGAACCCGTAATAAGGAGAGTTGTAAATCACTGCAGGAAGGTCACCGCCTGCCTTGAGAATTTCGCTGAAGTGATGAACTTGGGCAGCGGGAGAGGATCCGCGGCTGAGAACACGGGGGATGACCATGAGGCCATTAGCTCCCACTTTGCGAGCGTGTGCGGCGTGTGCGGCAGCGATAGTTGTATTTTGCGCGCCTGTGCCGACGACGGTCGGAATTCCAGCTTCGACGAGTCGCTTAATTCCTTCCATCCGTTGTTGGTCGGTGAGGAGTGGCCAGTCACCCATTGAGCCGCAATAGACAACTCCGCGCATGCCCTGTGCTATTAGGTCTCTGGCGGTTTCGACGAGTGCGTCGTAGTTGATGGTGCCATTGGTATCGCACGGGGTCATCAGGGCTGGAATACAACCTTCAAAAATGGGACGTTCGTTGGACATATGAGGACCATGGACGGGATGAAGTGCTTTGTCTTGTCTCGAAGGAGAGAAATTGGTGGTAATTTTGACAAAAAAAGACCGGGCAGGTAGTCTGGCGGCCATGCCCGTGAGAAAAAGAGTTCTTCCAGAAGGTGCGAGATATATACATCAAGTCCCTGCAACTCCCTTGGTCCCAGTGGCTCTAGATGGTGGTTCTGAGATTTGGTGCAAGTTGGAATTTATGAATCCGAGTGGTTCAACAAAGGACCGGATTGCTCGTCACATTCTCGAGAAGGGTTGGAGATCTGGAAAATTAAGTGAGGGTGACACGGTGGTGGAAGCATCTAGCGGATCAACGAGTATCGCGTTTGCTCTCGCTTGTAGCCAAATGGAATTGAAATTTGTGGCCTTTATTCCGGATAGTGCGACTTCGGAGAGGGAGTGCATTATCAAGGCTTATGGAGGTGAGGTGCGAAGGGTGCCGGGCACGATGTTCGAGGTTCTTTCATCGGCTGAACAATATGCGGAAGAAAAAGGGTTTTTCCTAGGTCGCCAGTTTGCGAATGAAGATAACACGGAAGCCCATCGGGTTTTTACTGGGCCCGAGATTCTGCGTCAAATTCCGGGTGGGTGTGTTGATGCGGTTGTGAGCGGGGTGGGGACTGGAGGAACCTTGAGGGGGCTCTTTGAAGCATTCCAAGAAGCGGGGTGTAGAGTGACGGCAAATGCGGCTATTCCAAGGCAAGGTGAACTCTTCGGTTCAAATCTCGAGTGTTGTAGTCTGAAATTCAGCTCAGATGTTCCAGGAGTGGCAGAAGATATCAGCGAGATTTATTCGGGTTGGGAGTGCGATTTTTTAAAGGAATGGGAGATTAGTGATCATTCTTGTTTGGAGGTGACGCGCAAGTTGTGGGCGAAGGGTTTTCCAGTAGGGCCGAGCTCAGGGTTGAATTTTTCGGCGGCGCTGGAAGTGGCGCGGGGATTGGGTAAGGAAGGTCGAGTCGTCACGGTTTTCCCTGATCGTATGGAGCGATATTTTTCTCACAAAGTTTTTGATGGTTATCGCGCGTGAAGGATTTCGAACAGAGGCAGTTTTTGGAAAGCCTGACTACGCCTTTCGGAGGTGGGGAGGTTTTTGATGACGTTCAGGATACGGTGTATTTTGTGAAGGATGGCGAGGGACGATACGTCTTCGTTAATGAAACCTTGGTGAAGCGCTGTGGGGGAAACTCGAAGGATGATCTTTTAGGTAAGACGGCGGCCGAAGTTTTCCCTGGTTCGTTAGGAAAAGATTTTGAAGAGCAGGATCGGGCCATTCTTGCTGGTGGCCCGGCGATCCGGAGCCAGTTGGAATTACATATCGATCCGGATGGAAGACAAGGGTGGTGTCTGACCTGGAAGCGTCTGTTAAAAGGACGTGATGGAAGTGCCAAAGGTTTATCCGGGATTTCACGGGACATTGACGGAGTGGCTTCGAGTCCTCGCGATCTAGAGTCACTGGCCGTGGTGATGGACTATGTGAAGAGTCATTTAGATAAACCGCTGAAAATAGGTGATTTAGCAAAGGAGACAGGTTTATCGCCGTATCAGATCAATCAAAGAATGGAGGGGCTTTTGGGGCTATCTCCAAAGCAATACATTAGTCGGTGCCGGATTGATTCAGCTTGCCACTTATTGGAGACGACGGGAAAAAGCTTAGTCGAGATTGCAGTGGCTTGCGGGTTTAGTGATCAGAGCGCTTTCACCAAGCAATTCGGGAGAATTGTTGGTATGACGCCAGGTATTTATCGAGAAAGATGAGGTGGAGTTTTAAGAAATTGTCCAGCGAGTTTGGCGCAAGACTGCGAAACGATTGCCTGAGAGTTTTTCATACCAGACGGTGAGCAGAGAATTGTCTGCGAGTTCGACGGTGCTGGGATAGCCGAGGTCACCCGAAGAACCATCGTCTGAGATACTGAGCGGAGTGGACCAGGTCAAACCGTGATCTTTGCTAAGGCGAACTTGATTTCCAAGTGGTTTTCGGCGGTGACCATAACTCATTAGGAGGCTGTCATCGCGAAGGCGGGTCAGAAAGGAAGGGAGTCCCCAAACTCCTATGGCATGTGGTTTAGACCATGATTTGCCTCCGTCATCTGATTCGCTTTGAAGGGTTTCACGGTCGTTTTTCTTGTTGTGGTTTCGGATGTGGACAATGAGGCGACCGTTGGCGGCTTCGATGGCATGGAGTTCGTGGTAATCTTGAGGGCGATCTCCCTCGCGAGTTGGAATAGCTGAGAGCCATTGCCATGATTTTCCATCATCGTGTGACTCGCAGACCCCGATTTCTTTCCCTTCACTCCAAAGTTTTTTGCCGGCATAAAGAAGACGGCCATCAGAAAGTTGGGTCGGGCCGTGGGGACTGTTTACGATGGTAGGGTAGCGCTCTGACCATGTGATCCCGCCATCAGTGGAACGGATCATCCATTGTCCGAGTTCGGCTTTTCGCTGTGCCTCGGGGATTCGGTTGTGGGCGGCGAGCCAACGTTTCTTGCGGTTGTCCTTTGGAAGGCTTGGGACGTAGGCGAGAGATGTAAAAGTCGTGACAAGAAGGGAACCTTTCATTGTCTCCAGAACGCCGGCATCTCGGTCATCGATAGGGCCATCAAGAATCGTGCGGGGATAGGTCCATGAATTTCCGTTGTCGTTTGATCGTTGGATGTCAACTCGTCCGAAGGGACAAACGTGTTGATCGCGGCCGCCTGAGCATACGACGAGAAGTTGTCCGTTTCTGCGTCGGGTTAGGGTGGGCCAGCCATGGTAGCGATTTGGGAGTTGGCTTATAATCCTCGTATCGAGGATTTTGGCGGTAGGTGCGGCTTGGAGATTCAGATTAAAACCTAGAGATCCTACGATTCCGGCAGAGGTGCCTGTTTTGAGGAAACGTCGGCGCGAGTGATTCATCCGAACAGAATGCCCTTGGCTGATATGGGAAGTCGAAGCAATTCGTGTTACTAAGCAATGAGATTGACCTGAGAGGGTGGCGACCCATCATGGAGCCTCTATGAATTGTCAACGGTTTGGTTCGAAGAAAGAAATGGGCGTGGCGGCAGCTAGGGATGGCGCGAAGAAGATGAGAAAGGTTCAGGGGGAACGGGGGCAAGTGAATATTATTGTCGCGACGGGAGCTTCGCAGTTTGAAATGCTGGCGGCTCTGGCCCAGGAAGAGGGAATTGACTGGACTCAAGTAACGATTTTCCACCTCGATGAATATGTGGGCCTTTCGATCGAGCATCCGGCGTCATTCCGGAAATACTTAAAGGAACGGTTTGAGAACCAATTGCCTTCATCTGTGAGAGCGTTTCACTACATTAATGCCGATGATAATCCCGAAGCGGAGTGTGATCGCGTTGGCTCCTTGATCGCAGAAACTCCGATTGATGTCGCTTTTGTGGGGATCGGGGAGAACGGGCATTTGGCCTTCAATGATCCTCCGGCAGATTTTGAAATAGAGAACCCGTATTTGGTGGTAAATTTAGATGAGGACTGTCGCCAGCAACAATTTGGTGAGGGCTGGTTTGCGAGTTTAGAGGCGGTGCCTAAAAAGGCGATCTCGATGTCAGTTCGACAGATCATGAAGAGTGGATCGATTATTTGTACAGTCCCCGATGAACGAAAAGCCGAAGCGGTCCGTAATTCAGTTGAAGGTGATGTGTTACCGAGTGTGCCCGCGTCGATCCTGCAACGGCATGGAGACTGCGGTCTCTATATCGATGAGCCGGCAGCGAGCTTGTTGGATAAAGGGGGGGTGTCATGAGTTCGATTGGAATCGGTTTGGTGGGCGCGGGTTGGATGGGTGCGACCTTATTACGCCGTTTTTCTGAGCATGAGGGGGTTCAGGTAATTGGGATTCATCAGCGGCGGCGAGATAAGGCCCTTGAGGTGATGAACGAACTGGGCATTAGAGAAGGCATATACTTTGATGATTTTGAGAAAATGCTGGGAATGCCTGGTCTGGATGCGGTCATCATTTGCAGCACAAATGAAGCGCATGGACAGCAAGCCATTGCGGCAATGGAAGCGGGGAAGCATGTCTTCTGTGAGAAGCCCTGTGCGACTCGCTACGATGAATTTCTGCGTCAGATTGAGTTGGAGGAGGCAAATCCGGGATTAGTGACTTTTGTCGATTATCTCATGAATTTTGATGCTCTGGAGAATCGTATTAGGCGTATGACGTCCGAAGGTGTTTTTGGAACGATTACCCAGATTCAAGTGAATTATCGTCATCCGATCAATATTGCTGGGGACAAAAAATGGAAGCTCTCCGGTGAACGTATGGGAGATGCAATCGGGATGGGTATTATTCATTCGCTCTCCGTAATGCTTAATATCATGGCCGAGCAAGGAGCGAGCCCAGTGAGGGTTTATGCCACGAGCTCAATGGTTCATCGACGCGACTTTGATATCCCTGGCCTCTGGAACTTACAGATTGAATTCAGCAATGGGGCAACCGGCTTTTGTTTTGGTAATGTTGATCAGGCAAATGGTTATGATGCCTACCATCATATTCACGGAACGGAGGGTGGCTTGATTTTTGATTCATTGCTGGATCGCCCACAAAAGGTTCGCGTTTGGTCTGAGAAAACCACCGATGGAAAATGGATTTATCCTCTCGACGCGGAGCGTTGTAAAGCTGAGGAGGTAGAAGAACATCAATGGCCTGCTGAGACCACTACTCCGGATAGTGGTGATGTTATGAAACATCAAACGGGGGCCTGTGTTTCACATTTTTTGGAGTGTATCCAGAAGGGCGAGCAATCGTATCTCAGCTTTGCTAATTCATCTCCGGTTGCGGATTTGGGATGGGCGGCGCAAATTTCGGCAGCCGAAGGACTGCCAGTTGATTTACCTTTAGATGAAGAACGGGCTCGAGAATTTTTTAAGAAGAAAAATTAAAGATGGGGACGTTCGACTTACAGGTAAATGGCTATGCAGGAGTCGATTTTAATGGCGACTTACTGAGCGGTGAAGACCTTGATCAGGTATGCAAGGCTTTGAAAAAAGATGGGGTTGGTGGGATTCTTGCAACCTTCATTACGGATGGTCTTGATGTCATGTGTTCCCGGATGGAACGCTTGGTTCAACTGCGGAATCAGAACCTGGAATGGTCCAAGTTAATCTGTGGAATCCATATCGAGGGTCCATTTTTGAATGAAGCCCAAGGATATATTGGAGCTCACCCAGTGAAGCATGCAAAGCGGTCGGACCTTGGGGAGATGAAGCGGCTTCTTGAATCAGCAGGAGGATTAACGAGAATTGTGACACTTGCTCCGGAGCGGGATGAGAAATTTATGGTGACGCGATTTTTGGCGGAGCAGGGTATTTGTGTGGCTGCCGGCCATTGCGATCCAACAATAAAACAATTGCAGGGGTCGATTGAAGCCGGCTTGAAAATGTTCACCCATCTGGGGAACGGATGCCCAATGGAGTTGAATCGGCACGATAACGTCATCCAGCGTGTGCTATCTCAACGAGATGATTTATGGATCAGCTTTATTCCAGATGGGGCGCATGTTCCATTTATGACCTTAAAGAACTACCTCGATTTGGTTGGGACTGACCGTGTTGTAATGGTCACGGATGCTATTGCCGCTGCCGGCATGGGGGTCGGTGATTATCATTTTTTGGGGAGAGATGTGAGAATTGGAGCCGATTTGGTGGCGAGATCGCCAGATAAGAGCCACCTGATTGGTTCGACGATTACGATGCCAAGAGTGGCGGAGAATTTGGAAAGGGAGTTGGGGCTTTCAAAGTTTGAAATCCAAAAGGTGATTGAAGAAAATCCGCGAAAATTAATTGGAGAAACGAGATGATCGGACGGCTAAACGAATTGATTGGGAAAATAGGACCTACGATTATTGTCGCGGCGGTGGTGCTGGGGCCGGGGAGTATCCTGACAAGCTCGCGAGTTGGCGCTGACTTTGGTTTTCCGGCGTGGTTCGTTTTGGCGCTATCGACATTTCTGATGATTGGAATGGTGACGCTCGCAGCCCGTCTTGGGGTGACTTATGAACGAAGTTTGTGTGAGGAATTGGCGGCGCGGTTGGGGCGTGGGGCTTCCTTGTTTGTGGGATTAATACTCTTTCTGGTTGTGGCCTTGTTTCAGTCAAGTAACAACTTGGCGATTATCGCTGGTCTTGAACCACTCGTGGAAGATGTCGGCGATGGGGGGGGCTTGGCGGGGACCGGTGCGAGCCTTATGGTTCTCGTGATTATCAATTTCTTTGTAGCCTTTTGCCTCTTTCGTGTCCGGAGTTTGTATTCTCAAATCGAGAGATTGATGAAGATACTCGTATTGGTGATGATCTTTGCTTTTACCGGTAATCTCATCGTGGTGCTTTTTGGAGCGTTGGAGCCAGATGCGATTCAGAAAACGAGTAGCAGAAAGAGTGATCTTATTCCTCTGCTGGGAATGATTGGAACGACTTTCTCGATTGGAGGAGCCTTTTACCAAGGGTACCTTGTTCGTGAGAAAGGCTGGAAATTAGCTGATTGGAGAAAAGGGTTAAGGGATTCGATTTTTGGGATTTGTGTCCTGGGAATCGTGACCTCTTTTATTCTGATTACTTCAGTGCTCACCTTCCATGGTCGTGCCGATGTGGTTGATTTGAAGAGTGTTGGGGATGTCGCGAAGCAACTAGAACCCTTATTTGGAAAAGGAGCGAAAGTGATCTTCAGTTTAGGGATTATGGCTGGAGCTTTTAGTTCTTTTTTGGTCAATGCGGTAATTGGAGGGACTATTCTTTCGGACAGTCTGGGGAAGGGCTGGCGCCTTTCTGATACCATGCCAAGGGTGCTGACTTGCCTTGCTCTGCTGATCGGGATGGGGGTCGCTTCGTGGTCGCTCTCAGGTGGTTCAGGAACTGTGACCTTAATTACGATTGCGCAAGCTTTAACCGTTTTAGGGCTACCAATGTTGGCTGCTGCGCTAATTTACCTTGGGACTCGAAAGGAGCTGGTCGGGGAGAAGAAGGTGCCAAGATGGATCCTCGGGACGTGCTGGCTTGGTTTTGTGGTATCCTGCAGTCTAGCGGTCAAGACCGCACTCATGGTTTGGGATAAGGTCTCTGGCTGATGCTCCGTTGCTCCTTGTAACTCTAGTAGAAGAATGGGTCCTTTTTTGGAGGTTTTTCTTTCACCTTTGAGCGGATGGTTTCACGGAGTTCCGGGACGTCACGATACATCAGGGTGAGCCGCACTTCGTTTTTGAAGACACGGTTGATCGTGATTTCGCGAACGTCGATTCGATACTCCTGAGCAAGTTTTTCGCGGAGGTATGACTGATCGAGCATTAGCCCCTTGTCAGAGATCTTATAATCGACTTCGATTTTTTGGAATGAATCTCGCCAGACAGAGGGGCGATCGGCAAAGAGGGCCGTAAGAAGGATGATGGCGGCTGAAAAGCCATCTGCAACAGCCGGCATCATGGTATTAACGAAGGTAAGCGAGATTGCTCCGAGAAGGTAGGCTATTTCGGCCTTATCAAAGGCCTCACTCCTAAGGCGGACAAGAGCTAGAAGTGCGAAGATTGTGAATCCAAAGCCGGCTGTCACGAGTGAGCTCGACAAAAAGATGGGGAAGAGGAAGAGATTGAACGCCAGCAATAGGAAGAGCATCTTATGATCGTGGTGCCTTCGATAATAAATGACATATGCGAAGAGATAGATGGTGATGAGGTTGAAGACGACCTTGTAAACAAGAGACCAACCTTGGCGGATGAGGGGGGTGTCTTGGGCGGCTTGATCCATCCAGAATTGGAAAAAGCCATTTTCTGAGGTGGGAACACCCGGAGTGATAATTTGACCTTTCTGATCAAACATAACGTCGATTTTTGAGGTGCCGCTGACAACTTCGATTTCGTAGAATATTCCTTGAGTAGCGCTATCGACTGCCTCGGCATCCCGAAAGTCTTCGCTGCTGTATTTTAGAAGGTATGCTGAACGAACATCTGGTGGTAGTTCGTTGAAATCGATATTGTTCTCGGTCTCCGACCAGATGCCTTCTTTGGTGAAGTCAGCCCGGTATTTAACGCCATTGATCCGATAGTTGGCTTCGTAAGAGCCATTGGTATCGACCTCCCAGGTGGGTTCGGGAGCATTTGGATATTTTTGGCGAAATGCATCTTCGACAGTTTCCGGAACGACGAGATCTGCAAAGCTAGTAAAGCTTAGAACTGTAGCGAGCAAGAATTGGACGATGAGATTCTTCATTCGGGATCTTTAATCACGGTTTAAAGTGGGTGGGCAGTTTGTCATCTCCATGCCAGAGTGAGAAGGTTCTTTAGAGAAAATTTAGCTGAGTTAGATTTTTGCCTCAATCCGCGCAGTTTTAGTGGTTATTGCTGGAATGGAGAGCAATTCATTCCCCGAAAGCCAAGAGTTCCGAGGGGGAAGACTGTTGGGCTAAATCGTTTGAGATCCCTTCTATTCTATGTGGATCTTACGCGAGTAAAGAGCTAGATTCTGCGTCTTCCTGAGTTTGGCGTTCCCAGAGGTAACGACGGAAAAGAACTTTAACGGCAGCTGTGAGAGGGACTGCGAGGAGGGCACCGAGGAATCCGCCAAGAAGAAGCGACCAGAAGAGCATCGAGAAGATAACTGTCATGGGGTGGAGCCCAACCGAGTCTCCTACAATTTTCGGTGCGGTGACGAGGGAGTTGATCTGCTGCACGATGATGAAGATGGCTAGAACTCCAATGACGTATCCCCACTCGGATAGGCCGTATGGATGGTCAAAGCCTTTAAAGTAGGCGATAATGCAAGCAGGAACGAGGCAGATAATGTTCCCAATGTAAGGGATGATGCCGAGGAATGCCATGAAGACTCCAATCAGCAAGCCGTAGGGCAGCTGGAAAATCGTTAGTGCAATTCCAACAAGAATACCGTCAATAAAGGCCACAAGAACCTGTCCGCGGAAGAATGAAATGAGATAGCCATTGATTTCGCGCAGTGTGTCGACGACTTCGTCTTTGAATTTGGAGGCTTTGAGAGGGATATAATTCGTCCACCCAGTCTTGATGCCATCGCTCTCCTTAAGAAAGTAGTAGAGATAAATTGGGACCATTGCGAAGCCGAGAATAATCCCGAAGAATCCTAGAATTTTTCCAGTGCTATTAGAGATCCAGCCGAGCGTTGATCGACCTAGGCCAGAGAGCCACTGTCCCCCTTGAGTAAGGTCAAAATTATAGAGCGAAACTAATTCTTCAGGGTGAGTGACTTCGTTGATTTCAGTATCGCTGGCCCAGTCGGATTCAATAAGATTCTCGATCTCAATAGGCGGAGATGATGGTGGGTTTTTGCCATCGGTGAACTCACCAGTGTTGAGGTCCAAACGCCATTTGATTTTGTTTGGACCAATCACAGACCCGCCGTTTTCGAGGTGTTTACGAGTGGCAGATACGTCCTTTCGGAATGAGGCCCGCATGATCCAGCCATAGAAATTGTTTTGTTTCGCGGTCTCTAAATCAGCAGCTTTCATGTAGTAGCTTGAGGTGGTGCCGTCTTCCGCGATCATGTCCCGAAGTTGTTGAGAGAATTTGGCACCCACGAAGTAAAAGAGAATTCCAAAAAAGATGAGAAAGCCTGAGAAGACGGTGAAGATACCTTTGATCCGTGAGAGGCCCTTTTTTTGGAGTCGCTTGACGACAGGGTCGAGGAGGTAGGCAACAATTCCCGCTACGGCGAGAGGGACCAAAACTGGTTGAAGATATCCGAGAATGTTACTCGTAAGCCATATGAGCCCGACGAGGAGCGCTCCCAAAACAAGAATGGCGAGGCCGGTGACGGCCTTCCAAAGCGTGCGCTTCTGAAATTCGCTGGGGAATGTAATATCATTCTTCACGAAGCATAAAATGCCCAAGTCCTACCGCTTGGGGAAGGGTAAACTTGATGCAGTTTAGATGAGGATTTCAGGTCTTAGAAATCTTATCGAGAACGCCATTCACGAAGGATGCAGATTCTGCCCCAGAAAACGAGCGGGCCAAATCGACCGCTTCGTTGATCGAAATCGCGGCATCAAGATCCGGGAGCTTCATGATTTCCCAGCCTGCGAGACGGAGAATAGCGAGGTCGACCTTTGAGATTCTCTCGATATCAAAATTGGCAGAGGCCGTATCAATCGCTTTGTCGATGGTGGCTACTTCTGCTTCAACGTGATCTGCCAACTTGATGGCTTCCTTTTCGAGCTCCTTCATTTCGCTGCTGAGCCGGTGGAGATGGTCGAGGTCCCGCTGTTCTGGATAGTTCTCTGGGAAGTGGACCATCCGGGCGCGGGCATCGTATTTATCGAGCTTTTCAAAAATATCCGCGAACTTTTCGTATTGCGCGGGAGGAAACCCTTCGATGCGCTCAAGAATTTCCATGCGGTTTTGGCAGAGTTCACCAGCTTCTGGAAGAAGCTTTTGAAGTTCTTGTCTCCAGCCGCCGGTATCGGCTTTAGTCAACCGGTGAAGGTTGCCGCAGTTTTCGGCCCACAAGTGCTCTCGCGCGCTGACTGTTTTGAGGTCGCGAGCTAATTTTTTGGTCGGGTCAGCTGCGAGAATGGGGGTGACGCATTCTGTGAGAAGTCGCTGCAGTTTTTCAGTGAGCGCTTCGCGTCCTTGTTGTAAGTGAGATAGAACTTTGACGCGCGCTCGATCGTAGTCGAGTGCGGCCTTGTCGTTGACAAGGTCCCAAAATTCCGGGCCTCCCTGATCTTTGGGAGATGCAAAGCGGGCATAAAGGAGCTGAACGGCCGCTTGGCGGACGAGGCGACGGCTAGCCATTGCTTGGGTGCAGTCGGAGGGATTGATTAGCGCGTCGAACTTCGCTCATAATTTCGATGATTTCGAGAGCGCTGCGTGCTGCTTCGCGACCTCGATTGAGTTTCTTCCCAATACAGCGGGCATAAGCCTGATTCTCATCTTCGACGAGAAGGACCTCGTGGATGATTGGGGTTGTTTTATCGAGCGCGAGTTTTTGCAGTGCGTCAGTGACCGAGGTGGCGACGAGATCTGCGTGGCCGGTGCCTCCGCGGATAATACAGCCAAGGGCAATTACACAGTCTGGTTGCTCTTCTTCGATGAGTGCTTTGCAAACCACAGGAATTTCGAAAGCCCCAGGAACGCGCACCAGATCAACGCGGGCGTTAGTCGTATAGGAGTCAATTTCCTGAACAGCGTTTTCAACTAGGGCGTCGGTATATTCCTGATTGAATTTGGCGGCAACAATTGAGATGCGGACTTTGGTCCCGGCGCTTAACCGTGGTTTGGGAGGAATAATTGACGACATGTCTGTATTGAGGGGGTATAGGCTGGTTGACAGAATTGTCAATCAGAGGTGATGGCCCATGCGAGTCCGTTTCGTCTCTAAATATTTTTCGTTATGAGGATTGGAGGGAAGACGGATAGGAACTTGCTCGACAATTTCTAGCCCGTAGCCTTCAAGGCCAATGACTTTTTTCGGATTGTTGGTAAGAAGACGGATTTTCCGAATACCGAGGTCGTAGAGCATTTGAGCTCCCATACCATAGTCCCGTAGGTCGGAACCGTAACCGAGCTTTTCGTTAGCCTCGATTGTGTCGAATCCTTGTTCTTGGAGCTTGTAGGCGTGTATTTTGGCAGAGAGGCCTATTCCCCGGCCCTCTTGGCGAAGGTAGAGAAGGACACCGCCTTCTTTAGCAATATGACCGAGGGCAGTGTGGAGCTGCCCCCCACAGTCACAACGACGAGAGCCGAAAACATCCCCGGTGAGGCACTCGGAATGAACGCGCACGCTGATTGGCTTTTCGGAGTCAATTTCACCCCGAACAAGAGCAAGGTGTTCGGACTCATCGGTATTCACTTGATAAAGGTAGCAATCGAAGTCGCCAAATTCAGTGGGCATGGAGATGATCTCCTCGCGCGTGACTAGTCTTTCGGAGCGTCGCCGATATTCAATGAGCTGGGCGATCGTGCAGGATTTCAATCCATGCTTTTCCTGATAGTTCCCGAGATCACCAACCCGCCCCATTGTGCCGTCTTCGTGCATAATTTCACAAATTACACCGGCCGGAGGCAGACCGGCGAGGCGGGCTAGGTCAACAGCAGCTTCAGTGTGTCCAGCCCGGCGGAGGACTCCGGCTTCGATGGCTTCGAGCGGGAAAATGTGGCCTGGCTGAACAAAACCAGTGGCGTCGGTGTTTGGGTTGGCAAGAAGCTGGATAGTGTGAGCGCGATCCGCGGCGGAGATCCCGGTAGTGATGCCTTCAGCGGCATCAATGGAAATGGTGAAGGCTGTTTTGTGAGCTTCACGGTTTTTTGGGGTCATCGGAGAAAGATCAAGAGCCTTTGCCCGTTCCGGGGTTATTGGGGTGCAAATAAGCCCACGGCCATGATTCGCCATGAATGCGATCGATTCCGGAGTAATTAGAGAGGCCGCACCCACGAGATCTGCTTCGTTCTCGCGACCTGGATCATCAGCGACTATGACAAGCTTTCCTGCCTTAAGATCAGCGATGATCTCATCGACGGGTGAAAATTTCAATTCGCTCATGGACCGTAATGATGACAGCAAAATGGCTTGTTGCAAGATCAGCGCAAGACATCGGCGAGGGGGTCGGGCTCGATGATGCCTAGTTCGACAAGGAAATGATCAGCTGAGCGCAGGGTGATCTCGTAATTTTTTTCGTCGGAATTAAAATTAAAAAAGGTGTGCCCGGCATTTTCGAACTCCATAAGATCGCATCGATTGCGCTTTTTACGGTAGCGTTTGGCAAAGCGTGCCGACTGCTCGAAGGGAACCACTCGGTCAGCTTTGGCGTGGAAGATGAGGCAGGGTGGAAGAGCTTTTTGGGGAAGGCGATATGAGGGGCTGTAAAGTTTGCCGTCTTTCGGGGAGGCAAAGCGCTCATTGCCAATACCCTTTCGTGTTGTGTCGCTGATTGGTCCGAAGAGAATCATAGCGCATGGCTTAGGCGATGGCCCAAGGGGGTCCTCCTGAGGATGAAGTGCCGCAGAGAGAACCGCATTGCCTCCGGCGCTGGCACCAACCGTAACAATTCGATTGGCATCGATCCCCATGTCGGCCGCATGCATTTTAAAAAATGAAAGGGCTTCTTTCGCATCGGAGATGGCATCTTCGGGCGTGCCGTCAAAAAGGACTTTCGTTCGATACTCGACAGTCACCGCGACCATTCCCCGTAACGCGAAGTGATGGCAATGAGGGACGAACTGAGTGGGGGCAGAAATATCCCAGAGTCCTCCATGAAAGAAAATGATGGCAGGGCAACGATCGCGTTGGTAGTTGAAATTGTGAGGGAAGAAAAAGTGGGCATGCAAGTCACCGCTTGGGGTTTTTCGATAGATATAAGTGGTCGCGGCGGAGAGGAGTTCTTTGTTCCGGGCTTCACCGATCATGGGCGACTTGGGGAGATTCTTCATGGTTGTTTTGTCCGATAACCAAAGTCACCGTAGAAAAGCTTTTCCAAATGTATGTGCAATTGTCCATAGTTTCTCTATGAAACCACTGATTTTGATCGTCGGACTGCTCACTATGGCTGCCCCGGCGCATGCTCAGAGGGGGAATGGTGCCCAAACTGCGGGGGAATTACGGGCTGTTTATGATAACTGGCGTTCCTCCATGGTTCGCAAAGATGCTGGCTTATGGAAGCGCTACACTTCGACGACGAAGCAGATTAAGGTGCGCAATCGGATCTGGAGCGAACGCCGTCCTTTTCCTCAGACAGTTTTCGCTTCGCCGATTGCGCCCCCGGACATTGGGAAGCTCCAAGCGATGAGAGTGCGGGCGAAAGGCCGCACCGCTAAGTCCACTTATTTTGGTAAAGTTGATTTTGGAATTGGTGGGGAACCCACGGACAATCTTTTTGTTATTTCGTATGTTCGCGAGCGAGACGGGTGGAAATACCATGGTGGTGAGTTCGTGAATCTGGGAGCGCTTCCGACAGTTCGGCAACAGCTTGCGGCGGGTAATAAAGAATTCCTTGATGGGGAAGATTTCGTTCCAAACGGAGTTCCAGAGGCAGCACCATTTGCGATTCGAGGACCTGTCAAATATATCGCCAAGGCTTATGTCTTTTGTCCCGGCCGCGAGGTGAAACTTTTGATTAACAGGAAGTCGAGGCACACTTTCCAAAACACCAAGAGGGCGGATGTCGTTGTTGGTGGAGCGATTGATGGAATGAACGAGTTGCAGTTCTCGATTAAAGACCTTCCGGGCGGAGATGCGAAGGCTCCCATTTCAATTCGTGTTTATCTGATGTCGGAAGTAAATGGTGTGAAACCATTGAAGCTTCTTGAATATCAAATTGATGAGGAGCAAGCTAAGGGGGAAGAAAAGCCGAAGGGGTCCGGCACTCTAAACTTTAATTTAAGCCCCGAAATGGTTAAAAAGCTAAATGGCCGTTAGGCTGAAAGAAATATCGTTGTGGATTTGATAGGGATTATAAAAGAGAACTGGCGCGCTGGGGTGGAAGTCCTCGTGCTTTGGATTCTCATCTATCAAACATATCGTGTTTTTCGGGCTACTCGCGGCGCACGAATCCTGGTTGGTCTGACCGTGGTGATTATTTTGATGACGCTAGCTTCTCAGGTCCTTGATCTGAAGGTGATCGAATGGATTATCAAAAGTGCTGCGGCAGTTTTGGCTTTTGCCCTTTTAATTATTTTTCAACCCGAACTTAGAAACGGCCTTGCTAGATTGGGAAGCACGAATCTGTTTTCTTTTTCGACGAGCCAGCAGAAGATCTTTTTGGATGCTCTCACCGAAGCCGTGATGAAGCTTTCCAAAAAGCGTTTTGGAGCTCTTTTCGCGATCGAGAGAGGGATTGAACTCAGTGAATATGAGAGAACGGGGGTTGTGATTGATAGTGCTCTCTCGGTGGAGTTAGTGGCTACTGTTTTTCATCCTAAGACTGCACTGCACGACGGTGGAATGATTTTAAAGAAAGAAAGGATCGCTTCAGCAGCGTGTATCTTTCCGGTGAGTCAGAAGCAGCTTTCCGATCGTTCGCTAGGGCTTCGTCATCGTGCCGGATTTGGTATCACCGAAGAGACTGATGCGGTCGCGGTGATTGTGAGTGAAGAGACAGGCGCGATTTCGATTGTAGTGGAAGAGAAGATCTACCGTAACCTTTCCGAAGATGAATTCCGCGAAAAACTAGAAGAAATTTTTCTAATCCATGGAGAAGTACATAAAGAAATGGCTGCTGAGGAATTGGACGGTGAAAATCGCCGCTCTAACTCTGGCGATCGCGATCAGATATCTGATTGATCTCCACCTCCAGAGTAACATAGACGCCTTTAATAAATCCAGCACCGAGCAATCAGCCCGATGAAGCTGGATCAGTGGAGTGGGCTACTCGTGACAGGAACCGACACCGGAATTGGTAAGACTTGGGTGTCGGCTCTCATTATTGAAGAGTTGCGAAAGAAAGGAGTGGAGGCAGTTGGCTTGAAGCCCGTGCTGAGCGGATCGCGTGGGGACGCTGAGCGACTTTGGGAAGCGAGTGGGGGCGCGCTGGATCTCGATGTTATTAATCCTTGGTGGTATCAAACACCAGCAGCCCCTCTCGTGGCTTCTAGGATCGAAGGTTCGCCTTTGGAAGTTGAGCCCATGGTGGAATACATTCACAAAATTCAAGGCGCGCACGATTTCACTCTCGTTGAAGGAGTGGGTGGATGGGAGGTTCCGATGGGCGAAGGGTTTTCATTTGAGGACTATGCAAGGGCTTTGGACTTTCCTGTGATGGTGGTTGCAGCTAACTGGCTGGGAACAATCAATCATACCCTTTTGACGGTAAAAGCGATTCAAGCCGCTGGATTGGAATGCCTTGGTGTTATTTTAAATCACCTGGAAGCTGAGCGCGATGTCGCGGCGACAACAAATCGGACGATCCTTGAGGAATTGTGTCCGGTGCCTATTATTGGAGAGGTGCTAACCGATGCCGATTGGATTGATTGGATTGATTCCTAGAGTGAGAGCAATCGACAAAAGGGGACCCACTCCCACTCCTTAAGAAGAGCCTGTCTTGGCTTAATGTTAAGGATAGCTCAAAAAGGCCGCACTTCGGTCACTTCTTCGATGCGGAAAAAGGCGCGGGGGTTAGCGGAAATTTCAGGAAAATCAGTCAGATCAAACTGAGTCGTGGTGGTATCGCCGTCGTCTCCTACGACTCCATCATCAAGATCGAAGTCCCAGTTTTTCAAATCAGGGGAGAAGCGGATGGCATAGAGCCGTCCAGGGCGGGAGTTCCAGGTTAAGCTCAGCGTTGTGCCTTCAGTGTTGGTTGCATAGTCAACTGCGGTGATCGTTAGTTCGACCGAAGGAGCCCCAACAGTCACCGTTCCTTCACCAATGATCCATGCCTCCTTATTGTCATAAGTTCCGATGGGAACTTCGGTGTAAATTCCTGTTCCTTCTAAGTCGATGAATAACAAGCCTTCGCCAATCGCCTCGTTAACGCCGGGATCTACACTGAGAACACCCTTGGCTCCGATAAAAACGGTCGTGGCATCATCGTCGATCGCACCTTCTCCAAAAGCAGCGTTCCCGGTGATCCGAAGCGACGCGATTCCTCCGCTTGCGCCGGTTCGCCCTTCGAGTGTTAACATTGAAGCTTGTCCAAATGCCCCTTCTTTATCCGCAACCCAGTAACTCGGTTGCGGCTCGTCAGCTTTGTTGTTGTCATTAAAGAGGCGGATGTTTCCAGTGATTGTGTTGGGAGTGTCCCCGGTAATGGTGATGAGCTCGTCCTCGTCGACACCGTCGGAGAAGCCACCACTTCGCGACAATAAAAGGCTCCCAGGGCCACTGATCACGCCGCTGATGGTGATAGAGCGATCTCTTTCGGCTCGAATATGAAAGGGCTCGGGCGATTCAAGACATTCCACTTCGCCGAAGGTGAATGCTCTCATTTTCAGGACGATATCTTGGTTGCCAGTTCCCGTTCCAATGACTTTCCCAACGGAAACGAGGGAGGCTGGAGAACTTTCCTCGGTGAGGCGAGTGGAGTTATTGGCCAAAGCGGAACGATTGATAATAGCTGTGTCTGCCCCATCGGGATAGCCGTTATTGCCATCGTCTTCTCCGCTTACCAATTTCCAGTTTGCTGCCGTGCCCCATTGTTGTTGGAAGGTCTGGCCATCGTCGGTGGGTTTACCTACGCTCTCGCCGGCGTTGGCTATGTTAAATTCAAAAATTGCGGCTGAAGCATACTGGGAAAAGATACTGAGGATTGATAATGCGGTGGCAAATCTGATCCCGTTCTTTTGAGATTTAGTGGTCATAGTCTATGAGATAGGTCGATATCCGAAGACCTTGGTGATATCCAATCAGTCCTCTTTGGCAAGTCTGGTAAGAAGACTAATTTCGACTGGGCCCTAGAACTTTCAAAATTCACCCAAAATAGCTTCGAATCTGGGTAAAATTAGCCTTTGCGGGAGGTGATATTCCCTACCGAACTTTTTCTTTAACCAAAATGCTTCTTGATAAAATCTTCAGCATTTGCGCGATGGGACGCTCTTTTTTCATCAGGCATTTTATCGAGAAGACGCACCATCATCGATAGGCGATACTGGGAGGCGAAAAATTCGCGGTGGTCTTCGATGAAAGTCCAGTAGAGACCATCCCATGTCTCACACCAATTTCCCTTGGGGAAGTCAGACATTTTTCGGATGTAGTTGGAGCCCGAGATATAGGGTTTGGTTGAAAAGACACCGCCGTCAGCGAATTGCGACATCCCGTAAACATTTGGGACCATGACCCAATCGTAGGCATCGATGAAGAGCTCCATGAACCACTTATAAACAGCGTCCGGGTGGATCCGGCAGAGAAGCATGAAATTCCCAAGCACCATCAGCCGCTCAATGTGATGGGTATAGCCATCTTCGAGTAGGGTCTGGATCGTGTGGTCAATCGGCTCAATTCCAGTGGTGCCATTGTAAAAGGCAGGTGGCATTTCTCGCGTAAAATTCCAGAAATTCTCTTTCCGTTCCATGACACCATGACGGAGGTAAATGATGCGCATAAATTCCCGCCACCCGATGATTTGCCGGATGAATCCTTCAAGTGAATTTAAAGGAATCTTAGGTTTTTTTTCAGCAGCATCGAGGGCAGCCTCGATGATTTCCTGAGGAGTGATAAGCCCTATGTTAAGTGGTGGCGTTAGCACCGAGTGGAACATGACACGAACTCGGGTCGAAATTGCGTCCTCGTAGTCGCCGAAGAGCTCGAAGCGGTTCTCAAAAAATAAGGACATCGCGCGGAGTGCTTCTTGACGAGTAGAGGGGTAATTGAAATTTTCTCGTATTCCGGGGGCATCAGGAAATCGTTCCTTGATCCACTTTTGAGCGGCAGATACCCCCTGATCTAGTGGGGCTGAATAAGGTTCAGGAACGGGTTGTGTTTTGGGAAGTTTTTTGCGGTTTTCGGCATCAAAAGACCACTTGCCTCCAACGGGTTTTCCATCCTTTTCAAGAAGTATATTCATGCGTTTTCGCTGGGCTTCGTAAAAGGTCTTCATGAAGGGCTTCTTCATGCCGCCCATGACATCTTCTATCCAATCATCGGGGGAGAGGAACATCGGAGAAGGGAGTTTTTCTAAGGTAAGGCCCCTTTTGTCAGCAAAGCGTTTTAGGCGCCGCTCAATTAGGAAGTCGACGGTGTCCACGTAAACTAGGGTTTCGGTTTCCCGTGGGATATGTTCCTCGAGAAGAAGGTCGGTTCTGGTTTTCACCTCGGGAAGTTCAAGATAGTTGAGGTCCTCCTTGCCTTGAGCCCAGTGCCGCATGCTGGCGCGATGGAGGATCAGCTTTTTCGCGTGAAATTTAAGAGGTTGTTCCGAGTCGGTGCCGAAAAAAAGAGGATCTTCGATAAGCAGAATTGGTCGATCTTGTTCAAGAGCGGGATGGTCTTGGAAAAGTTGGTGGGGGAAAACAAGAGCGATTGTTTGTGACATGCGGAACCATCGTGCAAGCGGGGTGATACGCAACCACCATCACGCCCTCCATCAGGGACACTTCACCATTTTAGATGGAACTCATTCCAAATAAGTGTCCCTTTACGGCAGACTCACCAAACTTCGTTTGCGTTTCTTGAAACGGCAAAGATGGGTAAATCCGGCTTCTTTGATTAACCGAAGACCTTTGTCAAAATCACGGGCTACTTCTGACGGGTGGTGAGCGTCCGAAGAGAGTGTGATGGGCACCTTCGCCTCGGCAGCCAACAAAAGAAATTCCTCCGAAGGGTACTGCTCGGCGCAGGGTTTGTGGAATCCGGCGGTATTGAGTTCAATGGCAATTTTGTTATCGGAAAGGGCTTCGATCACCGGGTCGTAAAATCGGCGAAGATCTCCACCGGGCCGATAAGAGAATTTTTTAATGAGATCAGGGTGGCCGAGAAAGTCGAAGAGTCCAGAGCGAGCCATTTGGGTGTATTCGTCCCAGTAGTTCGTCCAGACCTCATCAACATCGGTTTCGGCCCAACGACCTAGCCATTTAGGATTATCAAAGTCCCACTTTGCTCCGAGGTAGTGGATTGATCCGATAAGGTAATCCCAATCGTATAGTGAAGCTAGGTGTTCTATCCAATCTCCACAATTGGGGAGCCAGTCACATTCGAGTCCAGCACGAACGGGCAGTTTCTTTCGCGCATGCTTTTGGGCGCGGGCAATCCAGTCGAAGTATTGAGGAAGGTTTTCCTCTAACATGCGCCAGTCATCAAAAGGCTCCGGAGTTTGTGGAGCATGATCAGAAATTCCGTATTCAGCAAGGTTTGCGGCGATAGCTTGGTCGATATAGTCTTCCGGATTGCCTTCGGCATGCTGGCAAAGAGGAGTATGAGTGTGGTAATCTGCGAGCATGGATGCTTTGGCGTTGTCGGTTGGGCTTTCTCTTACTAGATTTCTTCCGCGGGCGCAAAGCCTCACACGTCATGTCTCATTTTTCCGAGCCCAATTCGTTTACCAAACCTCTTTTTGACCAACTGAAACGTCATCCTAAGCGGATTGTTTTCCCGGAAGGTGAGGATGAAAGGGTGTTGCGCGTTGCCGCTCGCTTTGTGGAATTGGGGCTGGGAGTCCCTATCTTGCTTGGTGATCGCGACAAGATTTCTGCGTTGGGAAAGAATATTGGTGTTGCCATGGACTTTGTTCGGGTAATTGATCCTGTGAAGTCGTCAGATTTCCAGCTTTTCAGTAACCGACTTAAAAGAATCGAGCGTTATCGTGGAGTTGTTGGTGTTGATGCTGAGGGGGTTGTTGCTAAGCCACATTATTTTGCGGCTATGATGGTCCAATATGGTCAAGCGGACGCCTGCCTCGGAGGAAATCTGACCGAGCCAGCTGGCGTTTTCCGGCCGCTTCTCCACTTAATAGCGCCTGATCCAAAGGTTCCCAAGGTTTTTGCTGTCACCGTGATGACTTCGGATAGCCTCGCAAATTTTGGGCGTGATGGCGTCTTGTTTCTTGCTGACACTGGTTTAATTCCGGATCCGGAAGTCGATGATCTTGCAAGTATTGCCGCAGAGACTGGGACGCTGGCATACCACCACATGGGTCGTAGAGTTCGGGTTGCGATGCTGAGCCACTCTAATCATGGGAGCTCACGCAGTGATTCCGCTCTTCGAATGGTCGCAGCTACCGCTGCTGCAAGAGAAAAGGTTTCATTGGATGAATGTGTCATCGATGGCGAGATCCAGCTTGATGTGGCTCTCGATCCTGAAGTAGGGCCCCGCAAACTGCCTGCGATCTCAAAAAGTGAGCGTGCTGACGTCCTTGTGTTCCCTTCATTGGATGCTGCGCACATCAGTTCAAAAATTCTACGTCACCTCGGCGGAGCTAAATGCTATGGAAAATTGATCCGCGGTTTAACTCGTCCGGCGGCGCAAGTCCCGCGAACTGCTACGGAGGAGATGATTCTGGGAACGGCTGCGGCCCTGGGTGTTGAAGCTATTCAATACCGGCTCCTCCATCCAAGAGGGTGAAATCTTTAGGGCTCGCTTCGCCTCTTGAGGAACCGGGCACCCAAAAAATGCTAATCTTGCTAAATTGGTTGAAGAATTAGCTTACAAACTCTCAAAATCCTAGCCCGGTGGCCACTTGAGTTGGCGACCAGCTAAAAGGTGTAAATGGAGATGAGGCACCGCTTCTCCTCCATTTGTGCCGTTATTGATGATGACCCGGAATCCGTCTTCGGAGTATCCTTCCTGGCGGGCAATTTCGCCAACTGTTATCATCAGGTGACCGAGGAGATCGCGGTCATCAGGTTTCGCAACACTAATCCGGGCAATGGGTTTTTTGGGGATTAGGAGAAGGTGAACGGGGGCTTGTGGAGAAATGTCGCGAAAGCAAAGGCAGAGATCGTCTTCATAAACGATTTCCGCAGGGATTTCTCGGGCGATAATTTTTTCAAAGAGAGTCGCTTCTTGGCTCATGAATCAAAGGTGAGATCGAGTTCCAGTTTGGGAGCGCTGTGACGCCGTTGGTAGCTTTCCACAAATAAGGTGATCTGGACTCTGAGTTGGGCTCGTGACCCAACGCTGGCATCCGGGCCACGAAGCAAGGTCACGCTCTCGTCGATATTACAAAGGCGGATGGATTCCGCACCAGCATCTTGGAGGAGTCGGATCTCCTGACCGAGCGATTGAAAAAAGTCTGATTCGGATCCGCGGCCGGCCCTCCTTGCGGGTCCAATGAGTGAAACCGTGATTGGGGGGGCGAGAGCGGATAGGTGTTGCGCGATATCGTCGCAGCCGATCTTTCGCAACATGGCGCGCATTCGAGAGTAGAGATCTTCAATTGCGAAAACTCGGAGGGAGCAGCGTTTCTCGAGGTAGTGGAGGATTCCATCTCGAATGTCGGCAATAAACGGGCAGTCTGTCCGATTTGAGGCTGCGGCAGCGCGACTCAATGCTTCTTCGATCCAATCTGTTTTGTAGCCAACCACATGATGATGACCGATTTTCAAAGCTGGGAGGTTTCCTGAGAGGCAGATCATGGTACTTAGTTATTTAAAGAGTTTTCGTTGCATTGTGTCTTGGCGGGACCGGTTCTCGAGGGCCTGAATTTCGCGGATAAATTCACTTACGTTATCAAATTGTCGGTAAACTGATACATAGCGAACGTAGGCAACTGGATCGATGTTGTGGAGTTTGTCCATGACCTTGGCCCCAATACTGGCGGACGGAACTTCGTTGTGGTGATCTCTGTGCAGTTCGCTGAGAATCTCATCGACTGATCGACCAATCACATCCATCGAGACTTTGCGTTTTTCGCAGGCTTTGACGAGTCCGCGGAAAAGTTTCTCCCGGTTAATAGCTTCGCGGGTCCCATCCCGCTTAATGACGCGGAGTTCGGTGCGCTCGACCTGCTCGTATGTTGTGAAGCGGGATCCGCAATTCAGGCACTCACGTCGCCGCCGGATCGAAGTCCCGTCCTTTGAGGAACGGGAATCGATGACTTTGTCCTGATGGTTTCCGCACTGAATACAACGCATGGCAAATCGTTCCGTGCTTGGGAACGGGCAAAGGTTTGGGTGCACGGGAAGGTCCGGAAAGAAAAAATCTAACGTGTGTTCTTCGGGCTACACACAAATGGGTTTTAGGGGGGTGAGATGACCAAAAAGACTAAAAAACTATCTAAATAGTTAGGGGTTGGGCGATGACTCTTTAAAAAATATCTTTAAAAACGCACAGTGGACTGCCTTGGACCATAGAGGCTAAATTCTAAGATCAGTGAAGGAACCTTCAAAAATTGCTCCAAAAAATTCTTTTTAAAAACTCTTGTCCCGATTCGATTCTGATGGCAAAGAATGGCCGCACGCAGAGCCTCTCGGGGACAAGCGTCGCGGGTGTAGCTCAGTGGTAGAGCGCGACCTTGCCAAGGTCGATGTCGAGAGTTCGAATCTCTTCACCCGCTCCATTTTTCTTTAAAAGGCCCTCAGTTCGCTGGGGGTCTTTTTGCATTAATAGTGAAGAGGTTCGAGCTCTCGCTGGTTTTGATAAGTTTGAGCCGGAGCGAGCCGGAGTCAGCGTGAGGGAGCGGAGCGACCAAGGAAAATCTCTTCACCCGCTCCATTTTTCTCGAAGGCCTGGAAGGAATTCTAGGCCTTTATTATTTGCAGCTTTCGCCGATCGCCTGAAATGTTATCTCTCTGAAATGGCGAGATTGAAACTTGGACTTTTAGGATTTTTAATTTGTGGTCTGGCATGCGCCGATGTGACTCCGGTTACCGTAAAACAGGCGGTTGAGAGGATGAAAAAGTCCTCTGAAATCATTGTGGTCGATATTCGAACTCCCGGGGAGTTTTCAAAGGGTCACATAAAAATGGCCATTAATGTCAATATGAACGATAAGGGGTTTGCCAAGAAGTTGGCCAAGCTTGACCGGGAAAAGACATACTTGATGCACTGCCGCAGTGGTGGACGAAGCACTGCTTCGCTGCCGGTTTGGAATCGTCTTGGATTCAAAAATGTCCTTCATCTTTCGGGCGGGACTCTTGGCTGGGTTAAGGCTGGACAACCTTTGGTGGTTTCTAAGAAAAAATAAGCCCCAAATGTTTCCCCGTCGGGCGATGACACGATTGAAGGTAATGATGCGATGGCTGGGCCCTCTTCTGGGGATTCTGGGCGGATATTTAGCAAATTCTCTGGGAATGGCTTCCGATGCCTCAGTCGCATTAGGCATTACCATTCTGACCGCGCTTTGGTGGATGTTTGAAGCGATCCCGATCCCGATTGCTTCTTTGGCTCCTATTGCTCTTCTTCCGCTTTTTGGAATTCTTAACGCCAAGACGGCAGTTGCTCAGAGTTATGGGCACCCATTGATTTTGCTTTTGTTGGGAGGCTTTTTTCTTTCGAAAGGAGTGGAGCGGTGCG
>JAKMGP010000032.1 GCA_022424905.1 Akkermansiaceae bacterium | reverse complement strand
CATCTCGTCAATCACATCGTCCATCCCAACGATCGTCTTACGCAGTTCGGTGATGATCGCATCACGGGCTTCGCCGAGATTCTCCACGGCTTGAATATCATCTGATTTGTCAGTCATAAAAGTGATTCTGGAGCAGGTTACTTAGTGCTCCTTACTGAGCCTTAGTTACCTTGATATGCACAGGATTCTTTTCAAGTTTCCCAAATTAAATCAGTTGCTTACCTGCACCCTTTTACGCACCTTTTCAGGATGTCTTTATCCCGTTTCTCGTCGATCACTGAACAGGTCACCGACCTTCTGCGTACGGGGATCCATAATGGCCGCTGGCAACAGGCTATGCCGGGTAGAACACGCTTAGCTTTGGAGCTCCAAGTCAGCCATAAAACAATCGAACGCGCCCTCTGCAACCTTGAAACAGAGGGACTTATTTTAGGGCAAGGAAAAGGTCGTAAGCGACTCATTGTGGAGGCCCCAGAAAACGTAGCCCGCCAAGGTCTCCGAATCGCTTTCCTAAAGGATAGCCCCCTTCCCTACGAGATTGGCGATATGAGCTATATCTTGGAGCTTCGCCACCGACTCGAGGAAGCTGGACACACAACCTTCTTTTCGGAAAAGTCGCTCAAGGAACTTGGTATGGATGTCGGACGCATCGCGGCTTTCGTAACCCATACCGAGGCCGATGCTTGGATTATAATTGCTGGTTCACACCCCGTATTGGAATGGTTTTCTAAATACTCGACCCCTTCATTTGCCCTATTTGGTAGACGAAAAGGAATCCCGATCGCCGGCGCCGGTCCAGACAAACCACCAGTCTGCCTAAGCGCTACACGCCACCTAATAGCGCTCGGCCACCAACGAATCACAATGATTGTGCAAAAGCAGCATCGCTCTCCGAAACCAGGAGGATCCGCCGAAGCATTCTTGAAAGAAATCAAAACTGCCGGCATCTCAAGCGGGACATTCAATCTTCCAGATTGGGAAGAAAGCAAAGAAGGATTTGTAGCACTGCTCGAATCGTTATTCGAGCATACACCACCCACTGCAATCATCTTAGATGAGGCGTTTCAATTCCACGCTGCCGTCTATTTTTTAGCCACCAGAGGAATAAGAATCCCAAAGGACGTTTCGCTTGTCTGTATGGACTCCGCCCCAAGCTTTGCATGGTGTGAACCATCAGTGGCTCACATCCACTGGGACGCCCGCCCGGTCGTGAGACGCATCGTGCGCTGGATCGACAACGTAGCGCGCGGAAAAGAAGATAAGAGACAAACCCTTACAAAAGCAAAGTTCATCGAGGGAGGAACGATAGGAGCGGCCCCAAAAGCTAATTCACGAAATAGAACAACAAACAGTGATCCGACCACCTCAGGACATTAACAGCGCTTTACTTTAATCCAGAACCTAAACCACGCGAAAGCGCCGTTAACGGGATCAGAGAAATAGAACAGAATGGTCTATTTACTTTGTAACATTTCGACCATAACGAAATCTGGGCCGCAGTTACTGAGTTGATAAGGTCCTCACGAGACGGAAGCCCAAGCCACTGAGCCGGGAGTTACTTGTCCCGCAACCGTTACGAGCCGCCGACCGGCAGTGGGCCGCAGTGCTACCCCAGCTGCCGCCCCGGAAAACGCGGTGACCATAGGACGGCCCGGCCGGTGCACCCTTAGGATCCTCCGCTTCATCTGCCGTGTAGCTCCCTTTCCAATCCGAGCACCATTCCCAAACGTTCCCGTGCATATCAAAAAGACCCCACGCATTGGCTTTCTTCTTACCAACCGGCTGCGTCCGCACGCTGTTCTTACTAAACCAAGCATAGTCAGCCAGGTCCGTGTCCGAATCCCCGAAGCCATAATTGGCTTCCGACCCAGCCCGACAAGCGTATTCCCACTCCGCTTCGGTCGGCAAGCGATACTCAGCGCCTTCCGGCAGCTTGCCTTCGGCTCTCTCTTTCTGTGTCAGGAGCTTGCAGAATTCAACGCAGTCAGCCGCCACCACATTCTCAACGGGCCGAGCGGCTCCCTTGAATCTGCTGGGATTATCGGGCATCACCGACTCCCACTGCTCCTGAGTGACCTCGGTCACTCCTATGTAGAAACCCTTGGTCAAATTCACGCGGTGCACCGGGCGTTCGTCGCCTGGTCCCGTTGTCGAACCCATCATTAAGGACCCAGGTCCGATCCGCACCATCCTGGCTCCAATCGTGTTCGCAATCTCGTTCTGCCTCGCGCCAGCAGAACTGGCGGACAGACCGGAGGTAGTCACCACCATCTTCACCGGCTTCAGGGTGAAATGCTTGATGCTCACCCCCTTATTGGGGGTGTAATGGGTATATCCGATACGGTTTCGTCCCTCTTTCAGGTCAAGTTCGACGGGTTCGGTATCCATCCAATCAGCTTTGGTGTAGGGGATGTCGACGTCGAGGAGCGTCCTCCGGTTGACGCGAAGGAGGGCTTTTCGATCCACGGTCACGGTACAGACATGGGCCCTGAATTCATACTTGCCAGCTTTAGGGATCTCTACCGTGTAAGCGAGTAATTCCGGACGTTGACCGATGATCCCATAGTGCGCTTGCATTCCGCCATCGACGCTTTCCATGAATCTTATCTTCTCACCATTTTTCGGTGATTTGCAGGCCGCTACAGGGATGGTGACGGTGCCATCCTCGGCAACCGTGACCTCCCGAAACTCTTCGGGGATCTCTATCTGCTCGACCTCTTCCGTCTCGCTACTCACATTAGATTCTGCAAGTTCTTCACCCGTGGTCCCAATATCCTTTATTTTTTCATCTTCGACGATGGCCTGCTTCTTGTAGAAACCAAGTAATTGCCAAAAACCACCGCTTGATCCGTGATTACTTGGAGCAGCTTCACCCAATGCGCTCCCTAACCACTCACACATCAGCACTTGCTTGAACCCCTCGGGGTCTTCTTGTGCCTGTGAGAGCAATAGGAATTCCATGGGCTTCATTCCATCGATGTGCGAGCAGAAATAGAAATGCGGTCCCAGGACCGTCGTCCATCCGTCCGGCGTCCAGTGTGCCATAGCGCCATGCCCTGGGGAGGGCGCACGACGCGACGGTATGCCAAATGCATATCCCGAGATCTGCCCAACAAATGCGCGTGGGCCGCAGACACCGCCTTCGAGAAAGAAATCTTGTATTCTCGACAGATTCAAATCGGGGCGTGCCGGCATAATACGCGAGCAGTAAGGGATATCGCTTCTCACGATACGGCAGTAGCGCCATCTGTATTCCCGGCGCATGTGGTCGGGACGGTAGTTGCGCATCACCTTTCTGATCCACTCGATATCTTCAAGCGTGTAGACATCTGGAAATACAAAGCGATAGTTCCAACCCGTTCCGCCCAGTTTGGAAAAGGCGGGGTCTAGAACGCCTTCGTCGTATGCCTTTAAATAATTCAGGTAGTATTTAACGAGGGACTCTTCCGTTGGGATACCGGAATACACATAGTGCTTGTGGGCATACTGGAGAGATGCAGCCAGCGCCCAAATCTGAAAGAAGCCTCCGTGAGAGCGCTTCGTGGCTTTTTGAATCGCACGGTAATTTCGCATGGCTTGACCGTAATCGCCGGCTCCACCCAGGATCATGACTTGCGCCACCAGTTCGTCGTCGTTTAGGAGATCACCAATCAGCGCTCTTTCCTCTTCGCCCTTTTGCGCAAATCCAGCTAGGCGGTTCGGAGTGGCATGAGATAAGAAGGCGAACTTCGCCATTTTCTCGTAGTGCCGCTCATCGCTCAGAAAAACATCAGAATTTTTGAAAACTGCCCTGGCACTCAAAAGCACCTCTTTCTGTTTTTCAACAAAGGCAGGGTTACCCGGGTCGCATTTCAGGGTAACTTCCCGAACCGTCTTGGCGATGTGATCCTTAACATTCTTTGTGATTGGCGGGACCTTTCTAAGGGCAGTCAACTGCTCAGTGAAATTAGCCTTAACTTTTTCATCCACCTTGGGCACTAAACACACAATCTCTTTCTTCAGATCCTCCAGCATCTTGCTGTAATGCGCCTCGAGCTTCTCCCCTTCGGGAGTCAGGCTAACCAAAGCTGGCTTCGCACTCACAACAATAGATGTCGTCAAGCCAAGAACCGTCATGATCCAAAAGGATTTGATGAAATCGTGCTGCTGCATTTTTGCCCCCTATTTTACTCTCTTCTTTTAAAACGCCTTTGACGCCGTCGCCCCCTCCTACTCCATCGGCTTCAACTTAAAATATTTGATACTCACTCCCTTGTTTGGAGCCTTTTGCGTAAATGAGATTCGATTTGCTCCCGCTTTCAAATCGAGTTCGATGGGTTCAGTGTCCATCCAGTCGGCTTTAGTGTAGGGTATATTGACATTCACGAGCGTTCTCCGATTGATGCGAAGGAGGAAGTCTCGCTTCATGGTCACTGAACAGACATGTCCCGTAAATTCGTATTTACCGGCTTTAGGAATATCCAAGGTATAATTAAGCAGTTCCGGGCGGCGACCTCCTAAACCGTAATGCACTTGCATTCCGCCATCGATGCTTTCCATGAATCTAATCTTCTCACCGTTCTTCGGCGATCTGCAGGCCGCAACAGGAATCGTAATGATGCCGTCTGCGTCAGTCGTAATCTGGCGAAACTCTTCCGAGATTTCTATCTCTTCAATATCTTCCTTAACAGTAGTGACATTAGATTCTGCAAGTTCTTCACCCGTGGTTCCTATGTCTTCTATTTCTTGATCCTCAACAATGGCTTGTCGTTTATAGAAGCCGAGCAATCGCCAGAAACCACCGCTTGATCCATAATCGCTTGGGACATCTTCAGCCAAGGCCTTCCCTAACCACTCGCACATCAGCGCTTTTTTATATTCTACCGGATCTTGTTGAGCTTGTGATTCCAACAGAAACTCCATGGGGTTCATACCATTGATGTGGTTGCAAAAATAGAAGTGTGGCCCCAGAACCGTTGTCCATCCGTCCGGCGTCCAGTGTGCCATCGCACCATGCCCCGGGGAGGGTGCACGACGTGACGGTATGCCAAATGCATATCCCGAGATTTGCCCAACAAAGGCACGAGGACCACAAATCCCCCCTTCCAGGAAGAACTTCTGGATATTACTCAGTTCAGCCGGCATTCCACTTCTATCAACACCGCCCGTGTAGGGAATATCAGTCTTTACAATTCGACAGTAGCGCCACCTATATTCCAGGCGGGTATGATCGGGTCGGTAGTTACGCAACACCTTTCTCATCCAATCGATATCCTCAAGCGTGTAGGAATCTGGAAATACAAAGCGATAGTTCCAACCTGTCCCACCTAATTCAGAGAAAGCGGGATCCAAGATACGGTTATCGTATGCCTTCAAGTAATTCATATAGTATTTAACCAAGGAATCAGCTGCGGGAGCATCTGGATAAACATAGGTTTCACCGGTATACTGAAGAGAAACAGCGAGAGCCCAACTCTGGAAGAATCCCTCGTGAGAACGTGGACTCGCTTTCTGGATGGCCGTGTAGCTTCGCATTGCTTGGCCATAATTTCCACCGCTAGCACCTCCCATTGTCATAATCTGTACCACGAGCCCGTCATCGTTAAGAAGTTTATCAATAAGCGCTTTTTCATCTTTTCCCTTTTGGGAAAACTCAGCGAGACGCCCCGGTGTGGCATCAATGAGCAGTGCGAACTTAGCCATCGTCGCAAGTGCTTTTTCGCCAATGAGAAATTTATCAATATCTTTCATCACGACTCTCGCAGCCGTAACAACCTCTTTCTGCTTTTCAACAAAAGCAGGATTATCCGGCCCGTATTTCACAGCGACCTCATTACCCATTACAACTTTTTTCACAGGTGGGACGCTCTTAAGCGTTCCAAATTTCTTGGCAAATTCAGCCTTCTTCTTTTCATCCACTTTGGGTTCCAGACGCGTGATCTCAGCCCTTAAATCAGCTTCCATTTTGCTGTAATACGCCTCGAGCTTCTTCCCTTCGGAAGTGAGGCTAATTGTTTCTGGTTTCCCCACCGCAAAGGTAGACGTCACAAACACTAGAACGATCATCGCCGATACCCTTTTAATAACTTCTTGTTTCTTCATGTTCTAAATCTTTTTTCTATTTCACCTCTTCAACTTCAAAGCTTTCGCGCCATTTTCGGGAGTACACGTTATCTTATCTACCCAAACCGAGACGATCCTGTAATCTAAACAATCGCTCGTGAAATATTTTGTAAAGGGATGACGGATCAGGAACAACCTTAATAGCGGCCAACTGCCGCGCTGCTTTAGCCTCTTCGGCACGACCGAGTTTTTCCAGAATGAGTGCTCTGGTCATCCGCATACCAATCAGACTAGCACCCGGCTCATCTTCCTTGCGATCAAACTCGTTTTCGTGCGCCTCGATTGCAATATCAATGTCGGCCAGCGCAGCTCCCCAATCATTCAACCCCATATTGCTCAAGGCCCGTCCGTGAAAGCGCGGAGCACGCCAGCCATAGCGTTCATCATTTCCGGGAAGAAAGGGGCCAGAGAAAATCTTTTTGGCTTTCGTGAATTCACTTTTCGTTAATGCCTGGTAAGCGAACTCGGTGTCGCACACCTCGATATGAACCCCCATCGCAAGCCAGATCGCGAAGGGATAACCGAAGTCAGATTTATAAACAAATCCTGAGGTGTGCCAAGCAACCGTGCCATCACGCCGAAGAAGATAAACGTTAGGGACGCGATCCGCAGAAAGAACACCTAACTTCCGCACCAAAGGATTACTCAGACCACTCGGCACTATCGCTGCGCGACACGGCCATTCGTTCTTCTCCATCAATGCCTTCACCCGCGCGGCATCATCACAAAGAAATGCCGCAATCACCTCAACCTCTTTATGAACGTGGCGCTCAGCAAATTCGAAGGCATAGTTCATGACTTTCCTCAGCGGGTCATCCTTCTTCTGGGGTCTCCCATTCTTATCCAGAGGCACGGGGAAATCGGCTTCGGGTTCAGCCGGAGGCTCAACGAACATCAGCAAGGTCAATTTATCCTGCGTTTCCCGTGGCAACTTCAACGCACCACCATCAAGCGTCTTTAATTCGATCTCAGGCAGACGCTCGGTCATCGGATCCAGACCGTGATTAACGGCATGTTCGCGAGGTGAAACGATATATCCATATCGAGCCCTGACCCGGCGCTCGGGGCGCGAGAGTTTCACTTTCAGAAGATCCAAGCGGTGATAACGATCGCGCAAAAAGGACACCACTTCCCATACCCTCGAATCATCAGTATCCTTCTTTAGGAGGATTTCACGGTAGCCTGCGTGCAGCTCCGGCGAGTTCGCAACGAGAGCAAGAATCGCTGCGGAAGCAACGGACACATTGCTTCCTTCCGCATCATCGATCAGCCCTGATAAAATCGACTTGGTATCAGCACCATTTTCGCGAAGTCCCTCCATCGCCAGACAAAATCGCACAACAACATCGGCACCGTCGGGAAGCGACACCTCCAACAGGGCACGGGCTTCCTTGGCGGCTTGTTCGAAATATTTAGGATCAGCGGCCATCTTCCACATTCCTAGCAAAGCGATGATCCGGCGATTACGAACCCGCCACAGGTCAGGATCCTTCGGATGCTTAGCGATTGTATCTGCACAAAG
>JAKMGP010000011.1 GCA_022424905.1 Akkermansiaceae bacterium | reverse complement strand
TATCTCTAGAAAAGGTGAAGGCCCTAATCCGTTATGGATCAGGGCCTTCAATGGCTCCGGCGCTTGGGTTCGAACCAAGGACCTAGTGGTTAACAGCCACCCGCTCTACCGCTGAGCTACGCCGGATGCTCCTTTCGGTGCGGGCGGAATTTGTCCAGAGATCAGAATATCATCAAGAATTAATTGAACAATTCCTGACATTTTCGAAGGGCCATTTAGCCCCTTGAGATCTTTGGTAATTCAAGGAATCCCGCCTCGACATCGAAGGAACGATACTTAATCTCGCGCGCCCGCGGAAAAGCCCGCGGTATTTCCATGGCTAAAGGCGCATTTCAGACCCTTCCCGGCTTTCGAGACTTCCGTCCCGAAGACTGTGCAGTGCGAAATTACCTCTTCAGGACCTTTCGTGAAGTGGCAAGGCGCTATGGCTTTTTGGAGTATGAAACCCCCATCGTCGAAGCCACTGAACTCTACCTAAAAAAGACCGGTGGAGAACTTGGGACACAGCTTTTCCGATTCGAAGACCAAGGTGGTCGCGATGTCACACTTCGCCCAGAAGTCACCGCCTCTCTTGGCCGAGTTCTTATTGAAAGCCAGCGGGCCTACCAGAAGCCGATGCGCTGGTTTGAGATCGGACAATGTTTCCGCTATGAAGCGCCTCAAGCAGGTCGCACCAGGGAATTTTACCAATTTAACGTCGACCTGATTGGAGAAGCTGAGCCAACTGCTGATGCCGAGTTGATTGCTCTCACCATCGAGCTGATGCGTGAATTTGGCTTCAAGCAAGGTGACTTTGTCATCCGTCTCTCTGATCGTGGCTACTGGCAGAATTTTGCAAACTTAAAAGGCCTAAACGACGAGCAAGCGGAAGCGCTTTTGAGTATTATTGATAAACTAGAGCGAGATAAAGATGGGGCATGTGGCCCCAAGCTAGAAAAGCTTGGACTTTCACTCGAGGAAGTCCGAGAGGCCATTGATTCTCCCTCGGCGCTCAGCCAGGATCTTCAAGTGGTGCTCGATAACCTTGAGGCTCGAGGTATGCGCGACGATGTAGCAGTAGACCTTTCCATCGTGCGTGGATTGGCCTACTACACTGGAATAGTTTTCGAGATTTTTGATGCTCAGAAGAAGAAACGCGCAGTCGCTGGTGGCGGTCGCTACGACACACTCGTGGCCGCGCTTTCCGACGGCAAGGTGGATCTTCCTGCGGTCGGTTTCGCCATTGGTGATGTTGTGATCCGTAACTTGATCGAAGATACACCAAGTGCACTGGAGAAAATGCAGGCCGTCCTAGATTCCGAAACCACTTGCGACGTTTTCGTCGTGGTCGCTGATCCCGAGCAACAACGAGCGGCCCTCAGTCTAGCGACCAAACTTCGCTCCAACGGAATCGCTGTTTCCTATTCCTTAACCTCCGCGAAATTCAACAAACAATTCAAGGCTGCCCAACAATCCAAAGCACCTTTAGCGATCGTCATCGGGAATGAATTCCCTGAAATTTCCCTCAAAGTCTTGGCCACCCGCGAGGAAGTCAAGCTGAGCGCTGACGATTCAATCGTCGAAACTATTTTCCAATATCTGAATCAATGAGAACACACCACTGCAACGAAATCCGTCCTGGCCATATCGGAGAAACCGTCACCCTCATCGGGTGGGTTAATACCGTCCGAGACCAAGGTGGCGTGATCTTTATCGACCTTCGTGATCGTGAAGGCATTACCCAATGCGTGTTTCGCTCCGAAGTCTCACCAGAAGCAGCTGAGCTTTCACACAAACTCCGTTCGGAAGACGTCGTCCAGGTCACAGGGAAAGTTGAGGAGCGTCTCAAGACTGATGAAGTCGACACTAAGAACGACAACCTTGAAACGGGTGAAGTGGAAATTGCGGCAGCCCAGTTGACCATTGTAAATAAGGCCGAGGTGCTACCCTTCCAGCTCGACAAGGAATTATCCAACGAAGATCTCCGCCTCAAGCATCGCTACCTCGATCTCCGTCGTCCTCGTCTCACACGTAATCTTCGCCAGCGTCACATCATTACCAAGGCGGCTCGCGATTACCTTTCTGACGATGGTTTCATCGAAGTTGAGACACCTATTCTTTCCAAGGCAACTCCTGAGGGTGCGAGAGACTTCCTTGTCCCAAGTCGCATTAATCCCGGCAAATTTTACGCACTTCCGCAAGCCCCCCAGCAATACAAGCAAATGCTCATGGTGGCCGGTGTCGAAAAATATTTCCAAGTTGCCCGATGCTTTCGAGATGAAGATCTTCGCGCAGATCGTCAACCTGAGTTCTCGCAGATCGATATCGAAGCATCATTCGTGCACCAAGACGACATCATTGGGCTGATTGAGGGAATGCTTTCCTCAATGTTCGAACAAGCACGTGGTGTCGAAGTCCCCACTCCTTTCGAACGCCTGACCTGGCACGATGCAATGAACCGCTATGGCTCGGACAAGCCCGAACGAAGGATTGGAATGGAGATGGTTGACCTCACAGAAGAGCTCAAAGATTGCGAGTTTCGAGTTTTCTCAGGAACCGTTGCAAACGGCGGCGTGGTGAAAGCAATCAATGCAAAAGGCTTCGCTAACATTTCGGTGGGCCAAGTTGACAAGCTTACCAAGCTTGCCCAAGAAGCGGGAGCGAAGGGACTAGCTTATATCCAGGCGCGTGACACCGATCGCTCGACCTGGCGCTCACCCTTCGTGAAGCGTATGACCGACGACGAAGTCGAGGCTCTCCGTAAGAAGCTTAATATCGAGCCGGGTGATTTAATTCTTTTCGCTGCCGATAAGTGGGAACCTGCTTGTGATGTCCTCGGTAGAATTCGGCTTGAAGTCGCCGAGTATCAAAACCTTCTCGAAGGAAATAGCGCACTCGATTTCCTTTGGGTTACCGAATTTCCTCTCCTTGCTTTCGATGAAGAAGAGGGTCGCTACGTTGCAGTTCACCACCCCTTTACCCGCCCCCTCAAAGAGGACGAGGAAAAGCTTCGCAACGGAGAACTCGATGACCTGAGAGCGCAAGCTTATGATGTCGTTCTGAACGGATACGAACTTGGAGGCGGGTCGATCCGGATTCACGAGTCAGATCTCCAAAGCTCAATGTTCAAAGCTCTTGGCATCACCGAAGAAGAGGCGAATACGGAATTTGCTCATATACTTGAGGCCTTTAAGTTTGGAGCCCCCCCACACGGAGGCATCGCCTTAGGACTCGACCGGGTCGTAATGCTCGCATGTCAGGAAGACTCAATTCGGGAGGTCATTGCTTTCCCAAAAAACAATAAGGGAGCTGAAATCATGACCTCAAGTCCGGGCACCGCAACACCGGTCGCTCTGCGTGACCTCAGGATCAAATCGACCTATGTTGAAAAGCCAAAGGAAGAGTAAAGTTTGACCTCCTTCAGGCAATCCCGCACATTCTGTGCCATGAAATATTTGGCAGGTCTTGGCGGGATTTTTTGTGCCTGCAGTTCAATGGCATTTGCCGAAGTCGATTCTGAAATTCCACTCGGAATCGAGGCCGTCACCGGCTTGCGAACCGATTACATTCATCGCGGTTTTCAACTTGCCGAGTCGGCACTCGACTTTCAATTGGAAGCGGAAATCACACTTTCGGGTAATAATTCACTCTTCCTTGGGTTTGCCCACCTTTCCGAAAGTGATGGAGACTTCAATGAAACATGGAGTTATCTCGAATTAGCACATTCGTTTAACAAAAATTTTACTGGCGGAGCATCATTCACTTATCGCGACCGAGATGAGAGCATCCTCCAAGGCGGTTTCGATTTGGGCCTTTTTACGTCTTATTCGATAAGCGACGTCTGGCGTTGGCGGAACGAATTAAACTTCGATTTAGGAGTAGATGGGATTTACCTCAACAGCGAACTAGAATGGAGCCAAATCATTTCCGAAAAATCATTCGTTACTATAAAGGCGGGGCTTAGCTGGGTCTCCGAATACCTTGAACGGGACGGGCTCAATGATTTTCACACAAGGCTAACCTACACCTACGCAATCTCTGACCAAGTTTCCTTCACCCCTTTTATCGGAACGAGCATCCAAATCGAAGACAAGGACAACGACGATCTTTTATACGGAGGGCTTTGGTTCGAAGTTATTTTTTAGGGGTCGGACGCCGCGGGTTTCTTTCCGACCACTTCTCGAAATGCTTTCTCACCTCACTTGCCGAAAGCTTTCCATTCTCATCTCCATCAATCCTATCAAAACGCTGCCGACGCTCTTGCTCAGGTAGTAGCTGGTGTCCAGGGTGCTTTCGAAATTCTGCCCTACTCACGGCACCATCCTGATTGAGATCTAATTTTGAAAATTCCATTCTTGGAGACCGCTTCCGCCCTCCACTTGGGCTCTGGTCTTTCCGGTCCAAAAAACCATCTGAGTTCCGATCCATTCGATCAAACATCTTCTTTAACCTCTCCGGATCAGCCTGCGAAGAAGGGGGAGTTGCCAAGAACTCATCATAGCTGACTCTACCATTTTTGTCCTTATCAGCTCTCGTTAAGTATCGTTTAGGCCAGTCACCTGAAGCGCCCTTGAATTCCCGAGCGGTAATAAAACCATCATTATTTTTATCTAGACGGTCAAAAATCTTAATGCGCGCTTCTGCAGGAAGCTGGGAGGCACGCTTTCCTTTGGCAAACTCTTCACGAGAGACCTTGGCATCGGAATCCAAATCAAGTTGTTTGAAGAAATCAGCAGCACGCCCCTGATCTGGTCGCTTTTTCTTCTGCTTGGGCCCGCCTTCGATCCTTTCTTCCGCAAATGCGACGGAAAATAGGGAAATGAGCAAGATAGTGGTCGTTTGAATCTTCACAGGTTGTCTTCAATTAGGATTAACCCCAAAAACCAACGAAAGTTGCAGAAAAATTATCGGTTTTACGTCGACCTAGGAGATCAAAAATCTAGGATTTTATCAATGGCAATTCTCCCGTCACTGCGTGCGTCCCGGCCTACCCTTTCTTTTGAATTTTTCCCACCGAAAAATGACCGCGGATCCGGAGACTTGTTAAAGACCGTCACCGAGTTGGGGGAATTAGATCCAGCGTTTGTTAGCGTGACATACGGAGCAGGTGGAACCACTCGCGAAAGGACTCGGGAGATAGTCCAGCGGATTATTCAAGATACAAATGTCCCAACGATCCCTCACCTTACCTGTATTGGACACACCAAGAGTGAAATGTCAGAAATTCTTTCCCAATATAGCGCAGATCAAGTTGGAACCATCCTTGCACTTCGAGGTGATCCCCCGCGCGATCAACCAGATTATGACCGGGGGACAGATGATTTTAAATTCGCCGGTGATTTGGTGGCTTTTATCAAAGAATATTCTAATGAATTTGAAATCGGGGTGGCCGGCTTTCCAGAAGGGCATCCGGGGACGCAGAACCGGCTCACCGAAATGGATTATTTTAAATCCAAGGTAGCTCAAGGTGCCGACTACATTTGCACCCAACTATTTTTTGATAATCACGATTTCTTTGACTACCGAGAGAGGTGTCAATTGGCAGGGATTGACCTCCCAATCGTAGCGGGAATCATGCCCATCACGACCATTCCGAGCATGAAGCGCATGGCTGACTTAGCAGCCGGCAGTCGTTTCCCTGCAAGACTTTTAAAACGGCTTTCCGATGCCAAAGATGATCCAGTAGCAATCCGGCAGGCCGGTATTGACCATGCGATCGAGCAATGTCAGGAACTCATCGAACAAAATGTCTCGGGACTGCATCTTTACACACTCAATAAAAGCAGCGCGACTCGTGAAATCGCAAAAGCCCTGAGTTTCTAATCCTCTTTCACTGGCCCACTCACCCGCAGTCGAGCCTGTTTCAGTAAAAGCCCATTGGCCTTATCGCTAAGGTTCATAAAATTGGTATCACGAAGCTCGATAGGGAACCACCGCCAACCAAGCTCATCTTTGGGATAGATTTCAACCAAGGCTCTACTGCTATTGAAACTGGAAGCTGGAACCGCGAGCTTTAGATCCCCCGAGATCCGATGAATTTCCATTTCTTGCCTAATTCTAAGAGCCTCGAGTTCCTTCACACTCAACTGGGCTTCGGACACCTCAAGCCCCCCATCTTCTATCGATCGCTCAATATCAACACCGAAACCAAGCTCGTCATCACGCGAGTCTATTCTCAACCGGTCATTCTCGAGTTCTTGAGCAGCCGAAGAATCAGTGTAATCAAGCGAAAAATTATTTGTTAATTTGATGCCCAGAGTTTCCGCTGCTTCCGCCTGAGTGGGTAGACGGGTCTTAAATCCGCCCAATAAACGGGCCTTATTCCCAGCATTTAGATTGATTTCACTGACCTCCATCCCTCCACCCCCGGTGGAAAAAGCAAAGCCACCTTTCTTAAAATCAATCCGCAAATAAGTGCGTTCATTATCCAAAATCGATAGAGCTCGGAGAAGTGACCAACGCTCCCGGATCGTCACACTATCATTTTCATCCAACTTCACTTGGCCTGACATCTCGACTTGTCGATTACTTGACCCGCCAATCGCTAAATTGCCAGAAATCGTTCCCTCGATATATTCGCGTTCATTTACACCTTCAATTTTAATTAGCTTCTCAATCGGCAGGGACTTGAAATTACCCGCTAAATCAAAAGTTGGCATATTGACAGGCCCAGAAATCGCCCCCTTTAGATCCGCACCTCCAACGTCCGCCAACAAGTTTAGGGACTCGACCTTGATTCCACCCTCACCAATCTTCAAGTTCGCCGACTTAATTGCCAAGGGACCTAACCAATTCTGCTGAAAAGACCCACCGGACAAATTCACTTCCCAGACACCTTCATGTAAAATAGCCCGAAAATTCGCATTTCGAACCATACCAAACGTCAACTTGGAGTAGCCCCAACTAAAAGAGCAATCCTCAATCTTAATTTGAGAGATCCCTTGACCTTTAAGACTCTCTATTACCAAAGAAAATCCGAGCTTCATCTCGTCTTCGCTTCCCCCTGCTTTAAGCCTCAGATCAGCCTTTTTTATGCTGATCGCAGAGGGGTGCCAAGAGTCAGTTATTCCAGTCAAAACAGAAAACTCGCCCCTAAGCTTCTCGAATTTAGCTTCGTAGAAAAAGGTTTCTTCCCCTCCCTTTAACTCTAAAAACTGGAAATCACCTTTCCCAAAATTCCGAGAAAAACCTGTAACTTCAACTTCTCCAGCTCCCAACGCATTCGCAACCTGGCCCGCTACCTTTTCTCCATATTCAGGACTATCAAAATGCCGCTTTAAGACGAAAAACCCAAAGACTCCGGCAAAAATCAGGAAAAGAACTAACTTAAGAAGAAGTCCACTTAAATGTCTCCCAAGGCTAACCGCCCCAACCGTTCGGGCATAGCGAAGTTGAAACAAAACACCTTGGCGGCCAATCCAATCGGTGACTTTGCTTTGATATTCATTGAGCCGTTGCTGGTCGACAGGATCCCCCACGGGAGGAATTTACATCCAGTTTCAATAATTTGCCACTGCAAATAATCACCCACTAGCGAGGTATTTCCCTCGCAGAATCCAACTTTAGACGATATTCACCATCCCCGTGGAATCGACAGATTACAAGGTCAGTCTGGAAATCTTTGAGGGCCCTCTTGATCTCCTTCTTTATCTCATCAAAAAAGATGAGGTAGACATCTACGATATCTCGCTCGAGCGAGTCACCACGCAATACCTCGACTACATCGAGACCTTCAAGCTCCTCAATATCGACCTCGCTTCTGAATTCATCTCAATGGCGGCGAATCTGATGTATATCAAAAGCCGAACTCTTCTTCCAAAAAGAGAGCAACCTCCGGAAGAAGATGCCGAAGAGGACGATCCGCGCTGGGAATTAATCCGTCAGTTGATCGAATATAAGAAATTCAAAGATGCCGCAGGTTTTCTCCATCGACGCGAAATTGAACAAGAACAGATCTTTGCTCACACTCCGCTAAAGGACCCCAGACCAGATGACGACGAACCAGTGCCCCTCGCAGAAGCCTCGATTTTTGATCTGATCCGCGCTTTCCAAAACGTCCTTAAGCGCTTTGACGAAGCTAGGGCCTTCGGAGATATCGTAGACGACCGCTTCACGGTCAGCGACAAGATTGAATTCCTCATCAACAAGATCGAGCCAGGCGAATCTCTTTCCCTACAAAGCCTCTTTGAGAAAGCGACATCGAAAGTCGAAGTGATTGTAACCTTTCTCGCCCTCCTTGAACTCATGAAAATGAATCAGTTTTGTGCAAGGCAGTCCGGACTTCTCGGACAGATCAACATTGAGCGGACTACCCCTGAATGATATCTCAATCCGTAAAATGACCGTAGGCCCAAAAATCGCTTTTTTCGGAGGGACTTTTGATCCCATTCACCAAGGTCATCTGGAAATCGCACAAAAGGCAGTCGACCAACTTGGTTTGGAACGCGTTATTTTTATTCCATGCCGGCGCTCACCCCACAAGCCAGACGCCCCTCAAGCAAAAGACATCGATCGCTTTGAAATGCTTAAGCTGGCCATCGAGAAATTCCCATGGGCGGCAGTGAGTGACTACGAACTTCAGAGGGACCCACCGTCCTTCACTTGGGATACAATTAAGTATTTTAAGCGGCAACTCGGCGAATCTGCAGCCCTGTTCCTCATCCTTGGCTTTGATCAATGGGAAAAACTCTCAAGTTGGAAAAATATCGAAATGCTGGCACGCAATCTCCAGTTTATTGTAGTTGGGAGATCCCAACAACCAATGCCTCGTAGTGGTTTCGAGGCGCACTTCATAGAAGGAAACCATCCTGCCTCTGCCAGCGAAATCCGAAAAAGAATACGAGAAGGCCGCACAAATCAATGGCTCCCTGACAAGGTTGCCACCTATATCGGCGAAAAAGATCTCTATTCCCCGGTTAGCTGACTTGCCCTAACCGATTTCATTTCCTATTCTTTCCACCAGCAACCTTATCTCATGAGAATATTCATCACTTCACTCCTTGCCACTACCCTGTTGGTCTCTGCCCAAGATGAGCCTACTGCTGAAACCAAGAGTCCAAAAAAGGGAGAAAAACCTCAATTTGTGATCGATCTCGAAGCCTTGTCCAAAGAGGACACAGTTGCTTACTCAAATGCTTTTCGACGGGCCAACTCACTTTTTCAGCAAAAACGAATTTTCGAATCTCTTGAAGCGCTCGAAGAAGTGGATGCAATTTATGCAAAAAATCCGGCCTCACTGACTCTCCGTGGGGCGTGCTACGTCGAATTTCGTGCCTTCGATAAGGCCCGCATGGTCTTCGCCAAATCCCTGAAGATTAGCCCAGGGAACTTTAACGTCCGTTTTAACGTTGCAGAAGTTGAATTCGTGACGAAAAACTATGCGAAGTCGCTAGGGATTTTAGAGCCCCTTCTTCTTGAAGCTAAAAAAAACAAAGCAACAGAGTCAATGACTCCCTTGATTAAATTCAAGATTGCCCTCTGCAAAATCAAAACAGGAGATCTACCTGGAGCCGAAGCGATCGTAGCCGAGACCGATTTTCTCGATGACTCGCCTCTCTTCTACTTTGGCAAGGCCGCCCTCAGTTATGCTAAAGATGACGGAAAAGGGGCAGAGCAATGGCTGGCCCGGGCCACTCGGATTTTCCGCTCAGCCAATGGAGCCCTTCTCGCACCTTGGCAAGACACCCTGATCGAATTTGGCTACATCAAAAGCTTTTACGGGGGAGATCTTGAGGTCGAGAGTGGGATCTCAACTGGCAGCGAAGAAAAGTAAGCTTCGCCCCCCTATGGCGCTTGAATCTGCTCAAGTTTGATTCCGTAAACCTTCGCTATCGCGGGAGCATCTGACTCCTTGTAGATTTCTCGGAAGTATATTTCCTTGATCCCATAGGCGCAGAGCGTCTGCATACAGGAGGTGCAAGGCATCGTTGTGGTCGCGACTAGTTTCGCTTCTCCCCGCTTGAAAAGACTGCATAAATTCACCTCAGCATGCAGCATGAACTTTTGGCGACCTTCTCGATCATCCCAAAAACCCAATGGAGCATCGAAACCAGGAGCTAAACCATTATAGGCAGTAGCAATCACCCGGTTATCGGCATCCAGAGCTGCCGCTCCCACCTTACGAAAAGGATCCTCCGACCGCAAACTCGCAACCTCTGCCAAAGCCATCGCATACTCGGGAATAGACAATCTCGAATCACTCACTCGCTGTATCCTACAAAGCTCTCTTTTCGATGTCGAGTAACAGTCCCAAATTCAACCTTCAAAAAATGACACGGCGTTCGGTGATTGGCCTCGCTAGCATCGGGGTTCCCTGCGTAATCTGGGCATCAGGAATCGAGCCGAATTTGCTATCGATCACCCGAAAACACCTCTTCCTTCCTCGGTGGCCAAAATCGCTCGACGGATTTCGAATCGCCCAGATTACCGACGTCCACTATCGGCCGGGCACTGACGAAGAATTGGTCGCTAAACTTCGAAAAGCTGTGGAAGCAGAAAAACCTGACTGCATAACCATAACTGGAGATTTCGTCATCAATGATCCGTCTTCCCTTCCTGAGTTTGCAAGGGCGTTTAAGGGAATCTCAGCTCCACACGGTATCTTTGCCAGCCCTGGAAATCACGATCGCTGGCACTGCACTGTCAGTAACCTTAAAAAGGAACTTGAAAGCATCGGAATTTCCTATCTCCAAAACAACGGAACCAATATCAATATCAAGGGCGAAAAATTTTTCATTAACGGCCTCGATTCCGTTTGGGGTGGACTCCCTGCACCGAACCGGGCCTGGAATGGCCACCAAAAAGACACACCGGTTATCTCAATGGTTCATGAACCCGACTTCTTCGATGAACTCCGTTCTGCCAAACCACTTGACCTCCAACTCTCTGGCCACACCCACGGCGGCCAATGCCGTCTCCCTCTGGTCAACTATACACCAGCCAAGGTCAAATTCGGCCGGAATTACATCTACGGCCATTTTGAGGACAACAACTCACAGCTTTTCGTAGGTCGCGGGATTGGAACTGTTGGGATTCGGGTTCGTTTTGCATGCCGGCCCGAGCTCGTCATTTTGACTCTTCGCTCAACCTAACCAACATCGAAGAAAGCTCCTTCGCGTCAACCACCGGCAACTGGCAGGTCTGACCTACACAGTAGAATGCTGTCGCCATACCTTCGGTTGATTTTAAGCCCAACGTAAATTCACTTACCGGACCTTCGTTACCCAAAGTAATTCTGTTAGGATCAAAGGTTTTCGTGGCAGCTTTTAGCAATTCTTCACGCCCTTTTTCCCCGGCAATCACCAACCTTCCGGGCTTCTCAAGCGAGAAGCATAGACTCATCAACATCTCGCCCATCCCCGCAGGGGATTCTTTGATCAGCCCTAAATAGGACCGAATTGTAGCTTCCGAAACCTTTGAAAAATCATTACGGCCAGTGATCTGAGATAATATCCCAAATTCTCTTGCCGCGATTGAACTCTCGACTGGAATGGCCCCGTCAAACTGCCCCTTTAGACGAAGAACCAAATCGTCCCGTTTTTCGCCCTGATAAAACCCTCCATTTTTTTCATCATAGAAGAGCTCCACTGCACTTTCAGCGAGCCCGATCGCCAAGTCTAAATCTTCCTTCTGTAGGCTAGCCTCATAAAGCTTTCTCGTCCCAGCCAACAACAAGAGATAGCTTTGAGCTTGAGCTGAATCGTCTCGATCCCCTTCCCGCCAGCGATGAGCCAAACGCTTCGACTTTGCATCCCAAAACTTTCTCTTGATGAAATCGTGCGCCTTCCGGGCGGCCTTTAAATATTTGGGCTCATCTAACACCCTTCCCGTCCGAGCCATCGCCCCAATCATAAGGCCATTCCAAGACGCGAGAATTTTATCATCGGTTGCTGGTGGAACTCTTTTTCCACGCACTACGGCCAGCTTTTTAAAGATCCCAGCAACCAACTTTTTGTCGCTTGCACTCAGATCTTGCCGGGGGGTTTTGAACGAAAGAATGTTTTGATTGGGTAAAGGCTCGGGATCACTCTGGTCAATGAAATTCCCCTTTTCGCTGACCCCTAAAATCTCACGCGCCACCTTCATCTCTTCGGGAGTCAGGAGGGCCACTAACTCCTTTTCCGTCCAACAAAAGCACTTCCCTTCTTTCCCTTCGCTCTGCGCATCCTGTGCACAGTAAAAACCACCCTCGGGATGCGTCAATTCGCGCAGCACGTAATCGGCAATACCCTCTACAACGTCACGGAATTTCTCCTCCCCAGTCATCTGCCACGCATCAAGATATAGATCCATGAGCTGGGCCTGATCATAAAGCATCTTTTCAAAATGAGGCACTAACCATTCTCTATCCACCGCATAACGGTGAAAACCACCCATCACCTGATCATAAATTCCCCCATCCATCATATGACGGCAGGTCTTTAGGACAGCTTCAATCGCTTTCGGATCACCCGATTGAAGAAGAAAGCGAAACACACTCACCTGAGGAAACTTCATTCCTGTCCCCAGCCCGCCCCAAACCGGGTCAAGCTGTGCCAAGATCTTCGGAATCGACTGATCAATAACTGAGCGACTCGGCTTCAACTTGCCTCCACCTTGGGACTGCAGCTTCTCAAAATAGGCTTTCATTTGTCCGTGCATTTCGACTGATTGCTTCAAAACCTGTTCCTGATTCTTGTCCCAAACATTGTGAATCTGTTTCAGAACTGTTGGGAAACCGGGCTGACCATCCCTATCTTCCGGGGGAAAATAAGTTCCTCCCGTTAAAGGTTTTAGATCGGGAGTCAAAAACATGTTAAGCGGCCATCCTCCAGACTGCTCTGTCATTGCTTGGTATGCTGTCATGTAAACCTGATCCACGTCCGGTCGTTCTTCTCGATCTAGCTTAATCGAGACAAAATTTTTGTTTAAAAACGCAGCGACATCTTTATTTTCAAAGGATTCACGCTCCATTACATGACACCAATGGCAGGTTGAGTATCCGACACTTAGGAGGATCAGTTTCTTTTCTTTGCGAGCCTTTTCAAAGGCTTCCTCACCCCACGGATACCAGTCGACGGGATTATAGGCATGCTGAAGTAAATAGGGGGATTTTTCCTTGGCCAAACGATTAGGTTTACCAGTCTTTTCTGCCCCTGAAGCTACTGCTCCCAACAAGGCTAGAAACAAGCACGTCCGACGTAATCGCAAAGTCATGGGCGAAAGAATAGCTTCTCCTCATAAAAACGAAACCCGAAACTCTCTCGCCCCGACTCTTTCATCTCGGTCTTTCCGGTGGCAATCAAGATTTTCGTTCTTAAAAACTTGTGCGGAATTCCATCCATCAGGCTTGCCCCAAGGCAGGATTCCACCTTAACTCTCCGGCTCTGCGGGAGAGATTTCTTTTCCGCTTTCTGCAACCTCTCAGCCATGATTGAAAATATCCGCAAATACACCGGCCTTATGGTCGTCGTTCTAGTTCTTCTCTTCGTAGGGCTTGTCTTCCTCGACGGAGGAATCTCCAAAGCCTTTAACGGCAAGCCCGTGATGGAGGTTGGCGATCGTTCCATTTCAGAAAAAGAATTTAGACGCCAGCTCGCCTTGATGCAGCTCCCGAATCTCCTACCTGCGGCGATTGAAATCCCAGATAATTCGCGATCGCTCGCAACCCATTATCTCGGGGAAACTTTCATGGAGAGTCAAATACCCAAAACCCCCTCTCTCATTGTCAGAATTATGGCGGGCTACCTTCAGCCTTCGGCCGGAGAACCAGAGCGCTTCATCGCAAACCGTATCAACATCCAAAAAGGTGGCATCAAATTTGGAGTGACTCCCAGCAATGATGAAGTAGAAAACTTCGTCGAAACCGTAATCTTTACGGATACGGATGGAAACTTTGACGTGGAAGCTTACGATAAGTTCACAAAATCTCGACTCGGTAATATTGGGGGCATTCCTGGATTCAACAATTACATTCGTGACCTCCTAACTGCACAAAACCTTTCCAAGGTCCTCGGTGGCGGTATTTCGACCGAAAAGAATACCGAGCGTGAACTCTTCGATGTTCAAAAGCAGGAAATTTTCGGCTCAAAAATCACCCTCGAATCCGGAGTCTACGAAGGACTCGTTAAGCCGACTGAAGAACAAATCAGGGAATATTACGAGGAAAACAGTCAGAACTATAATTCTGATGAGCTTCGTAAAATCACTTACGTTTCAATCGAGCCAGATTGGGATAAAGCTCTAAAAGAATCAAAAGATGCGAAGGCAAAAGCCGATGCGGAAGAAGCTGAGCGCTTAAAGAAAGCTGAAGAAGCCAAGAAAAAAGCTGAAGAGGCTGCCCGCAAGGCAAATGAGGCTGCCAAAACGACTGAAGAGCCAAAACCTGCCAACGAAACAGCAGAATCTAAGATCGAGACAACTACTCCAACGGAGGAATCCACCATTGAAACGGACAACAGCGCCGAAGAAAAAACTGAAACAGAGACCTCTAGTCCTCCGGCGACCGAAGGATCACAGGGTGACCCGGGAGAATCAGGTGAGCCTGCTCCAAAACCAATTCCCTCTGACTCAACTGATCCCATCCTAGAATCAGATACAACTCAGAAGGACCCTGCCACTGGAGAAATCGGTCAAGCCCTTGAAAACGCTCTTTCTAAAGAAACAAGCGTTGACACACTGAACCCCACTCCGGCCCCTCTCAATCCTGTCACAGAAGAAACGGCTGCAAAACCTCAGACTGCCAAAGAGCAACTCAACGGCGTGGAAAAACAGGAAGCCGTCGAAGCGCTCAGCAGCAGCTTCGAGGAATTCTATCAAAAGCTGGCAGACAACGAGGGTAAGGACTTCGAAGCGATCGCAAAAGACTCAGGCTACGAAATCAAGAACTCTGAATTCTTCTCAAAGGCTGATCCACCAAAAGAGCTTTCAGGTGTGATCGACAGCCTCCAAATCGGAAAAATTTCCGATGCCGCATTTGAGCTTCCCGAAAACGGAGACTCTGATGAAAAACTCAGCGACCCCTACCGCACCTCTGATGGTTGGTTCCTGATTCGCCTCGACGAAGTCGAGGAATCCTTACCCCTCACCTTCGAGCAAGCAAAGGTCCAAGTTACAGTGGACCTAAAGAAAAAAATGGCTCGTGAGCAAATGATCAAAGAAGCAAACGAACTCTTCGAACAGCTCACTGAGAAAACCAAAGCAGGAAAGCCCTTCGCGGACGCAGCTAAAGAGCTAGACAAAGAGGTCACAGAAGTCACCGGGCTTGCGGAAGGCCAAACCTTCAACTTTGGACAAAGAAGTCAAAAATTACCAGACCCTCCCGAGTTTCTTGCCACCCAATACACAAACCCCGGCGAAATCGCTCCCGTCTACTTTTCCCCATCAGAAGAAGAGGCAACTCAGGCTCAAATCATTTTCGTCGAAAAACGTGAGCTCGCAAAGAAAGATGAATTTGAGACTGACTTTGGCACGCTTTACGAGTCCACAACTAGTAGCATAAGATTCGTTGCTCTATCGAACTGGCTCTATGACAGTTACATAGCGAGCGGAGTTATCCCTCCTGAAAGGGAAGGTCAACAATAGATCCAACCTAGGAAATGTCTAATCACTCCGCGCGAGACAATGCCTTCGAGCGGGGGAATTCCAACCTTGCTCTAGGAGAGCTCGAGAAAGCCGAAAGCGCCTATCGGGAAGCGGTAGAATTTGATGATCGCTTTTTCGATGGATGGCAGGCCCTCGGCATGACTCTTCTCAAACTCGAAAAAGTAAAAGAAGCAATCGGTTGTGGGATCAAAGCAACTCTTCTTGAACCCGACGACCTCCTCGCGTGGACGGGGCTCTCTCAAATGTATGTTCGGGATGGGCAAATCGCCGAGGCCGAACACGCGAAGGGAAACGCGCGGATTCTCTCTATGGGAGGGAAAGTCACCAAACTCTGAACCTCTACTAGGCCGCTTCATTCATCACCCCTAGTCTTGCGCCAGCCGGAACATTTCTTCGACACTTTGCAACCCTGAACGATTTAAAACTATGTTCTACGTCACTACTGCCATCGACTACCCAAACGGCAAACCGCATATCGGGCACGCCTACGAGAAAATTCTCGCCGACGTCCTAACTCGCTACCAGCGCCTCAAGGGTGTCGAATCATTCTTCCTCACCGGCGTTGACCAGCATGGCCAGAAGATGGTCAAAACCGCCGAAACCGAAGGTGTCAACGTGGCGACCCTTACCAAACGAAACACAAAAGGATTTATCCGTCTCTGGGAAAAACTCGGGGTTGAGTATGATAGCTGGGCAGAAACGACCGACGAACGGCACAAATCCTGTGTTCAGAAAATCTTAGGTAAACTTGAAAAGGAGGGAGCTCTCTACAAAAAATCCTACGCTGGATTCTACTCCGTCCGACAAGAGCAATTCCTCACTGACCGAGATCGTAACGATCACGGTGATTTCGGTGATGAATGGGGTGAGATCATGGAAATCGAAGAGGAAAACTGGTATTTCAAACTCTCCGACCACGCCGAGTGGCTCCGCTCTACGGTTGCGAATGATGATCTCAAAATCATTCCAGAATTTCGGAAAAATGAAGTCCTCAACGCAATTGAAAGAGCCGGCGACACTGATCTCTGTATTTCACGCCCGAAGGAACGGATGTCTTGGGGAATCCCCCTCCCCTTTGATCCGGATTTTGTGACCTATGTTTGGTTTGACGCGCTTATCAATTATATCTCTTTCGCGGGATACCAAAAACCAGAGGGCTCCGAACTCCCCAAATTCGATTCGCTATGGCCCGCTGACCTCCAAATCATTGGAAAAGATATTCTCGTGCCAGCTCATGCGGTTTACTGGCCTTGTATGCTCCACGCCATGGGTTTTGAAGCTTCCGAAATGCCCACCCTCCTCGTTCACGGGTTCTGGAATGTAAAGGGCGACAAAATGTCGAAATCCCTAGGCAACATCGTTGACCCAGATGAACTTGCCGAAAAATTTGGACCTGACACTCTTCGCTATTATCTCTGCCGCGATATTCGCTCGGGAAAAGATAGCGACTTTGATATCGAGCGGCTTGTCATGCTTTTCAATACCGAACTCGCAAACGATCTAGGGAATCTACTCAATCGTTCAATCAATATGACCAAGGGCTTCTGTAACTCCACCATCAGTGTCACTAATACTGATAATGCTGAAGATCTAGCCCTTCGTGAATGCTTGGCGCAGTCAGTTTCCACCTATCGCGAAGCGATGGATAACTGCGAGGTCAGTGTCGCCCTGCAAGCTATCAATGACCATGTCACTCATTGCAATGGGTACCTAGAAAGACACAAACCCTGGGAGATGAAAAAAGACGAATCTAAGCTCTCTCGAGTTGGTGAGATCCTATCTCACACCGCAGAATCTTGCGCCCAGCTCGCTGTTCTTCTCCGACCAATTCTTCCAGACGCGGCTGCCAAGATTTTTGGCCAATTAAAAAAGGACGATCTAATAAAACTCACCCTCGGCGACCTCAAATGGGGGCTCTTGGAAGCTGGACACAAGACCGGAAAACCTAAGCCTGTCTTCCCTAGAATTCAAATCGAAGAAAAAGAGTCATAAAAAACCGGCACACGTCATTGCGTGGGCCGGCTTGAAATACTTTCGAGAAGTGAGTGAAGATCTTATTCCTCGTCGGTTTGCGACTTATCGTTTTCAACCTTCGCTTCCTTTTCGCGCCCATTGTTTCCAGCATTGGCTCTATTTTCGCGACCAATGACTCTCTCCTTTTCTTCGAGAAAAAGACGCGCAGCATTAAAGCTACTCCGGGCATAATCACGGAGACCATTATCATCAAGCAGAGCTAGCCCTTCCTCGGTGACTTCGGACTCGAAAATTTTCCAGGCCTTTTTGGCAAGATCTTTTGAATCCACGGCAACCCTTGGCTTTCCTTCGCGCTTTTCACCCCGTTCCCTGCGTCCGCGTCCACGGCCCCGGCGCTCTCCGGACTCCTGTCGGACCTGACCTTGTTCCTTTGAAGGTGCAGAAGAGTCATTCTTTCGGGCTTGCTTCTTCGGGCCACCCTTCTCTTTGGCTTCTGTCGAATCATCCAGATCGGGAACAAGCTTTTCGGAAACTTCATCAAGAATGGGACCATCGCCAACCTCGCGGCGGGCATCGCGAACACCCGACTTAGGCTCGCGAGCCTTGCGGGTTGGCTCCACTTCATTTTTCGGCCCACTTGAGTCTTTATCATTGATCGAAGCCTTGCTCGCGGGCTTTTCTCCAAGAGGAAGCTCTTTCTCCCGATCGTCAGAGCTTGCTGACTTAATATTCTTCTTAGGAGCGCGCTTGGCAGCGCTCTTTTTCCGCACTGTTTTACGTGCAGCCTTCTTGGCTGGTTGTGTCTCTTCGGACATGTCTTTTTTGATTAGAACAGGCGGAAGATCATTATCCTCCGCCTGCTTATGATTACTTATGAGAATGAGATCAGGCAGGAATTACTGCCAGATATCATCCTGTGTTTGTTCGTTATTGAGAAGCCCACTCACGTTAATGTCGCTAGGCTCACCATCAGGACCAATCGACCAAAGGTCGAAATCGCCATCATTTCTCACATTCTGAACCGGATTTCCATCAGCATCAGTTGCAGAACGATAGCGAAGTGATTCTCCAAAACCGTCAAGAATGACTCGGAAACCCTGAAAAGTGCTCACAAGGGCCGGATTCCGGTCATCATTAAGCTCTGGCCAGTAAATCGTTCCAGTCGGATTTGCTCCCTGTCCCGTCGGATCACCTGAAAGAGCCTTATAAACGCATGCACTTGTGGCATCCTGTCCCACCGGGTAATAACCCTGTTCATTATAAAAGGCCTCGAGTTTAGTTCTCACCATCAAAATGTTTTTTGAAGTTGTTGAGATATCTCGTTTTGCGTTCACCGAGCTCATGACGCCGATCGTAATTCCGGCGAGAATCACAATAATCGAAACAACAACGAGAAGCTCAATAAGTGAGAATCCAGATTTATGAAGCCTCTTTAGCTTGGGATCTTTTACGAAGTTCATCAGTTTTTATAGCTGGTTAGTTAGTAGGAATCAAATTGCATCTTGACGCCTAGCCTCCCTGCATCTTCTGAATCACGCTGATTAATGGGAGGAAGAGGGCGAAAACAATCGCACCCACAACGAGCGCGAGAATAACGATCATAATTGGTTCAAGAATTGAGGTCAGCGCAGTCACCGCACCATCAACCTCATCATCATAGACATCTGCAATCTTCAAGAGCATTTCGGGCAATTGCCCAGTCTCCTCCCCCACGTCGACCATCGACACCACGAGGTTGGGGAAAATTCCTGATCCTGTCATTGGCGTCACAATTGATTCACCCTCTTTCACCGCGTCGTGAACTTTATCGATCGCCTCGGCGACAACCACGTTACCCGCGGTGTCCCTCGTAATATTAAGAGCCTGAAGAATTGGAACACCAGAGGTTACCAAGGTTCCGAGTGTCCGGCTGAAGCGGGCGATTGCACTTTTCCGTTGGATATCACCAAAGATTGGAATCTTAAGTTTGAGACCATCGACTATATTTCGACCTTTAACCGTTCTAGCCCAGGCCCCAAAGGCAGTCCAACTTCCTACTGCGATGAAAAGAATCCACACCGCATTCGGGAGGACGAGAGGGCGGGCCAACATCCAATCCGAGAATCCGAAGACAACACGTGAAATTAAGGGAAGCTGAGCCCCATCTCCCATGTCGCGAAACATATCGCGAAACTTGGGAACAATGAACAACATCAGGAAGCTCATAATTGCGACCGCGATAAACATCACGATTAGCGGATAGACCATCGCTGAAACGATCTTACCCTTCAACTTATGGGCCTTTTCCTGATACTCGGCCAGGCGAGTGAGAACCACTTCAAGAACACCGCCAAGTTCACCAGCTTTCACCATGTTCACATAGAGCTTGTTAAACATCTTAGGGTGCTGACCTAGGCTTTCCGAGAAGGTCGAACCTCCTTGGACAGACTCCCCAATATTATTGATCGTCGCCTGAAGAACAGGATTAGGCTCCTGCTTACCAAGAACATTTAAGCCACGAAGAAGAGGAAGTCCGGAGTCAATCAGAGTCGCCAGTTGACGGGTGAAGATCATGAGAATCTTGGGCTTAACCTTACCGCCTACTTTACTAGCTTTGCCACCTTTGGCTTTACGCTTGGTCTTCTTCTTCCCCTTCTTGCCAGGAGTTGCAGCAATCGCCCCCTGCCCTTCAGGGACCACTTGGGTAGGGTAAAGACCTTCTCCTCGAAGGGCCTGAATCACTTCCGCATCCGAATTGCCTTGCTTGATTCCGGTCTTCTGTTCCCCCTTGGAATCGAGTGCAATGTATTGAAAATTAGCCATGAGATATTGTGTGTGGTTAGTTCTAAAGATTTAGAGAAAGGTTGGGGAAGCTCCAAATGACGAAATCTTAAATGAATCCGCCGAATTACCCCCCAAATTAAGGTGATTAGGTATACTTTAAAACCTCCTCGATTGTCGTGCGACCTTCATAAATACAACGAAGACCGTCTTCACGGAGTGTCGTCATGCCAAGCTCAATTGCTTTTTGCTTGATCACCACTGCCGGCGCCCTGTCGATAATGAGCTCACGCATAGGATCGCTGACATTCAAAAGCTCGTATAAACCAGCGCGGCCTTTATACCCAGAATCAGCGCAAGATTTACAGCCCTTACCGGTGAAAAAGCTCTTGTCTCCAAGTTCGTGTGGAGCCACCCCAAGTTGAGTGAGAATAGCTTCACTCGGCTCGTAGGGAGCTTTACAATCAGGACAAATCGTTCGCAAGAGTCGCTGAGCCAAAATTCCTTCCAGAGAAGCGGCAACCAAGAATGGTTGAGTTCCCATATCAACCAGTCGAGTCACCGCTCCAGCAGCATCGTTGGTGTGAAGAGTGGAGAGCACAAGGTGACCGGTCAATGAAGCTTGAATCGCAATTTTCGCGGTATCGAGGTCTCGCATTTCTCCCACCAGAATTTTATCAGGATCCTGACGAAGAAAAGCCCGAAGCACCCTCTCGAAAGTCATTCCAATAGCGTCATTAACCGGAACCTGAACGATCCCATCTACATCGTATTCTACTGGATCCTCTGCCGTCAGAATCTTGGTATCTATCGTGTTAATCTCGCGGAGAGCCGCATACAGAGTCGTAGTTTTTCCCGCACCAGTTGGTCCTGTCACAATAAAAATCCCATTCGGCATCCGGATCGTATCGTGGATGTATTCATGGATATGCTGCGGCAGCCCCAGATTATCTAGATTAAGGTTCACGGAGTTCCGGTCCAAGACACGAAGCACAACACTCTCCCCATACTGTGTCGGAAGCGATGAAACACGCATATCAACAGATTGATCTCCAACCTGCTTCACGATCCGTCCATCCTGAGGAACACGGCGCTCTGCAATGTTCATGTTCGCCATCACCTTCACACGAGAAATGATCGGAAGGGCGAGGTGAACCGGCGGCGGAGTCATCTCGTAAAGCGCCCCGTCAACCCGGTAGCGAATTTTAAACTCAGTTTCGAAAGGTTCGAAGTGAATATCGGAAGCCTTTTCTTTGATGGCCTGATAGAGAACAAGATCTACGTAGCGCATAATGGGGGCCGAGTTAGCCTCATCCTCCATCTCTGCTTCGCCACCCTTGAATTTCAGCCCGCCGTCAAGCTGGCCAAGAATATCATCCATCGCTTTCTCTTCTCCTCCGTAAAGCTCGTTGATTTTTTGCTCAACGAGATGATCAGCACCCACAATCAAGGTAAGTTCATGACCAACAGCGAAGCGAAGATCCTCAAGTATTTGGGGGTTAAGTGGGTCCGTTAGGGCGACTGAAATATTGCCTTCGTTATAAGCAACTGGCAAAGCGCCGTGAAGTCGAGCAAGTCCGGCAGGAACTAGCGAAAGCAGCGCTTCGGGGGGCTCAAAATCGCTGAAATCCACAAACTCGGCTCCGAGTTCCTGGGCAATGATCGGCCAGATGTCGTCACGCGAGTTGACGACTTGGTAATCAACAAGAATTTCAGCGGCTTCCTTTCCGCTGTTTTCGACTTCCGCGAGCACGTCAGCCTTGAGGGCACCGTCGATCAAACTGCGACTGACAAAGAGATCGAGGATTTGGTTGTTATCCATCGTGATAAAAAGAGTTTAAGTTTATTAAGGTGTGAAAATATTTAATCGGCATCAGACATTGTGACCCCGATGACTTCGGACGCCGAAGTCATCCCAACGAGAACCTTTCGAATCCCGTCTTCTCGAAGTGTCCGCATCCCTAATTCCCGCGCTCGGCGACGGAGTTGTGGACTACTCAGATCCTGATTAATCAGATGACGAACTTCGTCATCAACGAGGAAGATCTCAAAGATGCCAATTCGACCGCGATAACCAGTATCACGGCAGGCTTCGCAACCCACCGGGCCCATGATATTGGACTCAGCTATCTGGGAGAGATCAATATTCAGCATACGCAACTCCTTCTCGTCGAGAGTTGCAGGGGCCTTGCACTTATCGCAAAGCTTACGAACTAATCGTTGAGCAAGAATTGCGCGGACCGCAGAAGCGATTAGGAAATTTTTGATTCCCATGTCTGCCAGTCGGGCCACTGAGCTGGGAGCATCATTGGTGTGGAGGGTAGAGAACACCAAGTGACCGGTCAGCGACGCATTAATCGCAATATTTGCAGTTTCACCATCTCGGATCTCACCCACCATGATGATGTTTGGCGCCTGTCTCAACATTGAACGAAGAGCCGCCGCAAAGGTCATCCCGATGTCGGCCCGCACCATTACTTGATTGATTCCAGCAAGCTCATATTCCACGGGATCCTCCACCGTAATGATCTTCTTGTCCGGCTTGTTAATCTCGTTCAAACAAGCATAGAGAGTCGTGGTCTTACCTGATCCAGTCGGGCCAGTCACCAAAATGATACCATCTGGAAGTCTGAGCAATTTTGCAAAAACTGCCTGGTCATCAGAAAGGAATCCCAACTGCGGTAGTCCAAGGCTCAGGGCTGACTTATCGAGGATTCGCATAACAATACTCTCTCCATGGTTAGATGGAACTGACGAAACACGAAGATCAACCTCTTTACCCCCCATTTTAATCTGAATCCGACCATCCTGAGGAATCCGTTTCTCCGCGATACTCATTGAGCTACTCATCACCTTGAGACGTGCAATGACTGCCGGCAAAAGCTTCTTAGGATGACTAGCGACCTCAATGAGCTTACCATCCAGGCGATTTCGAATCCGTAGCGAGGTTTCAAGAGGCTCAATATGAATATCACTCGCTCGCATCTTGAAAGCGTCGACCAAAATCCCCGAGACCAATTTGATGACTGGTGCATCTGAATCGTCCGAACCAATGTCCCCCACTACCTGAAGCTCGCTAGCATCAGCCTGACCAACTTCATCTCCAAAAATCTGTTCCCACGCAGTTTGAATGCCCTTCAGCGGTGCTGCGTAGAATTGACACTCACGATTTACAATGTGCGGAATTGCATCCTGAGATTCAAAATCCAACACATCTGCAAGGGCAATACTGAGGTAAGAACCATCATCATAAAACGGCACAGCATTAAAGCGCCGACAATCGGCCAAGCTAAGAAAGCTCTTGAAGGCTGGATCAATGAATCCATTGGCAAGATCAGCAACATGGGTCCCGACATTTGCCGCGGAAACCTCGGCAATGGCAGTCTCGGTAACATCTCCATGATCAAGGAAATGTTGGATCAAGCCATCGTCTCCGAGCTTTCCCCGGATCTCGGCCACATGCTCGGAGGTCAAGTGCCCTCCTTCGGTCAATAACTGAATCAAATAATCTTCGTTGGAATACACGGTGTAATATTCGGTGTGCGTTTTTAGGTGTGTGACAGCGGGCGGTTTGACCACCATTGACCCTCTGTCTGAATGACATTGCGGAAATGAGACTAAGGTGTCAACCAGTCGGAACCGAATCGGGTAAAAAAATCTGTCAATTAGACAAGATCGGCAAATACCTTACTAAAAAGGTCTTTTTGACGTCTTTCCATCAATTTGGCTTCGGGAGAGTCTCTATCATCGAAGCCGGCGAGGTGAAGCATCCCATGAATGCCATAAAGTGCGATCTCCCGATGGATACTCGTCTCAAATTCAAGGGATTGTCTTTTAGCAGTCTCGACCCCAATCAGGAGTTCGCCATGATCAAAGGTGATTACATCAGTTGTTGTGGCATCTCCCAGGAACTCACCATGTAAGCGAGCCATCTCATCGTCATCAAGAAAAGTTACCTCTATGTGCTCTATATCAGAAATGACGCCTTTCCCGATTTTATGCAGAATCTCAAAGATCTCACGCCAACCAGATTCCAACCGCTTTAGGAACTCGACTGAAAAACTCCGTGACAAGCATTTCGGATAAATTTCAACCATTCGCTATTCTCCTACCGCCGGCGGCGCACCTTTTCTATCTCCTCCGCTGAAACCAATTTACCACCCTTCCTAGAAAGATCTGAAGGAGCATCTTCAATCTGCTCTTTGGGATACTCGATTCGCGCGTGCAACATGCTTCTGAGAGTCGATGCAAAAATTTTCCGAATCATTGTTAAATCGGTCATAGTGAGACCAGTCGCATCCAGCTGACCATCGCGCACCCTTTTAAAAACAATCTCGTCCACCAAAGCCCGGATTCTGCTCGGAGAGGGCTTGGAAATGGTTCTCGAGGCACTTTCAATAGCATCTGCAAGCGAAATAATCCCACTCTCACGGGTCTGAGGAATCGGCCCCGGATAGCGAAAACTCTTCTCATCCACTTTAGGAAGATCATCGGAATCAGTCGTCCCATGATCCTCGTCAACTTCGTGCTTCTGAAGCCGCTCCTGAGCCTTACGATAGAAATAGTAGACCAACGAATCGCCGTGGTGCTCTTGAATCACGTCAAGAATTCTTGGGTTCAGTTTATTCTTGATCGCCAGATCCACGCCATCTTTGACGTGCGCAACAATAATGAGCGCACTCATAGTCGGAGTCAGGCCGTCATGAGGATTCATGCCCCCCTGGTTCTCAATAAAATACTCGGGCTTATTCAGTTTCCCGATATCGTGAAAATAAGCACAAACACGACTCATTACCGCATTTGCCCCGATCGCCTCCGCGGCACTTTCCGCTAACGAAGCCACAATTAGACTATGATGAAATGTTCCCGGTGCCTCAATCTGCATTTTCCGGAGCAGCGGATGATTCAAATCACTAAGCTCCAGCCACGAGATCTCAGTCGTCAAACCAAACAGACCTTCGAGCAAAGGAAGCACCCCACCGACGAACAGGCCGGTTAGTAGACCGGTCGAAAGCGCAACCAAACAGGCTTTCCCAAAAATTGTCCAACTTTCGCCGCTAAACATTTGAAGACCACTCACCGAAATCTTGGCGAAAACTAAGTCGACCAAAAGCGCCATAACACCAACCCAAAAACCAGCTCGCAGGAGACGCCCCCGCTTACTCACTCGCTTCGTAGCAAAGACCGACGTCAGGCCGCAGATTAAGCTAATCGCAAAGAAAGCCCAGCGATCATCACTTGGAATCGTCAATGCCCCAAAGAGGCTTACGAAGACCGAGGAATAAACCCCGGCACGCTGGCCAAGTAAGACCGAATGCACCATCGGGGCGAGCGCGATTGGCATCACCAAAAACTCATAGTGCTCCCCTAGGTCAGACTGCAAAGCCACTCCATTGGCCAATTTGACCACCCATAGATGAATCAAGATACCACCGAAGACCAGTAACACGCTACCGTTCCTTTGGGCCGACCGTTGATGGTTAAGATGGAAAATGGCAAGGCCACACACCAGAATGACGACCGCTTCGGCAGCTCGAGAATCAATATATTGAACACCAGAGAACAAAGCGAACATACCGAGACTGAACCCCGCATACAGTGCCCCACGAACGATCAGGCTACTGTCCATTGCAGCCAAAGCACCACCATCAGTGCTGGTGCGACGCTTCTTACCAGAAGAAAGCCCCTTCTGGACCAATCTCCAGCGTCTAATTTGATCAACAAGTCCCAAAATAACGATTCTGGTTAAGTAGCCTGCCACGTCAATGGCGCTGGAAGGGTATAGTCCTCTCGGCTAGCCCCCGCAAGGACGAAGAAGATTAAGCCCCGCCGGACTCGGCGAGGAAGTGGAAATCAACCAAGACGAAATACAATTCGCGCCTTCGTAGTATCGTAGGGTGACATTTCCATTTTGACACGGTCGCCAACAACGAGGCGAATAAACCGCTTTCTCATCTTTCCGGAGATGTGCGCGAGAACCTCATGACCACTCGGAAGAGCCACCTTGAACATTGTTCCGGCTAAAACGGCTGCGATTGTGCCTTCAATTTCGACAGACTTCTGCTCACTGCCTTCATCCGAATCACGATTGCTCTTGTCGACATTACGACGACCCCGCCGCCGGCCACCGCCGCCGCCTCTTCGAAAATTTCTTGGTCTAGCGATAACTTAAAATTGTTGAATTAGTGAGGGCGAAACGCGCCTCTGGCGAACTATGTGCCCTCAAAACTTGCTTAGCAATGGAAAAAAAGGTGATTTAATGGCCTGTTTCTTGAAGACAAGATAGCCTTAACTAAACTTATCAACATATCGCGATATGTAGATTTGAACTTGAAAATCATTTAATTCTTCCGAAAGTCCGCGCAAGACAAGCCAATGACACCTAACCTTAGCGAAGAACTCAAGTCAGCCCTCGGCGAGCGCATCCTAGTCCTAGATGGAGCTATGGGGACGACTATCCGCGGTTACGAACTCTGCGAATCAGATGCCCGTGGCGAACGTTTTCAGGATAATAACGAAGACCTTTTGAATAACGGCGATATTCTCTCCATCACTCAGCCCAAGGTGATCGGTGACATCCACAAACGGTTTTACGAGGCTGGATCTGACATCTGTGAAACCAATACTTTTTCTGGAACGGTTTTAGCTCAATCTGAATTCTTTGTCCAAGATCCACGAAAAACTGGCGGCACTAAAGATCCCGAATTCTTTGAGAAAAAGGTTCTCAACAACAGCAAACTTCAGGATCTAGTCCACGAGCTTAACGTGAAATCAGTCCGACTCGCCAAAGAGCAAGCCGACCGAGCTTCCCAAAATGACGGGCGAAAGCGTTATGTCGCCGGGGCCATAGGCCCCCTGACTGTTTCTCTCACCAACGTCGTCGACCCAAACGACACTTCATTCCGCCCGGTCACCTTCGATCAAGTCAAACAAACCTACCGCCACCAAATCGATGCTCTCTTAGAAGAAGACTGCGATATTCTCATGGTTGAAACCATTTTTGATTCTCTGAATGCCAAAGCAGCTCTAGTCGCGATCAATGAATCAAAAACCGCAGCACCTGTTATTATTTCCGCCGCCGTTGGTCGTGGCGGTGAAACCATGATCTCTGCCCAAAAAGTCGAGGCTCTCTGGAACACCTTCGCTCACATTAACCCCCTCGCTGTTGGCCTCAACTGCTCGCTTGGCCCAGATCTAATGGAGCCCTTTCTCCGCGATCTCGGAAAAGCAGCCACTACTCACATCTCGTGTTATCCCAATGCTGGACTTCCCAACCCGCTTGCTCCAACAGGATTCGACCTTGAACCAAAAGACATGCACAATTACATCGCCGGGTTTGCCGATGCTGGACTCCTCAATTTGGCCGGCGGCTGTTGCGGCAACACTCCCGAACACATCGCAGCTATCGCCAAATCAGTCCAAGGAAAAGCCCCCCGTCCCGTCCCCTCTCTTACCACCGCCTAGATTCCCTTTACCTGCCTGATTTACAGTTAAAATCTTACTGCTCAAATTCCAAATGTCCCCACTCCCTCGTCTCCTCCGGCTCTCAGGCACCGAAGCTTACAATCACACTCCTGACAAAAATTTTCTAATGATCGGAGAACGAACTAACGTTGCCGGTTCTCCTCGCTTCCGAAAATTGATTAAAGAAGACAAGCTCGAAGACGCTCTCGAAGTCGCTCGCCAGCAGGTCGCAAATGGAGCAAACGTCATCGATATTTGCTTCGACGATGGCCTCATCGACGGGAAGCTCATGATGGCTAAGTTCCTCGATCTTATTCAGGCTGAACCCGACATTCAAGCCGTCCCTATCATGGTCGATTCCTCAAAGTGGGAAATCATCGAGGAAGGCCTCAAACACCTTCAGGGAAAAGGGATCGTCAACTCCATTTCGCTCAAGGAAGGCGAAGAAGCTTTTAGAAATAATGCGAGACATATTTTAAACTACGGAGCAGCCGTTGTTGTGATGGCTTTCGATGAACAAGGCCAAGCGGCCACCTACGAAGACAAATGTCGTATCTGCAAACGCGCCTACGACATCCTTGTTGATGAGGTTAGGTTTCCTCCCCAAGATATCATCTTCGATCCTAACATTCTCACTGTTGCTACTGGCATCGAAGAGCACAACAACTATGCCCTCGATTTCATCAACGCCACCCGCTGGATAAAAGACAATCTCCCCTTCGCAAAAGTCTCCGGAGGCGTCTCCAATATCTCTTTTTCATTCCGAGGTAACAATGCCGTTCGCGAAGCCATGCATTCGGCTTTTCTTTATCATGCTACTCGAGCTGGAATGGACATGGGTATTGTAAATGCCGGCATGCTTGAGGTTTACGACGAGATCCCGAAAAACCTTCTCACTGCAGTTGAAGATGTCCTACTCAACAAGGACCGCGGGGCAACTGAACGCCTTCTTGATCTCGCTGAGGAATTCAAAGGTCAAGGAGCCAAAAAGCTCGTTGAAGATCTTAGCTGGCGTGAACAATCCATCGAAAAACGCCTCGAGCACTCTCTCTTAAGAGGTATCGATAAGTTTATTGATGAGGACACTGAAGAGGCACTCGCCAAGTACGAGAAACCCCTTAGCGTCATTGAAGGGCCTCTAATGGATGGCATGGGGATTGTGGGTGATCTTTTTGGAGCTGGTAAAATGTTTCTTCCTCAGGTTGTAAAATCCGCCCGAGTTATGAAGAAATCCGTCGCATGGCTCGAGCCGCTTATGGAAGAGGAACGCGAAGCAAAAATTGTAATGCAAGCAGCCCTCCTCTGTTCGGAAAACTCTGCACTCTCCCAATCAGAAGCGCGCGCTATTGCCACTAAATCCTTTTCGAACGGTAAAGTCATTATGGCTACCGTCAAAGGTGACGTTCACGACATCGGAAAAAACATCGTAGGAGTAGTCCTCACCTGCAATGGATTCGACGTTGTCGATATGGGGGTAATGGTCCCCTGCGATAAGATCCTAGATGCAGTTGAAGAACACAACGCCGACATCATCGGCCTTTCCGGGCTCATTACCCCTTCGCTCGACGAAATGATCACCGTCGCCAAGGAGGCCGAAAAACGAGGCTTCGGAAATAAAAATATTCCAATCCTTATCGGCGGAGCCACGACCAGCGCCGCCCACACCGCCATCAAAATCGCAGAACATTACACAGGTCCACTTGTTCACGTCCTCGACGCTTCTCGGTCTGTCCCGGTCACAACCGCCCTTCTGTCCGAAGATCGCCAAATTTTCATCAACACCAATCAGGAAAACCATCAAAAAGCTCGAGAGAAGTTTAACGGAGGCAAAAAGAAGGCAGCTCTCTCCATCGAACAGGCCTGCGCTAATAAGGTCACGATAAACTGGGAAAACTACAACCCACCCATTCCTGAATTTACGGGGACTCGCACTATCAAATCCCAATCGCTGCGGGAGCTCGCAAACTACATCGACTGGACCCCCTTCTTCCATACCTGGGAGCTACGTGGCGTTTGGAACCCCGAAACTGAAACACTCAAAACCCGGAATAAGGAAGGAGGAAAGGTCGCAAAACAACTCTACAGTGAAGCTAAAGAGCTTCTCGAGAAAATCATTATCGAAAAGCGTTTCACTGCCTCCGGAATCTACGGTTTCTTCCCCGCCAAAGCAGTTGGAGATGACATCCATCTACCCGATCAAAACGTCACTTTCCATACCCTTCGCCAACAAAATAAGAAGTCTGGAAAACCTAATTATGCCCTCAGCGACTACGTTTCACCAAAGCAAGACCACCTCGGGGGCTTTGTCGTTGGAATTCATGGGGCGGATGAATGGGCATCAGAACTTCGTGAACAGAACGACATCGACGAAGCGCTCATGGTCCAAGCCCTTGCTGACCGCCTTGCTGAAGCTTTTGCTGAACTCTTACATCACCGAGCCCGTATCGCTTGGGGAATCGAACGCCCGGGACAATTCAGTCAGTCGGAACTCATCCACGAGAAATATCAAGGAATTCGTCCTGCTCCAGGCTACCCCAGCCAACCCGACCATACAGAGAAACGCATCCTTTTTGAGCTTCTCAAAGCCAAAGAAGAAACTGCGGTCGAACTTACTGAATCTTGTGCGATGTATCCTGGCTCAGCGGTTTGCGGACTCTACTTTTCTCATCCCGACTCGCACTATTTCATGATAGATAATCTACAAAAAGATCAGATTAAAGACTACTCGGCGCGGAAAGAACTAGGTATTGAAGAAGTTGAAAAGTGGCTAGGGCCGTGGCTAGGTTACTAGCGTGAGATTGACTTGCATTATCCTAGCCGCCGCTCTGCCCTCCTGTTCCCAGGTTCGAACGCAAGTAACGGATACCTCCATCAACTCACTCATCCTCACCTCTGTAAGGTCGATGCCAAAAGGATATGGCTATGATGCCTCCCAAGCTGCGGTCGATAGACTCGCATCCAGTGTCTCTCTAGAAAATGGAATTATTAAACAGGATCTCAAAGCGGCCAAGTCTACCTTCTGCTCCGGCGCCACTTATCTCATCTTCCTCCGTACGATTGAGCAACTTCGCCTCCGTAATTCCACCCTCCTACCTGAAGGTAAATATGCTCGCTTCGCCAAGCTAGGAGCCAAAGATGGTGAGGAAATTTTCGGACGATGGAATGCCAATGGACCCGGCACGGCAAAGCTTTTTGCCGATCTCAAATGTGGAATCAACTTCACCTCGTATGATCACGCATACCCCGGAGACTTCATGAAGATGTGGTGGACTAATGCCATTGGCAAAAAAGAACGAGGCCACTCAGTCATCTACCTTGGTTCTTATGGAGATCAGATCCACTATTGGTCCGCAAACCACCCCAAAGGATATGGTTGTAAATCGGTAGCTAAATCAAAAATTAAGCATGTCCTCTTTTCCCGCCTCACCAATCCAGCCAAACTCGTTAACGCCCATCTCCTTGCTCCTAGGGACGCATTTCTTGAAGACATGCTCCGCAAGGATTTCACATGGCGACAGATCTCTCAATCCTGTAAGATCAAGGCCCGTCCGTAACCTCTTTCCTTTTTCCTCATCACGTCACGACCTGACCTGACCTGGATCCAAATACTATGATCAATTGGCGTAAGCTCCTTCAAGAAGGGGAAACCGAAACTCACTTTATCGTAGAAGGCCAAATTCCAGTTGAGCGCCTCCAAGATTCTTCATATTCAATAGATAAAATCATTCGTATTGGAAAGGATCTCTCACGTGACGAAGCGTCATCTCTTCTCGGTTTTCATTTCCACCGCGGCTATCTCGCGATTGCTCGCAAACCAATGAACCCGCCTCTTTCTGAGGTAACGAAAGGGACCCTCGTTGTTCTCCCCGAGATTGCCGACCCCGGAAACCTAGGGACAATTATTCGTAACACTGCCGCATTGGGTGGAGAGGGTATCCTTCTAGGCAAGGGCGCCTCCCCATTTAATGCCAAAGCTATTCGAGCCTCCGCTGGCAACCTTTTTAACCTGCCAGTCCGACGCGCTTCAGACTTCATCTCAGATCTCGCCGAGATTAAAAAAACCCACCATATTCTGGGTGCGAGCCTTTCTGGAATTTCCGTTCCCATCAACGACTACCAACCAATTCCCGATCAAATCGCCCTCCTTCTGGGACCGGAGGACTTCGGTCTCAACAAGACCATTGAATCCTATTGTGATCAGCTCATTCATATCCCAATGTCGCGAGGGACAGACTCACTCAATGTTGCTTCGGCCTCAGCGATATTTCTGCAAAAACTCCAGCAAAATCTTCCCTGATAAACAGGCTGATCGTTCCTTTCACCAAAACCCTAAGGCAGTGTGCTGCGGGATAAATGCTGTGAGACCATTTACTGAAAAGTGAATTCACTAAAAAGCCCGTAACTCTTGTTGCATCAAACGAGAATCTGAATTTTCGTCTTTTCTTCGTCGTTTGATTGCTTTTTCGTTTCTTGCGCCTTTAGCCCAATCAGTTAACGTTTCGTCGATATGAAAAAATCAATCCTCGCCCTCTGCGCCTTTTCTTTCCTCGCTCCTGCAACGATCTCAGCTCACTGCCAGGTTCCCTGTGGTATCTATAACGATGACAACGTCATCGAGTCAATGCACACAGACTTTGAGACCATCGAAAAAGCCTCCCAACAGATCATCGAGCTTTCCAAGAACCCTTCAAAAAACGCCCACCAACTAACCCGGTGGATCACGAATAAAGAGTCCCACGCACAAGCGATCCAAGACAAAACCCTCAACTACTTCCTCGCCCAACGCCTCAAACTCGCTGAAGCCGAATCTGACAAAGCAGCCTACATGGCCAAACTCCAACTCTGCCATCAGATCATCGTTACGGCCATGAAGTGCAAACAGTCCACCGACGCGGCGAACGTTGCCAAACTTCATGACTTGATGCACGATTTCGAGAAACATTTCGGCACTAAAAAGAAGTAGGAGAGCCACATTACCTCTGACTTCACCCTTTAATGTTCCGTCTCCTCGTTTCATTACTCTGCGGGTCCACTACACTTCAAGCTGCGCCCGGTCTCGCTGAGATCGGGCGTTCTGTGTTCACCGATAAAAACCTTTCAAATCCTCCCGGCCAGTCATGCATGACTTGCCACAATCCCAACCACGCATTTGCCGACCCCAGACGCGTCTCTCCCGGAGCAAACCCATCCTTCTCAGGTAATCGAAACGCTCCGTCTCTTATGTATGCAGCTCTCATTCCTGCCTTCGCATACGAAGATGTCCTACTCCCAAATGGGACCGAAATATTCGCGTGGGAAGGCGGTCTTTTTTACGACGGACGGGCCAAAGATCTTTTTGAACAAGTGGGCAAACCCTTTTTCGAAAGCCATGAAATGAACCTCAAAAACAAGGCAGAGCTCGCTCAGAAAATACGAAAATCAACCTACAAAGAAAAATTCCCAAGAAGCGCTCTCAAAGATAACGAGCAACTCACTTATCTTGTTTTTCGATCGCTTGTTGAATTCCTGAAGTCCCCATCATTCCGCCCCTTCGATTCTCCCTTCGACCGATACCAAGCAGGAGACGAAGATGCTCTATCGCTATCTCAAAAGCGAGGGCTCGATATCTTCAAGTCTTCGGGTGGCTGTGCCGACTGCCACCTCCTAGAACCTCAAAACTGGAGCAAACCACTCCTCTCCGACTTTGGATACGACAATCTCGGAGGACCCGCCTCTGGCAGGAAGGACCCTGGCCTCTTCACTGTCACTGGTAACCCGGAAGACTTCGGGAAATTTCGCGCTCCAGGCCTCCGAAACATCGAACTCACTGCCCCTTATCTCCACAACGGCTCAATTAAAACACTCCGCGAAGTTCTTGAATTCTATAACAAGCGCGACCTCGAACCGGAACGTTGGGGCGTCACGGACTACCCAGAAACAGTTAACCACGACGACCTAGGTGATCTGGGCTTAACCGATGAAGAAATCAGCAACCTTCTCGATTTTCTTCGCGCCTTCACCGACGACAGTCTTACAAAGAAAAAGACAACTTTACCTACTCCCCCGAAGGGCACGCCTTCCACCGAAAGCATCAAACTCAATTTTCCTGACCACACCCATCGTCTCGATCCAAATTTTGAGCACGAGTGATCCCCCCCCGGATTCCGCAAAAGAAGGGAAGATGAACGGACTCTTATCATCGCGCCATTTAATTCCGGCCTAACAATCGTCTGATGGTTGCTCACTCCTCGCACATCGCCGCCAAAGACTCGCAAGGAAACTCCCAATCATGCAGTGGTAAAAAGCCGAAATTGCACACGGTGCCGCTGCCATCAACGTAAAATGCGTCTTTGCCAATTGTGAGCCAAGACCGGAATTTTGCATTCCAACCTCAATCGAAAACGTCCGACATTCCTTTTCCTTCAAACCAAAAACTCTTCCCCAAAGATATCCCAAGGCGAACCCAAAAGCATGCACTAGGAAGACTGCAGGAAGCAAGGTTTCCCAATGCGCTTGAATATTTGGTTTCGTGGCGCCGACCACCGCAGCAACGATCAGCACAATTACAAAAACCGAGATTAGAGGTGATCCCTTCTTGATCGCTTCCAGTTTCTCGCCTGCAAGCGAATTTAAAACCAAACCAATGATAATGGGCAGAAGAACAATCATCACCATCGAGACGACCATGCTCCATGCATCAACTTCAAGGATCGCTGACGCGTAGGTCTTCGTCAGCAACGGAGTCAATCCTATTGCCAAGAGAGTGGAGCACATTGTCATCATAACGCTCAACGCGAGATTACCGCGGGCCAGATAAGTTACCACATTCGACGCCGTTCCTCCCGGACAGCAACTCACTAAGATGATCCCAAGTTTGAACTGGGCCGGCAGCGAAAAGATTGTGGCGACGCCCCACCCAATCAACGGCATGATCAAAAACTGGGCAATAATCCCAAGTAGAACCCACTTCGGCATTGTCAAAACCTCGCGGAAATCTGCAAAAGTCAGAGTCATCCCCATTCCAAGCATAATGATCCCCAACCCGACTGGAATCCACTTTAGTTCCGTTCCAGGAATCACCCCAAGAAACCACGTGAAATGCTCCGGAACAAACCAAGCCCACCCAGTCCCCAAGAAGGTCCACAACCAAAAAAAATTCACAATGCGAGCGAGCATGGCAGAATTCTTAACAATTTCCTCTATTCTGAATACCTTATTCTCCCGTTGCCTGGATCACAAAAGCCTCCATACTTAGACCGATGAAGCGACTTATCCTGCTTTCCTTTCTCTTCCCACTCCAAGCCGCCGATTGGCCCCAGTGGCGCGGCACGGACCAAAACAATCATGCTCCGAGCACAGCCAAGCCGCCTATCGAGTGGTCAGAAGACAAAAATGTAGGCTGGAAAACCGCTATTCCTGGGCGCGGCCATTCCACCCCAATTTTTGTTAAAGGAAGAATTTATCTGACTTCCGCTGACCAAAAAAAATCAACTCAGTCACTCCTTTGCCTTGATCGAAAAACTGGGAAAGTGATCTGGTCAAAGGTGGTTCACCAAGGTGGCTTCCCAACACCGCTCCATTCGGAAAACTCTCCTGCTTCAGCATCTGCTCAGTGGGATGGCCAAAACATCCTCGTCACTTTCCAAAACGATAAAAAAATAAAAGTCACAGCTATTTCGCCCGATGCAAAAATCATCTGGTCTAAAGCCGTGGGGAATTATCTCCCATCTTACCCATTCGGATTTGGCTCCACTCCAATCCTCTACAAAGAGATTTTCATTGTCGTAATTGGAACTGAAAAAGGGGGATTCCTAACAGCATTAAAATCCTCCAATGGCAAGGAAGTTTGGAAGACTCCGAGAGCCGGTCATGACTACTGGGCCACTCCTGTCGTTGCAACTGTTGGGGGCAAAGAGCAGCTCTTCATTTCCGGTATCAATAAATTTTCGAGCTATGAACCCACCACCGGCAACCTAAACTGGGAAGTCGAAGCGGGAGCCAAATCGATGTGCGGGACTATTGTATGGACGGACGATATGATCTTTGCGAGCGGTGGCTTTCCCGAAAAAGAAACCGCCGGAGTCAAAGCCGATGGAACCGGCATTAAGGTCTGGCAAAATAAAGTCGTCTGTTATGAACAATCTCTCCTCTCACACAACAACTTGATTTACGCCATCGCTGACGATGGCAGAGCTTATTGCTGGGATGCTAAAACTGGAGAGAAAAAATGGTCCACAAAAATTGGTCGCCGGGGCGTGATGGCTTCACCACTAGCGGTCGGCGACCACATTTACGCCACCCTTAAAAATGGCACGACCGTGATCTTCAAAGCATCGGGAGATCGCTTTGAAAAGCTCGCGGAAAACAAGCTTGGAGATGACACCTATGCGAGTCCAGTTGCTCTAGACAACCAGCTTTTCCTGCGGGTTGGTAAAGTTGACCGGGGAGAACGCCAAGAGTTCCTCTATTGCCTCCAAAAGTAGCTACTCTTCTCCGGTTGGGGGAAATCTAAACTAGGATCTCTCTGTCAGAAATTCTAAAATGTCGTTAGCTGATTTCACCGAAAATCCCGTAAGCTCAGCGATTTGATCTACCGTTGCCTCCTTAATTCGCGCCACTGACCCAAAACGTTTTAAGAGTGCTTTCTTCTTTGCCGGAGACACACCGGGACAATCATCTAACAAACTTTCCTTCACTCGTTTTCGGAGCAACAACTCGTTATAGCGATTTGCAAAACGGTGTGCTTCGTCACGAATCCGCTGCATCAACTTAAGGGCCCCCCGATCATGTGGAATAATTACGGGCTCGGATTCGCCCGGAAAAAAGATCTCCTCTCGCTGCTTTGCTAAGCCACAAATCGGCAGGCCACCCAACCCAAGCCTCTGTAACTCTGCCACTGAAACACTGAGTTGCCCTTTCCCGCCATCCACGATCACCAAATCAGGCAGCGTGACCGGACTCCTGCCCTCCGCTGCAAGTCGCCGAAGAGTCTCGACGTGAGTTTCCTGGGTGCTTTCCGCCACTTCAGGATTAGCCTCCATGTTTTCTTGTAAGATCCGACCGTATCTACGCCGAACCACCTCGGCCATACTCGCAAAATCATCCTGTCCGTCCACTGTTCTAATTCTATATTGCCGATAGTTTTGGTTGTCCGGCAACCCATTCTTAAATCTTACCATTGAGGCCACAATATGAGTCGACGAGATATTGGAAATATCGAAGCACTCCATAATCGTTGGCGGGCCACTGAGTGAGAGCCAATCGCCCAATTCAGCTAAATCCTCAGTTGGTTTAACAGTCGTCGGCACTCCCCGTCCGCGCGTAAACTGCCTTGTCGGGCTCAACGCGCGCTCAAGATTCACAATTACATCGCGAAGCCTTGCGGCTTTCTCGAAATCTAATTTTACCGCTGATTGCTCCATTTCGACCTTCAGACTCTTGAGGCGCTCCCCCTTTCCTTTCCCACTTAGCAATTCACAAGCCTGCTCTAATTGTTCCAAATATCCCTCACGACTGACCTTCGCGACACAAGGAGCCATGCAATTCCGAATGACATCGGCATTACAGTGTTTGTAATCTTTTTCTCCTGGATTTCGAGGCCGACAACTCCGAAGTCCAAATTCTTTGTTCAACCAAGCAACGGTAGCTCGAAGCGCTCCCGAATGTGCGAATGGACCGAAATATCGCGCTCCATCGCCCTTCTTGAGACGCGTTGTTTGAAACTTCGGCCACGGATCATTGAGATTCACTTTTACTAGGAGAAATCGCTTATCATCACGAAAGCTTACGTTGTAGCGGGGCCGATACTGCTTGATGAGCTTTCCCTCCAAAAGCAGAGCTTCTTGCTCGTTTCGAACTTCATGGACTTCAAAGTCACAGATCGAGTCGATCAGGGCTCTGGTCTTTCGATCCGCCCGCTTTTTGCCCGATGGCATAAAGTAGCTGCTCAGTCGTTTCCGGAGATCCCTTGCTTTTCCGACGTAAATAATCGAGCCCAACCGGTCTTTATGCAGGTAGACACCCGGTTTATGGGAGACCTGTGAGAGCCTTGCTCGAAGTAACGGAAGGTCGGACATCGCCTTAGATTCTAGGCACAAAACCTGTAATTGATATCGCTTTTATAGGCAATTAGGAGATTACGGTGGGTTTTCCTGCACTTGCACCTGAATAATCTCCCGCTAGACTCCGACCAACTAGTTCATGAAGACCACTTTTATCCTCGCTCTTATTTTGGCGCTGATTCCATCTGTCGCATCTGCCCAAGAGGTTGCAGAATTGACCAAAGATATCACCTTGGTTGAGATTCTTAAGAAGGGCGGCTGGGTCATGGGAGCGCTCGTCATTCTTTCAATCTTCACAGCGATTCTCATTCTTCTTTATTTCCTGACCCTTCGTCGCAGCTCAGTTGTTTCAAATCGCTTCATGAATGCCTCGGAGGCCATGATTCGAAAGCGCGATTATCTGGGACTCGTCGGCTACTGTCACGGCCGAAGAGAGGCAGTCGCCCGAGTCACCCAAAAGACACTCGACTTTTTAACCAAAAACCCAAATGCCAGCCACCCTGAGATACGCGAGGTTGCAGAGGCCGAAGGAAATCG
>JAKMGP010000005.1 GCA_022424905.1 Akkermansiaceae bacterium | reverse complement strand
CGGTCGATGTAGAGTTGCCAAAACTCCTCATTCCCAAAAAGTTGATTCCACCAAGCGTAGGTGAAGTAATTTGTTCCTCCAGACCAGCTTCGTGGATTGTCATCCCGGCTATCGGTCGAATCCATTGAGCGATCAAAATCCCAGATCGGCCCAAACTCGACTTTCCCAGAGCGCTTTTTATGAAAGTAGGTACTCAACCTTAAAGCGTCCGCATTGAGAGTTAGAACGTTTAAAAGGTGATGGTCTACCCAGGCGAGAGGATCGATGTATTCCTCATAATTTCCGGAACTGAGCGAACTCGTCATTTCGTTGAGGTGGTTACGGAGCCACGTCGCTTGTGCCGATGTGACGTCACGTTCCTTTGGATAAACCCAACCCAAAGTTCGTCCCCCAGCACTTAATCCACCGTCACCTGGATCAAGCCGATCGATTTTCATAATATATCCTCCAGTAATACCGGGCTCCGTAGAGACGCTTTCTGGAAGACGCTCGACATCGACTCTTTCCTGATCGCGTGAGATTTTCTCCATGAAAGTGTAAACACCATCATAGTCGGCACTGCTTCTCGTTCCATAACTCAAGCTTCCTCCATTGGTATTCAGAAAGAGTTCTACAAATCGCGTCCGCACCGCGTAGCGCCCAGTTTGGTTACTCAGATTATAGATGAACGCATTTCGCATCAGGGAGCGGTCAAACTGAGATCTCGCATTAAGAATCCAATCCGACTCTTCAGGCATTCCAAAGGGTGATATATCCTTGTTCCGATTATTTTCGTTCCAGGCCTCGATGCTGTAGGCCTTCTTTTCAAATCCAGAAGAAGAAGAACCCCGGGTCTTATACCCCCCGCGAGTCCCAAGAGAATAAGGTTTGTTAAGGCGTGTGATTCCGGTCACAGGATCGGGCTCAAAAAAGGCAAAGAAGACGTAAGCCTTCCCATTACTTGCGGTCGGGCCACCACTAAAGCGCTCCATAATCACGACCGGAATATCTGAGGAAAAAGATTCCGCGCTCGAGGAGAGCTCGATATACCCTTCCTCGCTAACTGGGCCCGGAGCGAGTCCATTACTGTAGGCCCGGGCGCGGATAATCTGAGATGATGTAATTGTAATAGGATTGCCCGTGTAGCGGGTAGAAGAAGCGGTTGGGACATTTCCATTAGTGGTATAGCGAATGTCGGCATTAGGTGAGGCAACCGATAATTCGACGGATACAGAATTCGTGAATCCTCGACCGGGAACCGAGAAGGTCACCGCGCCGGCAGGAAGGCCTTGGTTAGTCCCATTAGAAGTCGCAGGAGTAGCATTTTGAAAATAACCTGCCTCTCCGAGCCCCGGATTAGTTGCAGCGGTCGTAGCATCAAGCCGGGGAAGCACGAGGAGATCAGAACTTCCGGTGCTCCTGTTGAGCCCATGAATCGCAAGGATATTTCCCCCGGCTTCGAGTAAATCGGGGCCAAGCGGAATATTAAAGTCTTCAAAGACGACCGCAGCGCTGTCGGGATGATCTGCGGTTGCAACCGAATTCCATTGTGGACTCGCCGGAGCTCCAACAGATGCAACCCGTGTTCCATTTATATAAGCTGCGAACCCATCGTCATACTTCATACGTAAGGTCAAGGAAGTCAGGCTTTCAGGACTATCTATCGTAAAAGGAATGCGGACATAGACACTTCCATTGATGTCATCGGTCTGGGATTGGACGTCGCCATTGCTTCCAATGAGATTGTCATAATCGTAACCAATTCCGGTGTTTGCCGAGGGCCAAGAGGAATCGTCAAAAAGTCGATCGTGCCAACTCGTCCCAATATCGGACGTTGGCACCAGAATTCTGCTGATTGAATTTTCGGGGATAATGGTAATATCCGAACCACTTCCCGTTTGAGCAAGCCCGTAGGAAATATCGTCGAACTGTTCTGGATAATCTGTGTAACCATTCGCGACGGTTTGACCGTCGCCTTCAATTAAAGCCAGGTAGCCTCCTGACTCTTTACTCAACTTGAAGTTTGTATGAAGTTCGCCAACATCACGATCCTTATTAGAAGCAAAAACAATCAGCGACCCACCAGAGGGGAGAACAACCCCACTGGGGAGTTCCCATTTATCGAGCTCTGTGGGATCGTTTGTAAGAAACCACCCACTGATATCGGCAGAAGTAGGGTCAGGATTAAAAATCTCTATCCAATCAGATGATTGACCGTCCTCATCATAAAGGGAACTGTCATTGGATGCCATAAATTCTACAAGAACAGGCGCAGCAATGGCTCTCGGAGAAGAAACACCAAAGATTAGGGCGGCAGCGGTGAGAAAGGGGAAGGTGCGGAAACAACGAACAACGAGGCATCCAAGGAAAATTGAGGGTTTCATAAGTCAGACGAAAATTTGGGACAATTGATGTGCGAGGCGGAGGCTAGGCAGGGGTGGGGGAAAGATCAACCCACCAGGCAGATCAATAGGTTGGATGTAAATCGGGTGAAATCAACTTTAACGATGAATTCAATTAAAGTTATTGAGGACTCCCCCCTTACTTAACTCGACTCATTTGAGTGTCAGGAGCCCAATTTGATTCTAAGTTTCCTGTTTGTGAAGGAGAGGAATTCGGGTGACACTCAATCTCCGATGAGAGGATCATTTCAGGCCGTTCTTTCGCTGCTTTCGGTTTCGACAAGCAGTCTGCATGCTGATTTTAACAACGAATTAATTCCTCTCACCCTCAAACAGATGGCTCGGCCAGACCGGCTACCTGAATCTCCCGAAGAGGCCACCCGATTCACAGAAGTAGCCCTCGACCTTGGGCTACCAAATTCCGAAGCCACGGAAGGATGGCCCGGAGAAACCTTATCCAGAATAGCGCTCTCTCGACTCACCAGTCTGTCGAACAGCAAAACTGCTAAACAGCTTCAATCCTTCCTGGCAGAGGATTTTGTCTCAACTTCATTGGAGCCAGATCAGCCAGCCGACCCCTTGTGGGATGATATTACTAAACGTTCCGGGGGGGGCGGAATCCAGACACCAACCAATCCAGAAGCTTTTCTTAAAAAAATTAAGGCACTTGGAAAAATAAAATTCAAAGTCATACGCGTTGAAAATCGCACGACGCACCTTCATGTTGAAGCCGATCGTGCGGGAGCGGAATACTCGGCAACCTGGCTCACTTCTTGGACCGACACAAAACCACCTAAACTTACAAATCTCACGGTCAAAAACTTCAAAACTATAATCTCGGAGGGCCCTTGGTTTCATGATGCCACGAACACCGTCATTGGAAGGAACCCCCGTTTTAAGCCGCAGGTCCTCCACGGGATCGACCATTGGGCTCAACGGATTACCCGAATTGGTGATCTTTCATTGACCGGGCATCACGGGCTCGCAGTCGGCGATGTGAACGGCGATGGCCTTGAGGATCTCTATATCTGCGACGGAGGGAGCCTTCCTAATCAACTTTATCTCCAACAACCTGATGGCACCGCCAAGGAGGTTGCGCTCGATTGGGGTGTTGCTTGGCTGGAGGACTCCCGAAGCGCTCTTTTCGTCGATCTCGATAACGATGGTGACCAAGATCTCGTCGTTGCTACAATCGCCATGATTGCCTTTGCCGAAAATCTTAATAACCAGGCCTTTAAACTGCGCGGTGGCTTTCCGGGTGCTCCTTATCCGTTTTCCTTAAGTGCCGCCGATTTCGATCTCGATGGTGACCTCGACATTTACACCTGTATTTATGGGGCAGGCGACCAATCCAAAAAGCGAGGCTTCGAAGCCAGCTCCCCTACCCCTTTTAACGACGCAGAAAATGGAGGCCGTAATGTCCTCTTGAGCAACCTCGGAGGCTTCCAATTTACAGACGTCACCCAGAGAGTCGGTCTTGATCAAAATAATACCCGATGGAGCTTCTCCGCCTCATGGGAGGACTACGATCGCGATGGCGATCCCGACCTTTATGTCGCAAATGATTTTGGTCGAAATTGCCTTTATCAAAACAACAACGGGCAGTTTTCCAATATCGCTAAAAAAGCCGGAGTCGAGGACATGGCAGCCGGGATGTCGGTATCCTGGGGCGATAGCAACCGAGATGGTGCACCCGATTTGCTCATAGGAAATATGTTTTCCTCTGCCGGACAAAGAGTTTCCTTCCTGCGAGACTACAAAGCGGGAAAAAAGAGAATGGCCCGAGGAAATACTCTTTTTACCGCCTCTAAAGATGGATTCCAGGACGCTAGCATTGCGAGCGGAATTACAAACGGGGGGTGGGCGTGGAGCTCAGGCTTTGCCGATCTTAACAATGACGGCTGGCAGGATCTTGTGGTCGCGAATGGTTATCTCACCCATTCCCGCGATCATGATTTGTGAAGTTTCTTCTGGCGTGAGGTCGTGTCACCTTCCGAAAATATCGAGGATTATGCAAAAGGTTGGACCGGACTCATGAAGCTTGTTCGAAACGGCGATTCGTGGAGCGGCAATGAACAAAATCGCTTTTTCCTAAACGGAAGACAGGGCGCTTTCCATGAGATCTCTCATTTAGCTGGCCTTGATCAAAGTGAGGACGGGCGCGGTCTCGCTATCGTCGATTGGGATCAGGACGGGCGTCTTGATCTTTGGTATCGCAACCGCTCCGCGCCGCGACTTCGACTCATGGTAAATAAGAAAGAGAGCCACCCTTCGGTAGCCCTCAGGCTCGAAGGAACCAAGTGCAACCGAGATGCCATTGGCGCAGTGGTTGAGCTCCTTCCTTCCTCTCAAAACAGACATTGGGTTCAATCAGTGAAAGCAGGTGACCTTTTCCTCTCGCAGTCCAGCAAGTGGCTTCACTTCGGACTGGGTAAAGAGACACGGGATTTCAGCGCACAAGTTTTATGGCCGGGAGGAAAAAGGGAAATTTTCATAGGAATCAAAGCGGGTCGTTTCCATCTCAAACAAGGATCGGGTATCGCACGCCGACTAAACTCTCGCCGAGAAATCAAGTTGGAGCATCGAGAGCTGACACGATCACCAAATCAATCCAACGCTCATATTCTCCTCCCTGCGCGAGCACCTTTCCCAACTCTTAGTTATCGGAACAAAGCTGCCAAACTTTTTACGACTTCACAAACCCGAGGCCCCAAGCTCGTCATTTTGTGGTCAGGCACATGCCCAAGAAGTAAAAATAATTTGAATCAAGTTGCTTCACAAATGAAAGCGGTCCGTAAAAACCAACTAACGGTCCTTGCTCTTTCAGTAGACGGTATCAACGGGCCAAAATCCGACCTAAGCCCCGCCTACGAACTCGTTGAAAAGACCCAGATTTCTTTTCCGTGGGGAATCATTGATCAGGAATCAGCTCGCAAACTCCATCGGTTTCAGGAAAATCTATTTGATCGAACACCCCAACCTTCAGTCCCGCTCGCCATTCTCCTTGATCAAAACCATCGCGCCTTGGCGATTTACCGAGGAGAATTCTCAATTCCTGCCATCTTAGCAGATCTCAAAGCCACCCTGTCTAGTAATGCGATCCAGCTTTACCATTTAGCCCCCCCGATGAGAGGGACGTGGTTTACGAACCCGTTGGGTCAGAGAGAGGTGGATCGTCTTTTTCCGGTGATGAGGTAGGGGTTGAGTGGGGAGGAGGAGAGGAGAGTTGGTGAAGTGTTAAAGGACTGTGGTTGTGTTAAAGGACTTGGGGGTAAAAAAAGAGCCCCGTTTATTGGCGATTGACCAACAAACGGGGCTTATAACTGGCGACGACCTACTCTCACAGGACCTATCGTCCCACTACCATCGGCGCACAAGAGTTTCACTTCCGGGT
>JAKMGP010000336.1 GCA_022424905.1 Akkermansiaceae bacterium | reverse complement strand
TTTAAGCGCAAAAGTTCGGGCATTTCGTGGGATTCCGAGCGAAGCAATGTCGATGGAAATACAACCTTGTTTCTCCTCCTCCACTGCTTCCGCCATTCCTGCTGCGATTGAACCATATATTGGGATGTCGACGACTTCCTCTCGTTCCAAATCCTCAGGAAAAACCACGGCTCTTGCCTTGCCTGGCAGGCGAACGATGACTCCCTTTTTTTCAAGCGCCCGCAGATGACTCATTGCCGCAGTTTGGCTCGCAAAACCGAAATGCGCCTGAATTTCGCGAGTCGAGGGCATTAGACCATTCTTGTTTTGAGATAACTTAAGAAAGTCCAACAGCTGTTGTTGGCGCTGAGTGAGTTTGTGAGCCATGGAAGACTATTGTTTCAATGAACACCATTTGTCCAGTCGTAAATATCAGCTTGCCTCCCCTTATCGAACTCGCCGCCTGCTGAAACTAGGCAAATTTTAAGTCGGCACTCTCGAAAGAGAACGTCACCTTCCGCAAACCACTCTGAAAACAAGGCCTCCTCCAGAACCGATTTTTTTGCGCGCCTCAAGCGAGTTTTCACCCTATGACTCGCAGCGTGAAAAAGTGGAACCACCAAGATCGCATCATCGCCCCCTCCCTCCTCGCTGCCGACTTCGGCAGAGTCGGAGCGGAAACCTCCCGTGCCATTAACGCCGGAGCAGATTGGATGCATCTGGATGTCATGGATGGACATTTTGTCGATAACATCTCTTTTGGACCAGCAATGATCCAAGCCGATCATGAAACAAACGATATCTTCCTTGATGTCCACCTCATGATCGCTCGGCCGGATCACTATCTGCCACGATTTGTGGCAGCTGGAGCCGACCTAATCACGGTTCATGTTGAACCGGAAGCAGACCATAATGTCACCACTACAATTAAAGCGATTCGTGAAGCAAATTGCCTTGCTGGCTTAGCCCTGAACCCAGCGACGCCCTTTGAAGCCGTCCTCCCTTTTTTGAAAGATATTGATCTCCTTCTTGTAATGACGGTAGTGCCTGGGTTCGGGGGGCAGTCATTCATGGAAGAAGTCATGGTCAAGGTCGAAGCCGGAGTAAAACATCGGACCAAAAACAAGCTGAACTATCATATTGAAGTGGATGGCGGGATTGGCCTGGAAAGCGCCGCAATAGCAAGAGCAGCGGGTGCCAATGTCTTTGTTGCCGGATCATCCACTTTTGGCGCTCCTGACATGGCCGCCGCAGTTCGAGGTATCCGAGAAGCATAAGCCATGAGCCATTCTGGCCTTTGACATCATTTCTAAACTACCGTAAGTTCCCTCAATGGTGTCTTATCTTCGATTCGCGATTCTACTCTTTGCAATTTCTTCATATGCAAGGGCAGTCGAGCCAACCAAGTTACGGATCTGGAACTCTAAGAGCGGGAGTAAAATTGCCGCCAAAGCCAGCGAAATGACCCTAAACGGTTCTATCCAATTGATCACGAAAGACGGGCGTGAACTCACCTTGGGAATCGACGAATTTTCAGAAGCAGACCAGGCATTTCTCGAGAAACATTTCAAAAAGAAAGAGGTCCAATTCGCCGCGAATGCCGGAACTTTAGAAGGACCTATCCAAGCAGACGTCAATACGTCTTACTTTGTTTACTCCCCAAAAGATCTCGACCCTGGAACTCGCGCTCCGGTGATGATTTGGACCCAATCGGATGGCGCTAAGCAGGAAACCTTACAACCCTTTACTGAAGCGGCCGATGTTCTGGGAATGGTTATCGCGAGCCCGATCGAGGCTCGTCACGAAGGTCAAGTCACACTACTCAACAATTTCGTCCACACCCGGAATGTCCTCTCGGATGTGAAACGTGACTACAAAATCAGCGGCCATGGCATTCATTTTGGCGGCGACAAAAGCGGTGGCGCCGCTGCCTTCTACAATTCACTCAAGATCCGGAGCGCCGGCACCTACACGGTCTCGGGATACCTTACCCCAACTATGAGCGGAACCAATCGAGGTCACCACTTCATGGCAGGCAGCACAAATAGTAGCCATCGCTACATGACTGCTTATGCCGCTGCAAAATTCGACGAAGATGCAACTCACATGCTCTATTCTGGCGCCCGTGAAATGCCAAATTCTCGGGACATCACAATTGGCATGATCTGGATGTATGCCCAAGGCCTTTATGAAAACGCCTCAAGTAGAGGAGATGAAATCGAAACCTTCGAAGAGCGGGTCCTCCCGTGGCTCAAAGATCTTGCCACGATCTCGAAAGGACAGGCCACCTACCTGACCCGTATGCTAAATTCAGATTGCAGGCTGAAGGGCCGCTTTCAGAAAGAGATCGAAAAGCTTTACACCCAACTTTTGAAAAGCAAGGAGGCGGTAGCTCATGTTCAAGCAACAGATGCTCTTGATAATTTTTCCGAAACCCAACTCGCCAAATATGGAAGCCACTTCAAACCATTGACCGAGCATAGTCCGAAGAAATTTGAGCGTATGATGGCAAATCTCGAAAGGACGTATCCGACAGCCAAGGAACTTAAGCCAGTCCTTAAGGCTCTCGCCGAGCCAACCCATCGGTAACCGAAAGGAATCAGCCTAAAGTCCGCGTCCCTTATTGAAGCGAGCGACTTCTCGCTGAGCCTCGCGAAGTTCGGTCTTCTTTTTAAGATCGTGTCGCTGATCGTTGTGCCCTTTACCCTTTCCGAGGCCAAGCTGGACTTTTACCCGACGCCCTTTGAAATAGAGCTTGAGGCAAATCAAAGTGAAGCCCTTTTGTAAGGTAGCTTGGGAAAGCTTCAAAATCTCGTTCTTATGAAGAAGAAGTTTACGGGGTCGCTTTGCCTCGTGCTGAAAAAAGGATCCGGCGGTTTGCCACGGCTGAATATCGCATCCATAAAGCCAACACTCGCCACGCTCGATCCTAGCGAAAGATTCAGTGATGCTCACCTTTCCTTCCCGGATCGATTTCACCTCAGTGCCACGGAGGACAAGTCCACCTTCAAAGGTGTCCGTGATATTATAATCACGGCGCGCCCTTTTGTTAGTGGCTACCTCCTTAGACATGACACCTAGAATTGCGTCTGCCCGGAAAAAAGCAAACTCGCTTTAGGAATTGGATCCTTCAACAAGCTTGATCTTACCTTCAATGATTTCGGTAAGAGCAATATCAGCAAAACCCATGCTAGGAAGCGCCTCGATTAAAGGGGAGCGACCCTGGTTCAATTGAGCCACCCGCTTTGACACGAGGTTGATGAGCACGAGGGGATCGGCGACAATTTCAGCAGCCTGTTCGACAAGATCGTTTTTCATAGGGATCGCACTGGAACGAGGAGGGGTAGGTGCTTCAAACGGAACGATATTGTCTGCATCCATGACCTCAAAGTTTAACAAGCGAAGATTCGCCTGCGAGCGGAGTGAAAAACCACAAAATAGCCTCGCTGGCAAGCCCAATCTGTCTCTGAATTACCTTAGAATTCCAAACCGACCCGAACTCCATACATTTCAGGGTCACCAGCAACTCCCGCCGAGATCTGATTATTCATGAAGCTGTAATAATCCTCGTCGAGGAGATTACGGGCAAAAATCGCCGCATTCCAACGATCTCCTTGGTAACCGAGCTGCGCGTCTACCACCTCGTAAGATCCTTGGCGATAGTCGCTTTTGTTTGTCTCATCAAAGAAAGTGGCGCCTACGGCACGAACACCAGTCTGAGCGAAAAAACCATTCTCAAAATCATACCGGACAACCATTCCCGCCGTAAACTTCGGTAAAAATGGAACATCATTTCCAGACAGATCTGCTCCGCCCGCCCCAGTGTGTTCCTCAAACTCGATCTGGTTCCAACCTGCACTTGCTTGAACGGTCAATCCGCTCACCGGCTTCCAGAAGACTTCGCCTTCAACACCAAGGGCCTCTACACGGTCCGCGTTGGCGATGATGAAGTCGGTGGTCATCGGAATACTCTGATTGAGCTGATAGTCGTCTATCTGCTTGAAGTAACCACGCAACTCCCCACCCAATGATTGATCGGAGTTTTGATAACGAACCCCAACTTCGGTTTCCAAGGACTGCTCTTCATCAAAATCCGTAGTGGCCGCATTGTCACTGAAAGCCGTAAATCCCTGAGGTTTGTAGGAAAGTGAGGTTCTCGCAAAGACACTTGTCTCAGAGTTCACAACATAGGTCGCCCCAAGAGAAGGCGAGAAATAAACACCATTGCTTTCGCCAGCAAAAGCTGGAGGGAGAGGAATGAATCCTCCACCTGGCTCAGTTTTACTACGACTAATGGAATTCTCAACAGACTCAAGACGCCCACCCACCTCAATCGTAAGATCCTCAACCGCATCCCACTGAACGTTTCCAAATAAGGCAACACTCTCATCATCAATATCAAAGTTCGTGAATTGATTCGCAAAGATATTGTTACCAATCGGAAAGAATCGATTGGCGACGCCCTGATTGTCTTTGTTCAGGTAGGCCAACCCGCTAAGCCACCTAACGTCGGCTTCCCGATCTGACTGAAGGCGGAATTCCTGACTAAAAAGATTTTGCTCCTGCCTAATCGATGACCTCGAGAGATCAAATGCAGTTAAGTCAAGATCAACGGTATTCGGTCCAAGCTTCCAATTCGAGAAGGCCGTGATGGACTTCAGATTCACCTTCCCAAAGTCTTGATCAAGATGCATCGAAAGTTGAAGACGATCAACTTCGGTCACTCCCGGAACATTGCTGGCCACTTTAAAAGGATCTTTCGCAAGTTGGGAATCAACAAAATCTCCAAAAGCCGAAGTCACACCCGGCAATGCAGAAAGACGCTGACTTCCATCACGCGTTCGCTCATACATCAAGCGGAACCGCATTTCAAAATCCTCACTTGGATTGTAGTAAAGGCTACCCAAAGTGCCTAACTGCTCACGAGTATCAGTTTCGCGGCCAAGAGTTACATTATCGACTAGACCGTCACGTTCTTTAAAATACGTCTGAAAACTGTAAGACCAATCCTTATCGAGGGGCCCGCTGGAACGGAACCGCAGGTGAGTAAGATCATAACTGCCATACTCGGCGCTAAATCCATGTTCATGCTCCTTGGTTGGGCCTGGCGTTCTCAATTCCATGAGTCCACCCACCCCATTTCGAGCAAATCGGGACCCTTGAGGCCCACGGTGAAGTGTGAACGACTCCAGATCAAAAAACTCAGTCGAGTAACCAAAAACATCCCCATAGGGAACGTCGTCGACAACCATCGCGACACCCGCGCCTCCAAAAAACAAAGTGTTTGTGGAACCACGCATTCCTATCACGTCGCCATATCCTGCCGAGTCAGAAGCAACCGAGGCAAACCCAGGGAGGTAACCAAGAAGCTCGCTAAGGCGCTCTGCCTCAAGTGTTTCCACAGCAACATTGCCAACCGCATCGCCCTCCACAACTAAAGGCTTCAAAAGATCCTGAGCATTTAGCAATCCACCCATTAACAATGCACTGAGGCAAAATCCAACTTGTTTCATAGGGCCGAGATCCTCTCTAATTTTTATGTGACGTCAACCAAGAAGGCTTGATAGATTTTAGCGACCAGTTAAACAGCGATGTCAGCAAATTTAACAATGATCCGACCCTCCCTTCTTCAAATAGTCACCCTCTCGCTCTTTGTCTTCCTTAGCTCTTGCTGCGACTGTGAACTCTACTCATTTCTTCCAGAAGAAAGATCCGAGCCCAAGCCAGAAGCCCCAAAAATCAGTGCTGATAGATTAAACATTATTCCCGGCGACATGCCAGACAGCGCTGCCGCGTTTCTTCCCGTCTCAGAGAAAATCTTCGCCCAACTTAAACCCATCCCTGAAGGTGACCCCAAGGCCTACACCGAAACCATAGCCGGAGCAGAAAATGCCTCCTTTGAAATGCTCCCCATCCCGGGTGGCGAGTTCACGATCGGAACTCCCGACAGTGAAGCAGATCGCTCTGACGATGAAGGCCCGCAAAAGAAAATCCAAATCGAGCCTTTTTGGATGGCTTCAACCGAGACCACCTGGGGCCTTTACCGGGCTTTCATGGAGAACGGTAAGAATCGTAACAAGGACGGCACTCTCGACCTCGACGGCAACAAGCTCTCACCCGAAGCCCCCCTTCAAAGCAATCCTAATCTCATCGACGCTATTTCTCAGCCTACTCCACCCTATATGCCTATGCACAACAGCATGGGAGATAACGCAGGCTACGACAGTAAATACCCGGCCGTCGCTGCAACCCAACATTCCGCTTCAAAATTTTGTGAATGGCTAACGGCTCAAACCGGTCACTACTACCGACTCCCCACCGAAGCCGAGTGGGAATATGCCTGCCGCGCCGGAACCACGACCGCCTATTCCTTCGGAGATGACCCTTCTGAACTCGACGAATACGCATGGTATTTTGAGAACTCTGATGGTTCCTATCAACCCGTCGCTACCAAAAAGCCAAATCCCTGGGGGCTTTTCGACATGCATGGCAACGTGAGCGAGTGGACCATAGACGCCTACCTACCCGATTACAGCAACCACCCTGGAGACACCATCAATCCTTTCGCACTTTCTCCTAAACGCTACCCTCGAGTCACCCGTGGTGGCCATTGGGATTGCGACCCCCAAGAGCTGCGTTCAGGCCAACGTCTTCCGTCTGACAGAAGCTGGAAAAACACGGACCCTCAGGACCCAAAATCTATCTGGTATCACACCGATAACTGGGGCTTAGGATTCCGCGTCATCCGACCCGCGAAAATTCCCACTCTTGAAGAAATGCACCTTCTCTGGAACACCGGACCCGGCGAACGTTTTTAAGCGCTCACAAAAAAGCCCCTTGAACACCCTCAAAACTTTACAACCAAACCCCAAATGAAAATCTTTTTTCTTCTAAGCTTCGCTCTTAACTGTCTCTTCGTAAGCGCTGCAAAAAAGCCCAACTTCATAATCATCTTCACCGACGATCAAGGTTACGGAGATCTCGGCTGCTTTGGCTCCACCAAAATCAAAACACCCCACATCGACCGCCTCGCGAAAGAAGGCCGCAAATTTACGAACTTCATGGTCGCTTCCCCTGTCTGTTCTCCCTCACGCGCTGCCCTTCTTACCGGCTGCTATCCAAAACGGGTCAGCATGCACCAGCACGTCCTCTTTCCCTCTTCTCAAAAAGGCCTCAACCCCAAAGAACATACCATTGCTGATCACCTGAAAAATCAGGGATATGCCACCGCTTGCTTTGGCAAGTGGCACCTTGGCCACCACCCTGAAACTCTCCCGCAGAGTAATGGCTTCGACACCTATCTCGGCATCCCATATTCAAACGACATGAATCACCCCGACAACAAGGGAAAACCTAAAGGTGGTTGGGCCGGAATGGATGCCCTTTGGAAAGACCCCGAGTCTACCCTCACTCAGTGGAAAACCCCTCTAATGGAGAACGACAAAATACTCGAAGTGCCAGTCGATCAACGGACTGTCACCCGGCGATATACCAACAAGTCAATCGAGTTCATCAAAAGCAATAAGGACAAACCGTTCTTCCTTTATCTGCCCCACTCTATGCCGCACATCCCACTCTACGTGCCCGATGAAATCCGCGACCCAAATCCGCTCAACGCATACACTAACGTCATTGAGCACATCGACTCTGAAGTCGGCCGTATTGCAAACCTTCTTCGCGAACTCAAGCTCGCTCAAAATACCTACCTTATCTTCACAACCGACAATGGCCCTTGGCTTCAGTTCAAACACCACGGTGGATCGGCCGGTCCTCTCCGCGATGGCAAAGGTACTACCTTTGAAGGCGGTCAACGCGTTCCCTGTGTCATGTGGGCTCCCGGCCGCATTCCAGCTAATACCACCTGCGACGAACTTTGCGGCACAATCGATCTTCTCCCCACCATCGCATCCCTCACTGACGCGCCCCTCCCGAAAGAAAATAAAATCGATGGCCTCGACATCTCGAATCTTCTTACCAGTGGCACCAAAAGCCCCCGCAACGAATTCATTTACTATACCTCACGCGGCGATCTTGAAGGCCTTCGTCAGGGTAAATACAAGGTCCTCATCAAAAAAACTCGTCGCCGCAAGAACCAACCTGCAAGCGGCGGGCAAGTCATGCTCTTCGACCTCGACTCCGACCTTGGTGAAAAAACAAACCTCGCGGACAAGCATCCCGAAATCGTTGCCAAACTCGGCACTCGCATGAAAGAACTCGACGCCGAAATCACCAAGAACCAGCGCCAACCCTGGCTCAAAAAGTAGCCAGAAAAAGACGTCCTCACAAAGAACCTTAAGGTTTTCCTTTCGAGTCAGGCTCCTCCCCTTTTATTAATCGCACCGCCTGACGTGCGAGACGTTGGCCGAAGAGATCATAACCTTCTTTGGTGTAATGAAGGTCGTTGTGAGGGTTTCCATTCTTCACCTTGTTGTTGGTGTCATCGGTATCAACCCACGATCCACGGGAATCGTCTTTAGCAACCTTCACCTGGGCAGTTCTCACGGCTTCCCAATGCTCTGTGGTTGAAAAATCACTGAGCCGGCCAATCACGAAATTCATCTCAGGAGCATTGAGATCCTTGCGCAGGTCTGCAATCAGCGTGTTCATGCTTTCCTCGTAAGCAGCCGAGAGCTTTTCCTTGGCATCTCGCTCTCCCTGCATCCAAAGAAAAGTGATCGTTTTGGGCTTTTTGGCCGTAATGTTTGCACGAGCCGCCTTCAAAGTTTGATCGTAAAAAGCACCCGGATCCTTTCTTGGCAACAGCTTACTTTTAGCCGCGATCGCATCGAAATTCTTCACCCACTTCCGAATTGGCTGCCCACCCTTCGCAAACTTAACGTGCCGGATTTCATCGCCAGGCAGTAGCTCCTTAAGCTCCGGCAAAAAAGATTTCTCCGGTTTCAGCGCAGCCATATTCGACTGACCGGAAAGAATAAAGAAGTGCACATCGCCCGCATACCCAAAGGACGTTAGCCAAAGGAAAAGAAAAAACCGTCTCATAAAACCTCGGATCAAAAGCCCAAAACTATTTTACTTCCCGAACTTTAATATTTTTGAAGGACACGACGTTCCCGTGATCTTGAAGACAAAGGTGGCCTTTTGTTGCCTTCCCGAAATTTTTAAATTTTCTAAACTTCGAAGCTGCTACTTTTTTATTCCAATCATCTGAACCCTTAACGTATTCGACGTATTTCGTTCCATTCATCCATTGCACGCACTTTTTAGGCGTGATCAAAATCTTAAGAGTATTCCACTCACCTGCTGGCTTGGTTGTGTCAACGCCCTTTGCCGGACGGTAAAGTTGATAAAGCCAGCCTGCTTTTTGAGCATCATGCCCATCGATATTATCTTGGATCTGGATTTCTGGCCCGGTCTGCCAAGGGCGAGATTCCGTCTCCTTCACATGAAACATTAACCCTGAATTCCCACCCTTTGAAATCCTGTAATCGACGGTAAACTCAAAGGCTCCATACTCCTTCTTTGTGATAATATCGCCGCCACCTTTGCCTGTCAGAGTCAGGATGCCATCCTTCACCACCCACTTCGGAGAAACGCCCTCCTTTTTATAGTTTCGGAAGTGCTTAGTGGATTCCCCATCAAACAACAAAGTCCAACCGGCTTTCTTTTCGGCGGCGGTCAGTTCGTTGGATTGATGATGATCGGCAGCAAGCGGAAGGGTCAATAGCAGGAAGGCAAAAGCTCTCATAGGGGGAAAGATAGAAAAAGCATCCTCCCATTCCAAGCCTCAAGAAAGCCTCCTTCCCTGCACCTCTTACAACTTCCCCCTTGATGCCCGACCCCCAAATGACAGACTGAAGACCATGTTCGTCCGAGCCCTTCTTTTTTTCTGTCTAGTTGTTCCCGGCCAAGCTGAATGGCCCGCTTTCCGGGGCCCCACCAACGATGGCCACTATCCACCTGCTGCAGACGGCAAGTCTCATGGATTCCCCATCGAGTGGAGCGAGGGTAAGAATATTGTTTGGAAAACCCCAGTCACTGGCCGAGCCTGGTCTACTCCCGTCGTCATGGACAACGAAGTCTGGGTCACCAACGCTACTCCTGATGGCAAAAAGATGTATGCCGTCTGCCTTGATAAAACTACAGGCAAGAAAGTTCACGACATCCTCCTCTTCGAAAACGAGGCCCCGGAGCCACTCAGCAACCACGTTAATGGCTATGGATCCTGCTCACCTGCCATCGATTCAGAGCATGTTTACATCCACTTCGGCAGCTACGGCACCACCGCCCTAGATCGGAAAACTGGCAAAACAGTCTGGGAACGCCGCGATCTTCCCTGTCAGCACTTTCGTGGTCCCGGCTCATCAGTCGTTCTCCACAAAAGTATGATCATCCTCACGATGGACGGGGTTGACGTGCAATATCTGATTGCACTCGACCGAAAGACCGGGAAGAAGGTGTGGAGAAGCGAGCGTAATACCGACTTCGGCGACGTAGAACCAGATGGCAAGATACGGGGTGGTGGCGATTTTCGGAAAGCTTACTCCACTCCAAACTTCGTTACCCTGAACGGAGTCAGGCAACTCGTCTCGCCTGGGGCAAAGGCCTGCTACTCATACGATGCCGATACCGGCAAAGAGCTCTGGAAGGTTCTCTATAAAGGCTTTTCCAATGCCGCTGCACCCGTCTTTGTCGGCAACGATATGGCACTCATCAACACCGGCCTCGGTAAACCCCACCTCCTCGGAGTCAGATTGGATAACGAGACTCAAGGTGACATTACCAAAAGCCATATCGAATGGGACATCTTCAAACGCATTCCTGGTCGCTGCTCACCCGTAGTTATTGGTAGCGATGTCTACTTTACCTCCGAATCCGGCATCCTCAGCGTTCTCAACTCTAAGAAAGGACAAATTGAAAAATACCTTGCTCTCAAAACCGCTTTCTCAGCTTCTGGGGTTTATGCCGACAATCACCTCTTTTTTGCGGACGAAAAAGGAAAAACCTTTGTCGTTAAACCTGGCCCCGAACTGGAAATCGTTGCGACCAATCAACTCGACGACGGCTGTATGGCCTCGCCGGCTCTCAATGAAAAAGCCATTTACCTGCGCACCAAATCGCACGTCTATCGGATCGAGGAAAAATAATACCACAGGGAAAGTTCAGTAAGCTCCCATTCCGCATTACGATTGAGCAGAACAATCACAGCTATTGGATTAGATCCTACCTTGCTGGGGGATTAGTCTTCTTATCGCAGAGATTGATTTGACCTTGCTCTGACATCCCGCTCCGACAACCTTCAGCTTATGCGGAATTTACTCTCAGTCTTTTTTGCTCTGCCCATCCTTGCGGCAGACAAACCCAACATTCTTTTCATCCTCGCGGATGATCTAGGGATCAAGGACCTCTCCTGTGAAGGCTCTACGTTCTATGAGACGCCACACATCGACTCTCTTGCCAACAGCGGTATGCGCTTTACCAATGGCTACTCAACCTGCCAAGTCTGCTCCCCCTCTCGCGCCTCAATTATGAGTGGCCAATACCCTGCCCGAATTGGCATCACCGACTGGATTGGCGCCGCCACCGGGATGAAATGGAAGCGAAATGACAAAGTCCTCCCGCCCGAAAATGGATCACAACTTCCTGCAAAAATCACGACCATTTCAGAAGCGCTGAAGTCGGGTGGTTATCGCACTTTCTTTGCTGGAAAATGGCATATCGGCGGCGAAGGATCCGGCCCCCAAGACCACGGATTCGAAGTGAACAAAGGAGGGTATTACTCGGGATCACCACGCGGCGGCTATTTTGCTCCTTTCAACAACCCAAAACTCAATGACGGCCCTAATGGCGAAGCTCTTCCCATCCGCCTTGCCAGGGAAACCAACAACTTCATTAGCCAAAAGAATTCCAAAAAACCTTTCTTCGCATTCCTGTCATTCTACTCCGTTCACGGCCCAATTCAAACCTCGCCCGATCTCTGGGAAAAGTATCGTAAAAAAGCTAGTGTAACCGGCCTCTCCACCGAACGATTCAAAAACGATCGCACCCTTCCTGTTCGTCAGGTGCAAGACTGCCCGATCTATGGCGGCATGATGGAATCCATGGACAACGCCGTCGGCCTCGTCATGAACAAACTCAAGGAGCTTAAGCTCCAAAAAAACACCATTGTGATTTTCACTTCAGATAATGGCGGGGTTTCTTCAGGCGATGCTTTTGCTACGGCCTGCCTTCCCTTACGTGGCGGAAAAGGGCGCCAGTGGGAAGGTGGTATCCGTCAACCCTACTACGTCGTGGCACCTGGAGTCGCCGAGCCCGGATCAACTTCCAGCCAATTTGCAACTGGAACTGACTTCTACCCCACTCTCCTTGAACTCGCTGGACTCGAACAGCTCCCCGCTCACCACATCGATGGCATCTCGCTTGTCCCCGCACTCAGAGGCGAATCCTCGGAACGCCTTCTCTATTGGCACTACCCGCACTACGGAAATCAAGGCGGTGAACCATCCAGCATCATTCGCGATGGTGACCACAAGCTCATTCGCTACTACGAAGACGGCCATGAGGAACTCTACAATGTGAAGGAAGACATCAGCGAAGCCAATGACCTCGCTGAAATAAACCCGGACCTCGTTAAAAAACTTTCAGCTAAGCTCACCGCTCACCTTACCGAAGTTGGAGCTAAAATCCCCAAGCGTGACCCTCGCTTCGACGCAGAAAAAAAAGCTCAGCAAATCAAGACACTTCATACCAAAAAGAAGGCTCAGCTTGAAAAGCAGCACGCTAATTTTCTAAAGCCCGGCTACCAGCCCAATAAGACTTGGTGGGGTTCAGTTCAAACAAAAGACTAATACGAGAGTTCACGGTAACGATAGCATCTTCAAAAGGATCCCGAGAAAATCTAAGCCTGCTCAAAAACAGAACCACGAGTCTTTTAAAAAGCCGTGTGTTTCAGAAATAACGATCTAATTATTCTAGGATAGAATCACTCTAATGAAGCTCAACTTCCAAAATACCTTTGCCCGGCTACCCGAGAGCTTCTTCGAAAAAAACGAACCCACTCCGGTCATTCAGCCTTCCATCATCGCAGTGAATGATGGGTTAGCAGAAGAACTTGGAATTGATCCCAATTTTCTCAAGAGCGACGAAGGATTGGCCGTTCTGGCCGGGAACTCGATTCCTGAGGGAGCCGAACCTCTTGCAATGGCTTATGCCGGTCACCAATTCGGAGGATTCTCTTCGCAACTCGGTGACGGCCGAGCCATTCTGATTGGAGAAATCGGGGGGAAGGATATCCAACTGAAAGGCGCTGGCCCCACCTCTTTTTCCCGTCGTGGCGATGGCCGGTCCGCTCTTGGACCTGTCCTCCGAGAATATCTCGTCTCGGAAGCGATGCATGCGTTGGGCATTCCCACAACCCGCGCTCTCGCCGCAGTTATGAGCGGAGAATTAGTCCTGCGCGAACAACCTGAAAAGGGGGGGATTCTCACCAGAGTTGCGAGCTCCCACCTTCGGATCGGAACAGCTCAATATTTCGCCGCCCGAGACGATACCGAAAGCCTCAAAGCGCTCGTAGAATATGCCATCCAGCGCCACGACCTTGAGGCATCCAACGCCTTAGAACTCTTCCAAGATGTCATTCGTAAACAAGCCCGACTAATCGCTCAGTGGATGGGGCTCGGCTTCATTCATGGAGTTATGAATACCGACAACATGAGCCTTTCTGGCGAAACTATCGACTATGGCCCCTGCGCTTTCATGGACCGATTCAATCCCACGCAAAAGTTTAGCTACATCGACCAAAATGGCCGCTACGCTTATTCAAACCAACCTGGTATCGCTCAATGGAATTTAACCCGCTTCGCTGAAGCCCTCCTCCCACTCTTTGATGAGGATCAAGAAAAAGCGGTCGCCGTAGCAAAAATTGAACTGCAAAAATTTCCCGCCCTTTTTGATGAAGCTCACCTTGCGATCTTCTCAAAAAAGATCGGACTTCCCAAAAACCACGATCCCGAACTCATTCAAGCCCTGCTTGACCTAATGGCTTCGCAGAAAACCGACTTCACCCTCACCTTTCGCAGCCTTAGCAACGGCCCCGATTCCTTCCTCTTGAATTTTAAAGACGAGGCGCCAGCCCGGGATTGGCTAGCAAAATGGAATGCTGCAGGAACACCAGAAAGCTCCCTCATGAAGGTCGTGAATCCAGCTTATATTCCGCGCAATCATCAGATCGAAAAAGTGATCGCAGCCGCTAATCAAGAAAACTTCGCTCCTTTTCATGAGCTCCATAAGGTACTTCAAAATCCCTACAACGAACAGGAAGGCTTCGTGGAAATGGAACAGCCTCCAACTCCGGAGGAAATTGTCTGTAATACTTTCTGCGGGACTTAACGAGCATTGAAATCAAACCCCAGAACCGCCAGCAGTCTGACCAAATTTTTTGCGAGGCATTTCTTACGGGATAATTTCAAATCATCTCACTCACCAAGGCCAAGGAATAACTCGACGAAGGGCCTCTCATTGGAAAAGCTCCTCTTCATGACGAGAGTTTTTCTTTTGATCCTACTTTCATCCGCTTTTTCAAAGGCGCTAGATAAGCCAAACGTGATCTACATCCTTGCTGATGACCTTGGCTTGGGTGACCTATCGATCTACGGACAGACGAAATTCAAGACCCCTAATATTGATAGGATTGGCTCCGAAGGTCTAAAGTTCACGGCCCATTATTCCGGCAATACTGTCTGCAGCCCTTCTCGCGCGGTTCTCATGACAGGCCAGCAGCCCGGAAAGGTTTACCTCCGCGGCAATGTCACTGAAAACAAAGTCGCGCCTCTTGACCCAAAACTGACCGTCCTCCCCGAAATCTTTAAAGCCGCCGGCTACACTACCGGCGCCTACGGGAAGTGGGGACTCGGACATACCCACGTCGAAGGAAACGCCAATCCCCTCACCCACGGTTTCGATGAATTCGTGGGCTGGAAAAGTCAGACGATTGCTCATACCTACTACCCCGCTACTTACGTTCACAACGGGAAAGAAAAGGCGCTCAAAAAGGGGAAATACGTCCACGACATTATCATGA
>JAKMGP010000316.1 GCA_022424905.1 Akkermansiaceae bacterium | reverse complement strand
AAGGTAGTCGCGGTAAAACCAGGCGTTTTTTCGGTAGAGGTTGGATTCGGAGCCGTTTGTTTCGGCCCAGCGGATGACGTCGAGCCAATGCTGTGCCCAGCGTTCTCCGAAGTGAGTTGAGTTGAGTTGGGAGTCAAGGAGATCGGAGTAGGCTTTTTCGGGGTCGGCTTGGTAGGCTTGTTCGAACTTGGTCACTTCTTCGGGAGTTGGCGGAAGACCGGTGATGGTGATGTGAACGCGTTGGATAAGTGAACGGGCGTCGGCTGGTTTGTTGGCAGCGAGGCCAGATTCTTTGAGCTTTTGATTTAGGAAGCCGTCGAGGGGATTCCCGGATCCGGATGGGAGCTGAGGACGGACGATAGGTTGGAAAGACCAGTGGTCAGTTTTCAGTTCAAGCTTCTTGTCCATCTGGCCGGGCCAGTCGGCGCCTTCCGTGATCCAGTTGCTTAGAGTCGTGATTTGCTCTTTGGTAAGACGATCGCCTTTTGGGGGCATGGCAATCTCGTGATCAGGATCAGAGATAACCTCGAGGAGAAAGCTCTTTTCGGGTTTTCCGGGAACGACGGCGGGAAGCCCGGAATCCCCTCCTTTGAGCATGAGGGGGCGTTGGTCAAGCCGAAGGCCAGACTTTTGCTTTTCTTCTCCGTGGCACTTCACACAGTGATTCTCCAAGATGGGGGCAACGTCCTTTTGGTAGGAGACTTGAGCTTGAGTAGCGTGGCTAAAAAGGAGGCATGCCGAGACCTGCAGGAACGCGGAACAAAGGCGGTTTCTGAGGGAGAACGTCATACAAACCATCTGAGGCTAAGTGTCATAGGGTGCGGTGATTACGCAACCGAGATCTTAATTTTTTCAGGGTGGGATAGAATTAGTGAATGGCAACAGGATGAGAATAATTTCTCGGCACCTTTTTTACCGCACCATACGGACACGTAGGAATTTTTTGGGATCTTGATTCACTGAATTGGAAAGACGTCGGGTGACCTTCTTTGTCTGGGTGGTCGGATCAACTTTTTCCTCAACCAAAATGGGCGCAGGGATGGTTGTCCAGTTTTCGAGGTCAGAGGATTCTTGAATTTCAAAGAGGATATCATTTACGTTGAGACCTTGTTGGTAGGTGATTGAAAAGAAATCATTGGCTTCAGCCGTGACGAGTCCGAGGGTGATAACAGGAGCGGAATTGGCAATGTTTGGGTTGTTGCCCGTGGCATATTCGGCGAGCGAGCTGAGGCCATCGTTATCCGAGTCACTCAGATCATCGGTGATTCCATTCACGGTTTTCCAGTCTTCATAACCAGAGGAGAGGGCGGTGTCAGGCATGCCGGGGGCTCCTCCGATAGCAGCATGGGCAGACCACGAAGTTGCCTGTGCCTGAACGTTGCCGGTGAAGATCATGGAGTTTCCATTTCCGTCAGCTTGGATGGGCCACGGAGCTTGGTCGTTGTAGGTGAGATTGATAAGCTCGATCGCGCCTGACTTGCTCAAGATGAGCTGCTCGCCATCGTTGCTGAGTCGGCCGCCAAATTCACCGGCAATCTTACCTTGAGTAAGATTGCCGTAGCGGGCTGTGAAGGCTTCGAGATCTCTAACCAGAACAAGGCGGTGATTTGGTTCCAGGATCGTATTGTCAGCAAAGAAAAAGCTAATCCCCTCATTGAAGTAGACTCCGCTTAGATCGATAGGCTGGGAGGATGTGTTGAGAAGTTCGATGAATTCAAAATCGTCGCGGTCGGAAGAGACCGCAAGTTCCTTTGCCGAGGTCGGATCGGCCGGGCGGTAATGGATTTCTGAAATAACGAGGTTGGTGGCAGCGGCAGGCACCGTATCTAGACTGAAGAAGGTCGAGGTCAGGGGGCTCCATTCGTTGGAAGTTCTGTCGAAGCTTCTTGCTTTGAATTCAGTTGGGCCGTCGAACATGACAGACTCGGTGATGTTGCTGCCATTTGTGAGGTCAATTTCGCCACGGAGCGTAAGGTCAAATCGAATATCGGAACTTCCGGCCGATTGGTTGTGGATTTCGACCGCAATCGTATTTTCTCCGTCAATAAATCGAGACGAAGGTACGGGATACTCGAAATAGGTATTTTCATCTGGAGTGCGCCCGGTCGCGAAGGTGTCAAACTTGGCATCTACTGGGAGAGTCGCGGTGCGAGCGACTTCTATCCCATTCACGTAAATGGCGGCTCCGTCGTCGTAGCGCAGACCGATCGCGAAGTTTGAAAAATCAGCGGGCTTTTCAATCGCCACCTTTTTGCGGAAGTAGGTGGTCGCGTTCTTTTGATTCCCGCGGGTGTCCGGGTCGGTGTCGATAAAGCCTATGGTAGTGAGGACACTTGTTTCGCCATATCCGAGTTGGGAGGGGCCGCTCGCCCAAGCGCTATCATCGTAAGTGACACTTCTCCAAGTCGTGCCTTGGTCACTCCCGTCATCGAGATATTTCCAAGTTTCTCCGGTGATGACAAAGTCCTCGGGTTCGCGGGTGTCGTTGGCGAAGGTGGCATTAATGGCGGTGGGGCTGATGCCACCTCCAGAAAGGCGGGGGTCGGATCCATCCGTGGTGTAGTAAATGGTCGTGGTGTTTGTGGTCATGGTGACACCACCTCCTGCTGGAATTGATCCTCCATGCTGGGAGAGAGCAGGCGCAAGGACGTCTGGATACATGCCGGCTTGTCGGAGCTGTTGCATCGTGCTGGCGCTGCGTCGTGGTAACTGGGTGTTTAACCAGCTATTGACGTAGGATTCCCAGCTTCCGACGGTTAGGAAGTTCCACCTTCGGGCTTCGGCGGCGAAACCAGGACGCATTTCCTCGAAGCGCTTGCGAAGACGTTCGGTGCTTGCCTCAGCGGTCATTGCGCCGTTGTTGAAGTAGTGTTTGTGAATGCGGTCTGCTAGAAGGATATTATAGTCAGGGTTTCCACCGGTTCGCAGTTCGGTCATCGCTCTGAGTGGGCCATTGTGGGTGACGGGGTGGGAACTGCTCCAGCCGCCTCTTGGCAGAAACCCGTCGGGATCTCTGATCATAAATTTGAAGGGCACCTCCTGAGATCGAGAACCAAAAGAGCGAAACTCGCTTTCGCATTCCCCGCTAGTCCACAGCAACATAAAGTCGATGACATTGGCGATATCGATGTGTTTGGAAGCGTTAAGGAAAGGATCGGGTCCACTTATTAAGCTACGTGTCTCATTCCAAAAGTCGGCCGTGCCGTCATAGGGTTTACCGGTCTGAAATTCCGAGCCAGAATTGTTGGCGCTGATGGCATCATAGTCTTCTTTTTTGCCGCCAAAGTAGTTGGATGCCATCTCGGCGTCCCAGCGTTCACGGAGGTGATATTGCCCCCAGTATTGACCGTTGAGATAGACATGAACGAAGCGCCCGTGCGGCGCAATTTGGCCCATCTCGAGCATCGTGTCATCGACGAAGCGGGAGGCCATATAGCCTCCGCGTCTTGACATATCGTGCGAACCACTGCGGAGGTTAATGGCGTCGAATTCGTCAGTTGGTGGCGTATTCTTATATTCGAATCCGTCAAAAATTGGATGTTTGAGTTTGGCCGCGCCATATTTTTCACGGAAATAGAGGCGGAAACTTTTTTTAGTGAAGTTGGTGTAACCACCACCGAAATTTGTCATTCCGGCGTCTTCTTGGAATCCGGGTTTCCCATCGGGATAGATCATCTCGATCGAGCTCTTATGCTCGATGTAGTCGTTATTATTGTCTTGAAGGAAGGGAGTGCGGGGTGTGTGTCCCGAGATAGCGATCGCTTGGTTAATAATCTCTCGCTGAGTTTCCGGAGAGAGGGTGGCGGTGTCCGGGAAAGGCGCTTGGTTCAGCAAATTTTGGAGTTCGGTTTTTTCCGCCCCATTTGTCAGTTCACTTTCGGATTTATCAATCACGGTTTGGTATTCGAGCCGGTTTGTTTCCTGGCTTCTCCGAATGTGAACATCGATGATTCGCACATGAATGTTACCGCTCACCAAAGCCACGATAACTTGAGAACTCTCTGGTCGTTCGTTGGTTCGCGAGGGAAGTTCGCTTGTCGATGCCACTGACATCAAGCGAAGGTCGTAGTTGGCTTGGGTGACCAATGAAATGGTTGGGACAGCAGTGAGGGCATCCGAGAATTGGGCGCCGTAAACATCTTCTGGAAAGATGTAACTATGCGTGTCGATATTCGTGGATTGAAAGCCAGGTTTGTGCGCGAGGGCCCGAACCACAGTCGTGCCCGTGATTGAGATGGGACCGGTATAGATTTGGCCAGAGGTTTCACTGGGCGGAGTGCCGTCGGTGGTGTAGCGAATTTCCGAGCCTGCTGTTTTTGTGGTGATTATGAGATCGAAGGCTGCGTCATAAACCCCGCGGTCAACGCTGAAACTTGTGTCACCTACCAGTCCTTCATAGCGGATACCGTTGACTTCTCCTGGAGTTGGGCTGACGAAAAACCCTCCCTTCAGATTGGTGGTGTCTTTGAAGATGCCCATGAATTCGGGTACAAAGATAGCATCTGAACTCCCGGCGCTGCTGTTGAGTCCCTGGATTGCGAGGATGTTAGTTCCGGTGACTAATCCTCCTTGGCTGACTGGATAATTGAAGAAGCTTGTCGCGTTGTCTTCGTTGCGACCGCCTTCTGTGGATCTAGAGTTCCACGCGGGAATTTCTGGCGCAGATTCCTTGTAAAATTCCGTGCCATTTAAGTGAGCGACGAATCCATCCTCCCATTTCAGGCGTAAGTTGAGGTTGCTGATACCTGATGGGTCTGCGACTTCGAAGGGGATGCGAATGTAGACTGTGGCATTTTGAGACCGCATTTCGTCACCGGTATCGCCTCCGGTGCCAATCAAGGGTTGATAGCGGCCACCGGGGCTGTCAAAGCCAATGCCCGTTGCTCCGCTGTTCCAGCTCGAATCATCAAAATTAGGATTTGTCCAATCATCCACTGGGCCCGTCGGGACATGCCATTTTGCCTGTGTTCCGGCGGAGAAAAAAGTGATGGGGGCCTCCCCCTCGATCCCTACTCCGAAGGCGACGTCTTTGGTCTGCTGGGGGTAGTCACGGAATTCGCTAGAGATCGTGGAGCCATCGGGCTTTACCAAAGCTAGATATCCGCCTTCCTCACGCTGCAGGCTAAAGCTTGTGTGGAGCTCACTCCCTACCTTTGCTCGGTCTTTGCCGGAAGCAAAAACTACCAAATACCCACCGCTTGTCATCTCGATGGCTGGCAGTTGCCATTTGGTGAGATCGTTTGGGTCGTCAGTGAGATGCCAACCGCTGAGATCTCCGGCTTTACCTGAGGTGTTCCAGATCTCGATCCAATCTTCTCGATCACCATCTTCATCAACGATCCCGTCGTCGTTGTCAGCTAGAAATTCGCTGATGATAGCGTCATCCAGGGGATCTGCGTCGGCACTCTGCGTATCCCAAAATAAGATTATCGAGACTGCGACGGTGAAGAAAAAAGGAGAAATGAGAGGCTTTGTGATCATTGGTGTTGGCTGAGTAGGCGGGGCTCAGGTTCTTAACTGATCCAGATCGGCAAAGCAATGAAGGAGAATACAGGCGTTTGGATGTTGTAGCTGTGATGAAATTGCGTGGACAATCCCACGGGTCGGCGGCACCCTGGGTTGGAATGCGCGTGGTTTGGCAATCTTTGAAATTGAAGGTGTTTCCGATGAACGTTTCAACCGTCGCTGCCCTTGTATTGCTCATCGTTAATGATTCGCGGGTCTTGGCGGGGGGAGTTTTTGTTGATGTCACAGATGAAGCCGAAGTGGGCTACCTTCAGTGGACGCCGCCAAAGGAGTGGATTAAGCATGTGCCAGAGGTCATGACTGGTGGTGCAGCGGTCGCGGATTTTGATAATGATGGGTGGGTCGACTTGCTCGTAACTCGCTATGACAACACCGATACCCTCTTTCGTAATCTTGGTGACGGGACCTTCGAAAGTGTTAGCGAACTCGCAGGGATCAATGTGATCGCTCCGAGTAACGGGGCGGCGTGGGGAGATATCGATAATGATGGCGACGCCGATTTATATCTTAGTGTTGCGGGTGAGTCAGGTGAGCCTCTCCGCAATTTACTCTATGTGAATCAGGGAGATGGAACTTTTTCTGAAGAAGGTCGACTTTGGGGCGTGGATCTTGAAATGCCGAATTGGCAGTCTGGTTTTAGTGTGGCTTTCGGTGACTACAATCTCGATGGGAAGCTCGACATTCATACTTGTCAGTGGGCGGTCACGGGTCCGGGAAATCGTTCTGTCCTTCTGAAAAATCGAGGACCTTTGGGAGGGTTTGTCGACGTTACGGTTGGCGCCGGGGTAGAGATGTGGAAAGACCCAGAGGCGCAAGGGGCGCCAGAGTTTACCACCCAAGCGTTCACTTCCAGATTAACTGATTTAGATTGTGACGGATGGCCTGATCTGGTCGTGGCTGGTGACTACGGGACCAGTCGGCTTTTCTGGAACAATGGAGATGGGACGTTTTTTGAAGGAACGGAGCAGGCTAAAATTGGCGATGAGGAAAATGGGATGGGATTAGCCGTGGGTGACTACGATGGTGATGGCTTACCGGATTTGTTTTTCACTTCGATCTATGATGCGCGGAACCCTCAGGTGCCAAATTCTGGATGGGGTGTGACTGGCAACCGACTTTACCGAAATCTTGGCAACCGGGTCTTCGAAGACGCCACTAACGAGGGTGGGGTGCGTGATGGTGGCTGGGGTTGGGGAGCCGTGTTCTTCGATTATGATAATGATGGAGATCTTGATCTAGCGATGACCAATGGATTTGAAACCGATCGTTTGGAAACCGAAACACCCTTCAAGACAGATCCCACGAAGTTGTGGCGCAATGATGGAGGGACCTTCACTGATGTTTCTGATTTGGTGGGGATTAATGATGATGGGACGGGCAAGGGCTTGCTGGTTTTCGATTACGATCAGGATGGAGATCTTGACTTGTTCATCGTTAATAATGCGAGTGGTCCAGTTCTCTATCGGAACGATATGGATAACGGCAACCACTGGCTGCGGGTCAAGCCGCGTGGCCGTTACTCCAATCGCGATGGCATCGGATCGGTTGTGACAATCGTTTCGGGTGATGATGCTTCCATTCAGCGACGGGAGATTAGTGGTGGTAGTCATTATCTGACGCAGAGCGAGAAGGTGGCCCATTTTGGTTTGGGGGTCTCTGCCGAGCCTATCCAGCGGCTTAAAGTGCGTTGGCCGAGTGGAATCGAGCAGGAGTTTTTTGACGTCGCGGTCGACCAAGTTCTTGAAGTGATCGAGCCAGAGAGTCCTTTTCAAGCGTGGCTTATAGAGCATTTTTCGGAGGCTGAACTTTCCGCCAGTGTGATCGTAGACCGGCAGGCGGATCCGGACGGAGACGGGCTAAACAATACCTTAGAATTTGGCCTCGGGCTCGATCCAAAAAAGGCTGACAGTAGCCAGC
>JAKMGP010000314.1 GCA_022424905.1 Akkermansiaceae bacterium | reverse complement strand
CATCTCTTATATTTGTAAGCTCGAAAAATAATCCCGATGGCACTTCTCGCCATACCTATCGGCTTAACACTCCACTCGATGTATCTTCAAAGCAGTTTTTCCGCCTAAAGGTTTCTTATTAGGCTAAGAAAACGAAAAATCGAGCGCTTCAAAGGGCCCGATCTTTTATTCTAACAGAACAATAGGGCCTCTCCATTAGAATTGGTAATCCATGTAGAATTGGATTTGAGATCCATCGTCTGCTTGCTCGTCAGGAGTTTCAACCGGAACTGCAAAATCCACAGCCAACGGACCGATACCCGGAAGATTCAAACGGACTCCAACGCCTACATCACTAGCCAACCGACCTGAATTAAAGTCCCAAGAATCCGAGTTCACAAAACCAGCATCATAGAAGACTGCTCCCCTGACCTGGCCGATCACAGGAAAGGTCAATTCTAATGAACCGAAGACACTGGTGGCACCTCCTAGAACTTCCTGAGTTGGATTGGGACCGGTATCATCACGTGGCCCGACATCACGGAAGTCGAATCCACGAAGATCACGAGCACCACCAAGAAACTGACGTTCAAAAATGGGAATGCGGTCGTTGTCACCATGACTATCTACAACCGCAAATGAACCGCGAGCAGTCAGGATCGTATCAAACGGAAGGCTCCAATGTTTGGTTCCGGAACCTGTAAAGGTAATCGTGTCAACATCACCGGCTAGCAGGCCTCCAGTATAAATGAGACCCAGATCAACTTTATGTCCACGGCGAGGCAGTTGGTTGCTATCACGGCTATCGTAAACATAATTCAAGGAAAGAGCGCTTCTAAGATATTCATTTTCCTCGTCCTTGAAAGCTTGGGTGGTATCGCTCTCCGCCTCAATCTCGACTGTTTCGATCCGGTATTCCCCTTTAACGTAGCTGCGGCGACCGACTGGTTTACGCAAGAAAACCGAAGCTCCAACATTCTTTTGGTCATATTCTGGGCTGAGAAAAATGAGGTCACGATAGTAAAGATCGGTTCCGAGGGAAAGTTTCTGCCCTAGGAACCAAGGTTCCACCAATGAAACTCGAAAATCGGTTCGCGTGGAGCCAGCTTGCAAATTCACGCTAAAACGCTGTCCAGCGCCAGTGAAACGACCCCAGTTCGTGATATCAAAATTTGATTGCTCGAGGTTAATCCGCCCAAGAATTCTATCAATTGAACTAAACCCGAGACCAAAATTAATGGTTCCGGTTCTTTGTTCTTGGACAAGAATGTTCACGTCACGATATCCATCTTGAGAACTGGCAGCGCCACTCACCTGAACGTCTCCAAAATAGCCCAAGTTTTGGAGACGACGCTTCGTCGTTTCTAGGTCCACAGAATTATAGAATTCACCTGGTTGCATAGGAACTTCGCGACGAATCACGCGCTCCTGACTTTTCGTATTCCCCTCAATATTAACTAAACCAACTCGTTTCCGCGTTCCAGTTGTGATCCGATAGAGAATATCCACCTTAGAGCCCTCGAGCTCCCTAACCTCCGGGATAACCGAAGCGTCAGCATACCCTCGTGAACCATAATAGCTACGGACCATTCGAATATCATCCCTCATTTTCTTAGATGAATACGGCATATTCCCGATGAGACTTAGCGCAGGCATGAGCTCTTCTCTTTTGAAAATTTTTATATCAGGGAAAGTGATATCATTCACGAGGTAACGAGGGCCTTCCACAATCGGAATAACCAAATCGATTCCCCCTCCCCTACGCGGAATTCGCTTTGGCGAACCAACGCGCGCCCGCCAGAACCCCTCGCGTTTATAAAAATCCAAGAGGTTGGCAATATCTTCATCAAGAGTCAGGGAGCTGAGTCGGTTTGATTTCATTATAGAAGAAAACCATCCCTTTCCCCGAGTCGCCATCTCCTTTCGTAAGTCGGCATCTTTCAGACTGCGATTTCCCTCGAAACGAACCTCGTAAATTTCATTCCTATCCCCTTCCCCAATCAAAAAAACCAGATCGGCATAACCGGCCTTCTCAGTCGACTGAAGCCGGTGACTAACCGTGACATCCGGATAACCATATCCCTCGTAATGTTTTTCGATATTCCGACGAGCTTTCACAATTTCAGCATCACTCAAAATCTGCCCGACCGTCACTTGTGTTTCTTTAGCTAGAGCTTTGTCAGAGAACTTCACATTTCCGTCGAATCCGACACCACGGATGAGAGGACGTGTCACCAGCTCGGCGATGACCTTGACACCGCCAGCAACATCCTCGGCAAAAAATTCAACATCATCGACTAAGCCACTCTCGTAGAGCGTTCTGATGTCGCCATCTAGCATAGTTTGAGAATACTTCTTTCCCGGGGCGACAGCCATGTGCCCCCGAAGACGTCCCTCATTTACAGTCTTCGCCCCGCGATAGCGTATTTCAACCGCTGTCACCTTTTTATTATCAAAAAGAGTCGCCTCACTCAGAAAATCCTGACCGGTGGCACAGTCCACCATGATTGGACTAATAGATAAAAGACTACCTAGAGATAAAGCCTTGAGGGATTGTTTCAGAGTCACAAATGATCGCATAGAATGAGATATGTCGTTGTTTGCCTCAATTACGCCGCTCGCGAGCCCTTCAGTCAAGGTCAATGACCATTCACGCCCAACACATCGGCCCTTAAACCAGGCGGGAAGAAATCCCTTTTCCCTCCCTTGACCTCTCCGCACTTACTCACTAGCTTCTCGCCCCCGCGAAACGCTCAAACATTTACGCAGTCATGAATATCCGTCTGGAGAAAAAAGAAAAGTGCCTCGCTGCTCTTAGCATCGAGGTTCCCGCTGAAACAGTCGCTAGTGAGCGAGCCAAGATTTTAAAAGCCTTTGTAAGACAGGCCCGCATCCCCGGGTTCCGCCCAGGAAAAGCACCTAGGGCTGTGATCGAGAAGGCCCACGCGGAAGACATTTCTCAGGAAGTGGAATCCCGTCTCATCCAAAATAGCTTTCAAGAAGCACTCAAAGAAAACGAAGACCTCAAGGTTCTCAACGTCAAGAATCCTGAGAACGTCACACACCAAGCCGACGGGTCTTTCACTTTCGATGCCGAACTCATCACCTCACCCGAGTTTAACCTCCCCGATTATAAAGGATTGGATATCGAGGTGCCAAAGGCGGAAGTTAGTGAAGAGATTGTTGATGAAAATCTCGATCAACTCCGCCAACGTTTTGCCGATTACGAAGACATTGAAGATCGCGCCGCTGAAAAGGGCGATTTGGCCGTAATCGATTACACTGCCACAATTGACGGTAAGCCTCTCGAAGAAGTTGGTGGCGAGCAAGCCAAGCCACTTGCCTCTAACGAAGGATACTGGATTCGCATCGACGAAGAAGCTTTTTTTCCTGGTTTCACCGATGGACTTATTGGACTCAAGCCCAATGAGGAAAAGGAGATCTCTGTGACTCTCCCAGATGATTTCCCCATCGAAGCGATTCGCGGAATGGAGGCAGATTTCGCCGTCACCGTAACCGGGCTCAAAACCGAAAAACTTCCCGAATTAGATGATGAGTTTGCGAATAAAATCGAACAGGGTAAGTCGCTAGAAGACCTCAAAGCTCTCATCCGTGATGACCTTGAGATGCGCCAAAAGCGTCAACTTGAAGAGATCAAGATTAATGGCGTTCTCGCTAAACTAAATGAGCTTGTTGATTTTGATGTGCCGGAAGATTTCCTGACCTCGGAAACCCAAAGCCAAGCCGACGCTATGGTAAAGGAGGGCATGGAAGCTGGAATGTCTGAAGAACAAGTCAAAGAGCGCCAAGGGGGACTTTTTGAGGAAGCTGAAGTCCGCGCCAAGAACAGCCTCAAGACAAACTTCCTTCTCACCGAAATTGCTGAGACTGAAGAACTAAAAGTGGAGAATAGCGACGTTCTCCAGCGCGTCACTATGATGGCAAAACAAGCTAAGAAACCTGTCAAAGGATACATGAAAGAGCTCCAGAAGTCCGGGCAACTGGGAAACATTCGCCAAAATATGCTCTTCAGTAAGGCCATTGACTTTCTGGTCGAGCACGCGAACGTAACGGAGGCAGAGCCTGAAACCGAAGAAAAATAATTCATGATCGCAACCTCTGAATCCGGAGACTCAACTCCGCAGAACAATTACTACATTCCTACTGTCATCGAATCTGATGGTCGTGGCGAACGGGCCTTTGATATTTACTCCCGCCTTCTTAAAGATCGCATTATCTTTATTGGAACCGGCATCGATGATGGCGTGGCTAACTCGGTCATCGCGCAGATGCTTTTCCTCCAGATGCAGGACCCCAAAAAAGACATCCATATTTACATCAATTCGCCAGGCGGCTCAGTCACCGCCGGTCTTGCGATTTACGACACCATGCAATTCCTCACCTGTGACGTGAACACCTACTGTATCGGGATTTGCGCCTCCATGGGTTCGGTCCTTCTAACTGCTGGGACCAAAGGGAAGCGCTACGCCCTTCCCAACTCACATGTCATGATTCACCAAGTCAGCGGCGGAGCTCAAGGGACCGCAGCCGATGTCGAACGAACAGTTGAGTTTATGTATAGTTTGAAGCGCCGGCTTAATGATGTCCTTGCCTACCACACAGGCAAGACAGCTGAAGAAGTCGAAAAAGATGCTGATCGCGATAACTATATGTCAGCTGAAGACGCAGTTGCCTATGGTCTCGTCGATAAACTCCTTGATAACAAAAAGGAGCTACCTCAACCTAAAGAGAGCTAGTTTCAAACAAAATTTCAAAAGCGGCAGTCTACGGACTGCCGCTTTTTTTGCGGGTAGAGAGAAGAGGGCATTAGCGACCTAGAAGAAAAAATGAAAGTCTTCCCCATCGAATAAAATGAATAATGAAATAGTGATCTTATAGATCCTCTCAAAACCTTTCCTCACCTTATCATGACCCGAGTGACGGATGCCTGTAACCTTTTCGATAGGGCCTTGCTAACTTCTTATTAGCTTCGTCATCGTTCCTGATTTTCCGGGCGACCGTATCCCATTCCAATGATCGGCCTAGCTTTTGCGACATATTCGCAAGGATACAAGCTGAGGTCGATCGACACCCCTCCTCTATATCAGCGATTGGACGCCCCCGATCCTTAGTTCGTAAAAGCAGGTCTCGCATGTGTTCGCGTACTGCTGGAGCGACGTGTCTTTCAATCCCCTCTTCAGTTTGATCCTCCGGGTATTCTTCGAGTTCAAAAACAACTTTTCCACTCAACTTCTTTCCTTTTCCTCGAGGAATGAATTCCCACTTATGAACATCGGCCTTTAGCGTGCCTTTTTCACCATAAATAAAGAAAGCCCAAGGATATTCTGGATCAGGAGCATCCCCCCAGGTGCGATGGTTCCAGACCACCTCCAAATCCTCGAAAGCAAAAGTCGCAGTTTGAGTATCAGGAATGTTAGCGATACTTTTCTTATCGACATAGACTCCCCCACTCGAAGAAACCCACTTTACCTCGCCAAGTCCCAACATCCAACGCACTGCATCCAACATGTGAATACACATGTCACCCACGATGCCATTACCATATTCCTCGAAAGCTCTCCACCCGCGTGGGTGAGCAACATTATTAAAAGGCCTCATTGGCGCGGGACCAGTCCATAAATTCCAATCTAAATTTTCCGGCACTGGCGCGAGTGCCTCCTCCGGACTTTTTCGCGACCTCATGTGATAATAACAACAGACCTCAGCATGGCCGATTTCTCCTAACAACCCCGCGTCCACCACTCTCTCTTTTGCATCTTTTAAATGTGGAGTCGACCGACGTTGCATCCCAACTTGTATGACGCTTCCCTTCTTGCGAGCCGCATCAAAGATTGCTTGCCCTTCCGCAATATCCACCGAAACAGGCTTCTGGAGATACAAGTCGGCACCAGATTCAATTGCCGCCATTGCAGGTAAAGCATGCCAGTGATCCGGAGTGTCGATTAAAACAAGATCAGGTCTCTCCTGATCAAAAAGCTCCTGATAATTTTTAAAAGTCGGCGGTCTATTTCCATTTGCTTGACGACTTGCAACAATTTCTGCTGCTCCTGAAAGCATTTGGGAATCAACATCACAAAGCCCCACCACCTCAACCGGCGCCACCTGAATCAATCTTAAAAGGTCGATCTTGCCATACCACCCCGACCCTATAAGTGCGACCCGTTTCTTGAATTCTCCAAATTCCCCGTAGTTAGCGCCATGGGATTTTGAAGTCATCAAGAACGGAGCCCCTGCGAAAGATGCAGATCCCGACAGAAAAGATCGTCGTTTCATCATTTTCGAGAATGGCCAATTCACCAGATCTTGTCCAATACTTCACTCGACCTATTTACAATCCCCACCAATATCACCTCATGGACTGGAGAAAACTCCTCATAGGGAAGTGGTCGTGGAAGCGCCCATTTTATACGTTTTTCTGGTGCTACGCGCTTCTCACCTTTTACGGCTACTTCATGGCCGACAACATCATTTTTCAGCCTCCAGGGACTCCCTATCCTAAAAATCGCACGGGCTTTTCAAGCATAGGAACAGGTGACAAAGCTGTCGCCATTTTCCATCTAAAGCCCGGCCCTAAAATGCCCACAATTCTTTGGTCACACGGAAACGCCCAGAATCTAAAATCACTCAAACCCGCGCTTGAATCATTCCACATCAGGGGATTCGGCGTCATCTCGTATGATTACCCCGGTTATGGTGAGAGTGGTGGGAAACCTACCGAAAAAGGCTGCTACGAAGCCATTGAAGAAACCTACCGCTACCTTACGGAAGATCAGGGAATTGCACCACAGGACATCATTTTGGTCGGACAGTCGATGGGTTCCGGCCCCACTTGCTGGCTTGCATCTCAGAGGAACCATCACTCCATAGTTCTTATCTCACCCTTCCTTAGCGCCTATCAGACCGTCACCCACATCCCCATTTTCCCGGGCGATCGATTCCCAAACTATCGTCATCTCAAAAAAGTAAATTCTCCACTCGTCGTGATCCATGGTGAGAAAGATCAGGTTGTTCCATTTTCAAACGGCAAAAAGCTCTTCGGACTCTCCCCTGCCACCGACAAAAAGTTGATTACCCTACCAAAGGCAGGACACAACGATATATTCTTAAAAAGCGACCTCGATCTTAGTTCACTTTTTCTAGAAATGGTTGCAAAATAGGGCATCCCACACCCCACAGCTTAGCTTGACGAATTGACCCCAATCCCTAGTTTCGCAAGATGAGTGCGCAAGAGTGGCGGGTATTGGATGGTGAGGGCAAAGAGCAGGGGCCCTACTCGTCTCAGGATCTTCAGGCGTATTACACCTCCGGTAATATTACTCATGAGACGATGATCTGGACCGAAGGCCTAGAAGACTGGGTTCCTGCGGGAAGAGTAGAAGGACTCTTGCCCAATGTCCCACAAATCGTTCCTCTAGCTCCAGCGCCAACAGTTGCAGTATCAACACAACCCATTGCCAGTGGAGGGATCAATCTCAGCCCTCAAATAGCCGGAATTGCATCAGGGGTGTCCCACGGCCAGCCACAGACAAAATCACCAAGCAAAACAGGAGCTCCAACCTGGCTCAGTATTGTCACCATCGCCAGCGGAGTCATGGCCCTAATCCTCTACTTCTTTCCTTGGGTTTCGGTTTCCCAGGACATAAATTTTTTCAAAGAGGAAAAGAATGTCATTAAACTCGCGACTCAGAGTGGAATACAATCCATTACACAAACTGAAACTTTGAGCGACAAAGGGATCGGGCAACATTCCCAACAAGATGTTGAGATGTCTGATGGCAGCACTGAAACTGGTTCTAAAAAGGGCGAGGATTACAAAAGCGCAACCCTCAACCTTATTGCCTTCATCGTGATCGGAATTGGGGTTTTCTTCGCCTTCATCGGCCTTCTTAACAAAGCAAAAACTTTGACGATGGTAGGACAATTTCTTTTCTCAAGTGCCGCAATTCTAATTGGTGTCCAAATGGCGCAACAATTCCCTATGGTAAAAGCCTATATTGGGCTCCAAGAAGAGCAGAAAAGGACAACCGAAAAATCAATTAAAACGCAGGATGAAAAAAGGGATGCACTCCCAATCAAAGCTGGTAATGCACCCGAGTCGATCGACGAAACGGACGAAACGGTAAACAAGAAACCTCAAACAGAGGCTCAGGCTCAAGCTGAGCTTGAAACTAAGGCTCAAGCAGAAGCTGATTTAGAGAGACAACAAACACAGGAAAAAAACGATTTGTTGAAGGCTAATGCAAAGGCCTCTAGTCGTTACGTAACTGCTTTTGAACCTAGTTGTTTTATAACAGTCGCCATTCTAGGAATCTCAATTCTCTTAGTCGTCGTCACAATGTCCTCAGGTGAGGGATCTATTATCATTGTCACTAATCCAAGCCCACAATCACAACCTCTCCACGGACAGCCACAACAACCACAACCGCCAGGAAGCGGACTCCGCTTCCACTAGCGACAAGTCGACTAAGAGCCAAAAGGCCAGAAGGTCTTTATCAAACCCTTCATCTTCCCCGGCGCGATTGATGACTTTTCCTCGTCCAGAATCTGTGCGTAACGAATAAGCCCCAGTGCCGTAGCATATTGAGGATCCTTAAAGTAGGCATGCACGCCACTCACATCGGGCTGCTCCGGTTTGTAAACCGGGAGATCAAAAACTTCGCACGCCAGCTCTCCGATCCCACGCATTTGACTACTTCCGCCAGTGAGAAAAACACCAGTTCCAATCTTCTCGAGTGCCCCAGGCGGCAACCCTTCGACCACGAGTTCGAAAGCCTCTTCCAACCGCCCCCGAATCACATCATTCAACACCTGACGCTTGATTTCAATCGGCGGAAACCCCTTCTCATCCTCAACCTTTACGATTCCGACCGAACTCGCAGGATCAGCAGAGGCATTACCCTCTGCTACTTTCACTTTCTCAGCTTTCGAGAAAGGAATACGGGTCACCAAGTGGATATCATTTGAGACATGATTTCCCCCAACTGGCACACACCCCGCAGCCGCAATTGCACCATCGATATAAAGAACGTAATCGGTCGTCTCTCCTCCAATATCTATCACAAGCGCGCCATCTTCCTTGCGCTCACGATTCAGGCAAATCTGGGCCGAAGCGATCGGAGCAAAAACGACATCATCAACATCAAGAGGAATTTCTCGCACACACTTAATACTGTTCTGGATACGGGTCCTTACCCCGTGAACGATGTGGTAATCAGCCTCAAGTTTTCGCCCTAATAAACCAAAGGGAACGGTCGAGTGAGCTTGACCATCTAAAGTGAAATGCCGGGCGAGATGATGAAGGTATACGTGTTCGCTAGGAATTGCGATATCTCGAGCAATTTCCTTAACCTCCTCAAGATGGTGACGATCGACTTCCTGCTCATCGTCGGGAATACGAAAAGTCCCCGTATTATTGACACCCTTGATGTGAGCACCAGTGACAGCAAGAAAAACACTCTTGATAACGACATCACTCACATCCTCAGCCTCCAATAGCGCCGATTTTACGCATGCTCTGACTTGTTTGTAATCGGCAATTTCCCCTTTCCTAACTCCCGCCGTCCGGGTTTCACCCATCCCGAGGATCTTGGCTGATTCGTCTGGCTTAATTTCTGCCACCACCATCACAGTTTTGGTGGATCCGATTTCGAGACCGACGTGAATATTGGAACGTGCCATAGATCTAAAAGACGCTTCAGCGATAGTGAATCGGAACGAAGCGACGGGGAATAAGGTTTACTTTTGCCAGAGATTTTCCCTGCAAATCAGCGTGGGAAACAAGTTTTGCTAGATTGTTAATTTGCCTCTCTTGATCGTAATAGGAGAAGGTTGCTAAAATACCGCTGAGAGTCTTCATCTCAAGCATGATTTCGTCTTTCACAACGACTCGGGTTGGTCGATCGGACCCTCGGAACTTCTCATTGGCTCGCTTAACCAGTTCCAGAGCATACTTCAGTCCTTCATGCTCAATCAACCGCCCCTCCTCGATCTGCCTCCGCTGCGCAGATTCTACTAAAACCACAGGAAGCTTGGCTCCGATTTCGCTAAGCTCACCAGAATCGCAACGAAAAATAATACCATCCTCATCGACAAGAAGACCACTTACGGGATCCCGCTCCTTTATCTTCAGCGACCGACACGCAACCCAAGCTACCGGACTTCGCTCCTCCACCTCGATTTTCAGAACCCCCGGAAGCCTCCGGCTGACCTTTGCAGTCTTAATCTCCGGCAACGCCTCTATTGAGGCCTGGAGCTTCTCGGTATCGATCGCAAAAATCGTTTTCTCTAAATCAATATTGGTTTTCGAAACGAAACGATCGTGCGACAAAAAGCGAGCGTTCTCCCCTTCCATCGTCAAAATTTTCACATCGGCGATTTCAAACTCCTCATTTTCCACAAAAACCTTCTGCCAGCCATATCCGAGGCCAATTCCTACCCCTACCATAACCAAAGTCGCGATCCCCAGCTTCATGAGACGCGAACAGACCTTCAAACAATCTAAGAAAACAATCCGCGGCGAATTCACCCTAAGGCGGAGCATGCGCTCACGCGATTTACGAGTCCGAGATGAGGTGCGACGGGATAACATAGGGTTAGATATTCAGGGCCTCGCGGCTAGGGAGATTTCAGCAATCTTCACGCATAGATCTCCAAATGAATAACCGGCCTCAGCCGCGCCCATTGGCAACAAACTGGTTTCAGTCATCCCAGGAATAGTATTGGCTTCTAAAACGTAAGGATTACCAAACGAATTCAACAACACATCGACCCGAGAGTAAACCTCAATTCCTAACGCATCGTGCGCTTTTTTTGCAGCAGCCTGAACAATTGCGGTTTCTTCAGGTGTTAAATCGGCCGGACAAGTGTATTGGCTACCCACCTCTTTCCCGCTCAACCAAGGGTATTTTGTCTCCATATCATACCATTCTCCCTCCGGTGGCGCGATTTCGACTACTGGAAAAACCTCACCATTTAAGACCCCAACCGTCAGTTCCCGGCCTTCTACAAACTCTTCCACCAACAAATCAGAGCTAAATTTTGCCGCGTCCTTCATGGCCGCCATCGACTCAGAAACGTCTTTTACCATACGAATCCCTACGCTAGAGCCCTCACGCGGCGGCTTTACCACAAAAGGAACAGACATCTCAGGTAACTTCACGCCATTTCCACAATCAACGATTTCAGAGCCAGGGGTCGGCACCTCGTAATCCAAAAAACACTTCTTACTCAGATTTTTATCAAATGCCACTTCACTGCTCTTCACCCCCGCTCCCGTGTAGCGGATTCCCAAAGCCTCGAGATAACTTTGCAATTTGCCATCTTCTCCGAAAGTCCCATGAATCACATTGAAGGCCAAACCTGTCCCCACCGGTAATTTCGGCTCAGTGTCGACAACATCGACTGCCTCTACCCGATATCCCTTTGCCGCCAACGCCTTCACCACTGACCTTCCAGAAGCTATGGAAACCTCCCGTTCGGCTCCAGGCCCACCCATGAGAACAGCAATCAACGTTTCCTCGGTTAATTTCATCGTGCTGTAAGCCTCTCTTCTGAAATCACATCTTTCAATTTTGAAATCTCACATTTGAATAGCTCCACCCCATGGAAGAAGGCCCTTCAAAGAAAAACGGACGCTGGCTCTACGTTTTTGGACTAATCTATCTCATACTTCTCTTGATCATGCAGCCTGAACAACAACCAATGGCTCAAGTTCGCTGGATCGGTTTTTTCATACTGACGCAGGGACTTACCCAAGTCATCTTCCCCCAGTTCCGCTGTTCAAAGCCCATAAACTTTAGTGTCCTTTTTCTCGTCATAATCACCACAATCGCCATTCCCCTCTAATTATGAAAATCTTCATCTTTCTCTTCTCCCTCATTGCCTTCGTCTCAGGGCAATCCCGACCTAATGTCGTAATTGTGATCACCGATGATCAGGGATACGGCGATCTCGCCTGTCATGGCAATCCTGTCATCAAAACCCCAAATCTAGACAAGCTCTATTCAGAATCCACGGTTCTCACCGACTACCATGTTGCTCCAACTTGCTCACCGACCCGTGCCGCCCTCCTCAGCGGCCACTGGACCAATCGCACCGGTGTCTGGCACACTATTATGGGTCGTTCCATGATCCGTGAAAATGAAGTCACCCTCGGTCAGCATTTTCAAAAAGATTACGCCACCGCAATGTTCGGCAAATGGCACCTCGGTGACAACTACCCTTACCGTCCTGAAGACCGTGGCTTTGAGGAAGTTTACCGCCACGGCGGAGGCGGCGTTGGCCAAACTCCCGATGTCTGGAATAACTCCTACTTCGATGGTGCCTACTTTCACAATGGCAAGATCGAAAAAGCCAAAGGCTTCTGTACCGACGTTTTCTTTCAGAAGGCTCATGAGTTCATCAAGAAGAAGGCTAACTCCACAGAGCCATTTTTAGCTTACATTTCCACAAATGCTCCCCATGGCCCACTTCACTGCCCTCAAAAATACCTGGACCTTTACAAGGATCAGAAGGCCGGGATCGCCGCCTTCTTGGGCATGATCACCAATATCGACGAGAACGTCGGCAAAACCCGCAAGCTCCTCGTTGATCTCGGCATCGAGGAAAACACTATTTTCATTTTCACGACCGATAATGGAACAGCAACCGGTCGAAACGTTTTTAATGCCGGCATGCGCGGTCAAAAAGGATCCGAATACGAAGGTGGCCACCGGGTTCCGATGTTTATCCACTGGCCTGCTGCAGGCCTCAACAAGCATCGTAAAATTGATACTCTTTGCCACGCCATCGACCTTGTTCCAACACTCCTTGATGTCTGCAAAGTGAAGAACGCTGCAGAGGTGAAATTTGATGGAACGACCCTAAAGGATCTCATCGCTTCCAAAACGAGTATTAATTGGCCAGATAGGATGATTATCACCGACTCACAACGTGTGGTTGACCCTATCAAATGGCGTAAATCGTCCGTGATGTCGCAACGATACCGCCTCGTCAATGGCGTGGAACTTTACGATATCAAGGCGGACCCCGGACAAGAAAAGAACATCTCAAAAGAAAACCCCAATCAGGTCACAAAAATGCGTGCCTTTTATGATCAATGGTGGGACGAGCTCGAACCAACCTTTGCACAAACAACTGAGATCCAGCTCGGCCACCCCAAGCATCCTAAAGTCACCATGACTGCCCATGACTGGTTGAACACTGGTCCTCCTTGGCATCAAGGTATGATCCGTGGAGCCAAAGGTGGGGACAAACAAAAGTTCAGCGGCCACTGGGCTATCAAGGTTCTTGAGGAAGGCACTTACAAAGTCTCGCTCCTCAGGTGGCCTGAAGAAGCGAATCACCCCATTAACGCGACCCTCCCTCCGGGAAAGAATGTTCCAGGTGCCTCGAAGGCATTTCGCACCACCAAAGGAGTTTCAATCAAAGCCACTACTGCCGCACTCCTTTTGAATGGTAAGGAGATTGCAGAAAAACCGATCGACAAAAAAGATACCGCAATCTCTTTTACAACAAAACTCGCTAGAGGATCTCACGCCATCGCACCAATCTTCCGCTCGGCTCAAGGAGAAACCGGAGCATTTTACTGTATTATTGAGAAGCAGCCGTAACCCCGCGGAATTCTCATTTCTCGATCCACGCCCCATTTTAAACGTTCACATGCTCGCATTCTCCACCTGCTGGAACAACTCACGCCACACGGACGGCGAAGAGATGATCGATGAAATTCTCGAATTGGGTTTCGACACCCTTGAACTATCCCATGGCATGACCGTTGCGAAGCTTCCCGGGATCAAGAGAGCATTTGCTGCCAATAAATTTAAGTGCATCGGCGTGCATAACTATTTCCCTTCTCCCACTGAGGTGATGATCGATGCACCCGACGCATTTGAGTTCTCATCCAATAATAAAAACGAACGCGATAAGGCCTTTCGAGAGACCCTTAAGACTCTCGAAATGGCCCATGAATTTGGGGCCTATTATGTCGTCCTACATATGGGTTCGGTCACCACCATGCCTCATAAAAAGTGGACCGGAGCGCTCACTAAAAAACTCGCCGCTGGCGAACAACTTACCGGAGAATACGCTGATGACAAAATTGAGTGTGTGAAACGTCGGGAAAAACATGGCCCTAAGTATTTTGATCGCGCCATCGACACACTCGAACGCCTCATTGAGCCAGCCAAGAAGGCAGGCGTCAAACTTGCGATCGAATCACGCTCGCGGTATGAAGATGTTCCTGATGAAGTCGAAATGATTCAACTTCAAGACTACTTCAAAGATTGTCCGCAAATCGGCTACTGGCACGACTTCGGACATGTCGGATTAAAGCATAACCTAGGACTGCTCGATCACGATCAGTGGCTTGGGAAAATGGCCCCCCATCTTATAGGAGCCCATCTTCATGACGTCCGATGGCCAAAGCGCGACCACCGTGTCCCTTTCACCGGAGAACTTCCCTACGATGATCTCCTCAAGCATTTTAAACCCGAAATGCCCTTCACCTGGGAGCTTTCTCCCAGTTGCAAGACCGAGCACATCCTACCAGCAGCGAAGCTCTGGAGGCAAAAATATCGCGAAACCCAGGAGCTTCCATAGTTTTTGGCGACTCAAACACGATGCCCTAATCTTCGGATACGATCCCAAGTTCCTTCCGAAGCAAAAGATCTAAGTCCGATTTCCCGGGAGAAAGGCATTCCGATTTTCCAAGCTTAACGATCTGCACTTTCTTGTCGGTCTCACCGATTGCGAGGAAAAGATCCCTCCCTTCAGGAAGCCCTCCGTAGCGAGTCGCCAGCACCTTACCTAGAAAACGACCATCGCCACCCTCACTTGTCATCATCTCCCCCGAATCCATTTTGACATCTTTAAATCCCCCTCTAATAGCAAGATTAATATATTCCTGAATTTCCTCAGTTGTCATGGCCTGCAAATAGTCACCTAGGCAAAACCCGGAAGCCAGCGCCAATCATCAATTTTGCCAACTAAAGAGTTTCTAGCCCCGCTCCTCCACTACCAAATAGAATCGAGGGGTCATTCCTTAGAGCCCAAAACTGCGCCTACTCGTTCAACTCCCCACCGCCCCAAACACCGCATGTCCAGCGCCACGTCTCAGGGTCAGCCCAATCCTTAACCCTCAAAGTCACCTCAAGATCGTCCCCCAACTCGGTATTAACTTGATCCAAACGTAGAATCCGGAAGCCCCAATGTGGCGCACGTTTTGGGTCTAGAGGACTTGAACTCAGCTCCAAATCATGATCAACCTTCGCCTTCATAAAAATTACCAAGCCGTCAAGAATCCCTGGATTCACAACCTTTCGTGAAAAGCTAACCTTAAGGGGTAAGCTCGATTCAGTGATGGTATTTAAATCAACCTTAATAACCGGCTCCACCTCTCCAAGAAAGTGCTTCACCACTCCAAGGTCGCAGCTCACCAAGCCATTGTATTCCGCATCATACGGACGGCTTCGCTCCATGCTTGAGAAATCAAAACCATAAACATCATCGAGTTCCCAAATATAAGGTTCACGACGATCATCATGCATTGTCATCGGCTCACAATAGAATTCAAATTCACTTGGTAAAATCAGCCCTCCTGGCTTCAGTAAACGATCACGCAAATCACACACATTAGGAACCATCGCCTCGTCAAAAAGAAAGTCCCCAATCTGTTCATGAAGGATCACGTCTACTGGCTCTTCGAGATACAGCTTTGTGCTGTGGACATCTTCGAAATCCACATTCTCAATGCCATTTTCAGCTGCCAACATTTTAGCATGCTCGATGATTGATGAATGGTCGACCGCATAAACTTGTCCCGCTCCTTGCCTCGAAGCAAAAGCCGCCAGAATACCTGTCCCCGTTCCTAGATCAATCACCCGATCACCCGTTTTGATTTTACGCTCAATCGCTTCGTGGTAAAAAGCCATTCGTTGCTTATCAGCCAACATCCGCTCCTGTGTGTGCAGGTCGGAAAAATAATTCACATTCACCTCCCGATATTTCTCCGCTGGAGTCACTATTTTCTCCGGCGGGTAGAACCATTTTTTAAGTCTCGGGGATCCCCGTAAAAATTTCCCTAAATTACGACACTTGCTTCGAACCCACCGTGAAGCCGAAACCGTGAATTTTTGGATGAAAGAAATAGACATCTCGATTTAACCGCGACATTTCCGCAGTCGATGCGTAACCCTAGGTTGACCTCACCAAGTCTAAAGCTGAATATCTGGCGATCTTCCTCCGGATCATCCTATGCCACCCTCTCTGTCTCCCCACTTTCAGGAAAAAATTCTTTCAGCTACCGGATCCTCCATGTTCGAGGTGGTAGAAGTAGTTCAGGAACTTTGGAGCGGATATGGCCAGATTCTGCGTCTACGACTGGACGGGGACTCTGAAGTCGTCGTGAAACATATCCGAATGGCTGCGACTGCGAATCACCCACGCGGATGGAATTCAAACTTATCCCATCAGCGTAAACTCAAATCGTATCAAGTTGAAACCGCTTGGTATTGCCACTGGAGCGAGCGCTGTGGTCCCAAAACTCGAATTCCAGAACTCCTTGGATTCGATCAACACAATGGCGAAATCCTCCTGATTCTCGAAGACCTAGACGGTTCGGGGTTTCCGTCACGCTTCACCCCCAACGCCACCTCCCACGCTGCAATAAAGGCTTGCATCGATTGGCTTGCAAATTTTCACGCCAGCTTCATGGGAGAAGAACCCACTCACCTTTGGAAAACGGGCACGTATTGGCACCTAGCAACACGAAGCGAAGAGCTGGCTAGCCTTGGTGACATTGAGCTCAAGAAAGCAGCCCCAACACTTGACCAAATCCTCACTAACACAGCCCACCAAACCCTCGTTCATGGAGATGCCAAACTCGCCAATTTTTGTTTTTCAAAATCAGGAAAAGATGTCGCAGCGGTCGACTTCCAATACGTTGGCGGGGGCTGTGGAATGAAAGACTTGGCATATTTCATTGGCTCCTGTCTCGACGAATCAAGCTGCGAAAAAAGAGAGCACGAATTTCTTGACCAGTATTTTGCAACCCTTTGTCGCAATATCTCCAAGAACCGGCCAGATCTTGATCCCAAAGCTATCGAAACTGAATGGCGCGAACTTTACCCTGTGGCTTGGACCGACTTCCACCGCTTCCTAAAGGGGTGGAGCCCGGACCATTGGAAAATCAACTCCTACAGTGAACGACTTAGCCGTAAAGTCGTCGCTTCTCTCCAATAGATCTTTAAATGGAACTCACATCAGACCAACTTAGCGAACTCGAATCGATTGGTATCAAAGCTGCCATACGTGCTGGCGAAATGATTCAAAGCAAAGCTAAAAAAAATCATGAAATCGTTCACAAAAAAGGCGGAAACTCCCTCGCGTCACAAATCGTCACCGCAATCGATCTTGAGAGCCAGCGCCTTATTCTTGACACTCTTAATGACACCTTCAAGAGCTTTGAGCTCGGCCTCCTCACCGAAGAAAGCCCTGACGATTCCAGCCGCCACCAACATGATTATTTTTGGTGTATTGACCCTCTTGATGGGACCCTTGCCTTCACCAAAGGGACTGCTGGCTATTCGGTTTCGATTGCTCTCATCTCACGCCATGGTAATCCGCTAATCGGGATCGTTTTTGACCCTTATACTTCTACCCTTTATCACGCCATTCACAGGCAAGGTGCTCAAAAAAATGGAGTAGCCTGGGGAGTTCCCACACCTTCTTCAGTCTCCCCCCTCACCTTAATGATCGACAACAGCTTCATCACCCGGGCCGACGACCCAACCTTCCGTGATCAACTTGTAACCTTCGCAAAACAGAGAAGCTTCCCCGGCACAGAAATAATCAACCATGCCGGCGCCGTTCTTAACGCCTGCTGGGTTGTTGACCATGCACCCTCTCTCTATTTCAAATTCCCAAAACCGAATCCTGGGGGAGGTTCAGTTTGGGACTTTGCCGCTACCACATGTCTGTTCAGCGAACTCGGCCTCCCTGCTAGCGACATTCACGGAGCCCCCCTTCAGCTCAACCCAATAGGCAAAACCTATATGAATCGTAAGGGTATCCTTTTTGCCTCCAGTTCACTTCTCGCCAAGGCAGCCATCAACTTCTTCCACTAGATTATCTTTCCGACGATGGAGAGTTTGCAGCCTGCTTGGATTTACTCCAGACTACCAACCAACTTCCAGACAATGAGCGATCCAGAGCCACCCCCACCAAAAAAGACTCGTCGCCACAAACCTTCAAAGAAGGACGTCGAAGATACCCATTCAAAAAAACCGGGTAAAAAAGAAAAAATTAAAAAGCCCCCCGGCCTGATGGGTCCGACAAAAGCAGAAACGGCCCTCCTCCCACCGTTTATTGGGCTTTCCCTCGACCAAATCTTTGTTCCTTCCTCTCGAGTCGAGTGTCAGAAGGCAGTCGAAGAGATAATGGCAGCAGGGATTGGTGGGTTTGACACCGAAGCTAAACCTACTTTTCGGGCCGGGCAAAAAAGCAACGGCCCGCACGTCGTGCAATTCTCCCTCATCGACAAAGCCTTTATTTTTCAGCTCCATCACCAGGAATGCGCGAAGGCCTCATCAGAGCTAATCTCCTCGGCCGCCGTCCTCAAAGTGGGATTTGGGCTTCAAAACGATCACAGCCAAATTCGCAATCGGCTAGGAATCGAACTCACTCACGTGCTCGATCTTGATCAAGTCTTCCGTAAAATGGGATACCGTGGTCAGATTGGAGTCCGCGGAGCAATAGGCGTACTTCTGAAGCAATGTTTTAAGAAATCAAAATCTACCACGACAAGCAACTGGGCGCGTTCTGATCTCACGCATCGCCAGCTCATCTACGCGGCCAACGATGCTTATGCAGCCCTCAGAATCATGCAATTACTGGAAAAGGAAGGTCACCTCTAGAAATCTCTGGACCGGCTCCGCATCAAAATTCCACAGCAGTGTTTCCCATCTCCAGAATCCGTGCTAGAGCTTTCCCCGCATGAAACACGAAACACTTTGCCTCCACGGTGGACATCAGCCCGATTCCGAGACCCATTCGCGCGCGGTACCGATCTACAAAAGCACTGCTTTCACTTTCAACGATACCGAGCACGCCGCTAACCTCTTCGCCCTTAAAGAGCTTGGGAATATTTACACCCGGCTTATGAACCCTACAACTGACGTGCTCGAGAAGCGCATCTGCCTGCTGGAAGGAGCTCACGAACTCGCCGGCCTCGCGCACTCATCAGGAACCGCTGCCATCTTTAACTCCATCATAAACCTTGCTCAGGCCGGCGATAACATCGTCTCCGCCCGCAATCTTTACGGGGGAAGTTACACCCAATTCAATGACATCCTCCCCGCTCTTGGAATCGAAGTCCGCTTTGTTGACTCGCAAGACCCTCAGCAATTTGCCAACGCGATCGACGACAAAACACGCGCTCTCTTTTGTGAAACGGTCTCTAATCCCGCTCTAGAAGTGACCGATCTCGACGCCGTAGGATCCATCGCTAAAGAGAATGGCATCCCCCTTATCGTCGATGCCACTTGCTCAACTCCATATCTTACCCAGCCACTCGCTCATGGTGCCGATATTGTTGTCCACTCCTTGACCAAATGGTTAGGCGGACACGGCACTGGCCTCGGCGGCATCGTTATTGATTCAGGCCGCTTCAACTGGGCCGGAGGCAAACACCCTCTTTTCGATAATCCAGACAACTCCTATCACGGACTGCGCTGGGGACACGATCTCCCTGACATGCTCGCTCCTCTTGCCTACATCCTACGTATGCGAACTGTCCCCTTAAGAAACCTTGGTGCCTGCATCGCTCCAGACAACTCGTGGCAATTTCTTCAAGGTATCGAAACCTTACCGCTCCGCATGGAACGCCACTGCGAAAACTCACTCGCGGTTGCCAAACATCTCAAAAACCACCCTGGTGTAGAGTGGGTCCGCTTTCCCGGACTTGAAGACGACCCGGAATTTGCGAAAAACCAAAAATACCTTCGAGGCAAAGGGGGGAGTGTAGTCGTATTTGGGATCAAAGGAGGAGCTGAAGCCGGAGCCAAGTTTATCAACTCCCTTCAAATGTTCTCTCACGTTGCAAATCTCGGAGATGCCAAATCTCTTGCAATTCATCCGGCCACCACAACCCATTCGCAGCTTAGCTCCGAACAACAACTCGCAGGCGGAATCCGCCCAGAACTGGTCCGCCTTTCGATCGGCATTGAGCACATCGAAGACATCCTCACCGATCTCGATCAAGCTCTAGAAAAGGCGTAGTAACAGCTTCAAACTTGGTGATTAATTCACACCACTTGGATAGACCCTGCAGGGATAGGCCAGACCTAACTACCCTGCCAACGGCGTGAGCTAAAGGCTCCAAGCGAGTAGCCCCCCCAAAAACATAGTTAAGACACACCAAGAAAGATGAACTCTCTGGAAATCCCCGAGACCTGCGGAGTCATTCTCCTCCCCGACACCGTGCTATTTCCGCACGGTGGAATGCCCCTCCACATTTTCGAGCCGCGTTATCAAGAAATGATCAATGACGCCATGGAGGGAAACTGTATGTTTTGTGTGGGTAATCTACTCGGCGATGATAGTGCTGATCCTGATCGTTGCGCTGCTCCCGTGGGAACAATCGGACTAATCCGCGCCTCGCGGGAATCCGAAAATGGCACATCAAACCTTCTCCTCCATGGAGTTTTCCGCGTTTATTTCGAAGAATGGCTCGATGACAAAACCTACCCACACGCTAAGATAATGCCTATCCTCGATACCACTTTATCTTCCGACGAAGAAGTGGAATATCTTGGTCGGCTCCGTCGCGCGATCAACCGGACTCTCTCTAGTTTCCCTTCCGAGGTGAACGAGCAAGTCAACTCCACCCTCGACAAAGCTGGCGATTCCGCGACCTGCTCTGACGCAGTGGCCCAGCAGTTCATTCATGACCCGAATGATCGCCAACGCCTCCTCGAAACCCCTGAAGTGAGAAAGCGGATCGATTTTTTAATTAAATTTCTGAAAAAAGCAGGTCCTTCCGTCTAACCCTATGTGAGATTCCTATTTCTCTTTTTTCTTGTGGCCCCAACAGGGGCTCAGACCCTTGGTGGCTACGAACCATTTACCCAACAAGAGAATGGTGAAAGCTGGGCCTTTTACAACTACGCGACCGATCAAGCCTTCAATGCTCAGTGGAACTTCTCGGATTCCGGAGACCCCGAAATTTACGCCACTTTCACTGGATCGGACGGAGTCTCTCTCTTTGCCGATGTCATGTCCTCAAATGGATTTTTTGTTGGGAATTACGCTAATGCCGAAATCGACACCATCCTATGCGATATCTTCATTGAAGATCTTAACACCTTTTCAGAAGTAGAATTCTACATTCTTGCCGGTGACACCTTTTATTACAGTAACCCCTACCTCGTCGGACAATCTGGCTGGACTAGTCTCACCAACTCCCTTTCCAAGGATCAGTGGTATATTTACGATGAAGCTGATCAACAGTTTCTCGAGGCCCCACTCACACCTGCTATTCTTTTCGATGTCAAAGAAATCGGTCTCAACTTCTACCCCTCTTCTTCCGCTGCTAGTGGCCGGATAGTTGCCGTCGACAATTTCAATCTCCTTCCGGATCTATCTTCTCCGGAAATCAAAATTTCCACTGAAAATTCCACCACCAAGGTCTCATTCAATGGAATTGAGGGAATTCAATACACCCTCCAGAACGCCAGTAACTTAGAAGAAAACAGCTGGACAAATGTCGGCAACCCCTTCGAAACGACTGGAGAATCGGAGACAATTGTCCCCATGGTGAACAAAGGCTTTTTTCGCATCCTAAGCCAACCCTTCTATATCGAAGCCCCTTAGCGAAAAAAAAACTTTCGCAAATCCCGCTCCTCTGCCTTATCCAAACCGCGATGAAAATCGTGGTCGCATACTCAGGTGGTCTTGACACCTCCGTCCTTCTCCTTTGGCTCAAAGAGAAATATAACGCCGAAATCATTGCCTATTGCGCGGATGTCGGACAAGCCGAGGAACTCGACGGACTCGAAGAAAAAGCTCTCAGCACTGGCGCTTCCAAGTGCTATATCGGTGATCTCAAAGAGGAATTCGCCGCCGACTACATCTATCCGATGTTTCAGGCCAACGCCGTTTACGAAGGCCGCTACCTCCTCGGAACTTCCATCGCCCGCCCCTGCATCATCAAAGGTATGCTCGACGTAGCCCGCGCGGAAGGAGCCGATGCTATCGCCCACGGTGCTACTGGAAAGGGGAACGACCAGGTTCGCTTTGAACTCTCGCTCAATGCCCTCGCTCCCGACATTAAGATGATTGCCCCCTGGCGAGATGATTCCTTTCGTGAGCAGTTCCCAGGGCGTGCCGAAATGATCGCGTATTGTGAAGAACACGGCATCAACGTTCAGGCTTCCAATAAAAAGCCCTACTCCATGGACCGAAACCTTCTCCACATTTCCTTTGAAGCAGGGGCGCTCGAAGACACTTGGTATGATGGATCAACCGAC
>JAKMGP010000298.1 GCA_022424905.1 Akkermansiaceae bacterium | reverse complement strand
ATACTGCAGGCCCGGTGCAAATTGGAGGCCTTGGTGCGGCGACGACCACCAGTATCGATCTTCAGGGCAATACGCTTGAGGTGGGTGCCACTGGTAATGTGGGGCCTGGAATTGATGCCATCATTTCCGGAAGTGGAAATTTCACTAAGGTTGGTTCATCCCTGCTGGTATTTCGTGGAGTCAATACCTACACTGGCACCACGACAATTTTGGATGGGACGTTAAGGGTTGGCTTTGTGAACACTACTGGCCTTCAGGGTGAGCTGGCTGGAGATGGACCGGTCGTCGTAACTGATGCTGGTCGTTTAGAGCTCAACGTTGATGTCGATAAGACGATCAGTCAGACTGGTATCATCAGCGGCACCGGCTCGGTTGGGACACTCGGCGATGGAACAATCATTTTCGACAATCCTGGCGCCAATACCTTCACTGGAGGTTTTGTCCTCGGCGATGGGGCGACCTCAAATTACAACGGGGTTGATCAGGGAACTAAGGCGGGCTTTACGGTTGTGAATCATAACGGCCACCTAGGAACCGGTAAGGTGCTTTCTCGGGGATCTCAGTTGCAGGCTGGGACCTCAGGGTTGGTGATTCCTAATGACATCGATATCACTCAAGGTGGCTTCCGCTGCGGTGGGACAGTGGATTATGAGCTTTCTGGAACCATCAGCCCGATCGATGGTGGAACGCGCGGTTTTGGTAACTATGGGCTCGAGGGTTGTGATCTGACCGTCAGCGGTAACATCGTGATGACCCCTGCTACCAACGTTAACTTTGAGGGCAGCGATAACCGCGACAATGGGACTTGGACAATCACCGGTGATATCTCCGGTCCTGGAAATGTTCTTGTTCAGAGCAGTTTTGATGAGGGCATCGTTACTTTTGAAGGAAACCACACCTATGCCGGCACAACCGTTTGTGGCACGGGAACGACCATTTTCAATGCGACGCAGACTGGTGGTGATAACTTTAACGTGAACGAAGCTGCCGTTTTAACGGGATCTGGTTCTACCAATGCTCAAGTAACGGTTGGGGTTAATGCGACCTTTAATCCTGGCGCAGGGGTAGGGACCTTCACAACTGGGAATCTTGTTATGAATGGAACTCTTGAAGTTGACCTTGATAACAATACGCCGGGTATTGGTCATGATCAGGTGGTTGTAAATGGAACGGTCACTCTGGGGGGCGCTAGCGTCCTTGAAGTCAGTGCTGGTGGCGGGCTCACTCCGGGAACCCTTCTTATCATCGACAACGATAATACAGAATCGGTGATTGGAGGTTTTGCGGGCTTACCGCAAGGGGGTGCGTTAGATGCAGATGCCACTGAGCTTATTGCGACAATTGATACCGCGGCGGGTGATGCTAACGATGTCGGGATTGCCTTAACGAGCTACACCAGTTTCGGCCAATGGCGTGTTGATAACTACGGTGCTCCTGCGAATTCTGGTGCGGGTGCAAATAGTGCAGTTGCCTTCAATGGTCTCACGAACCTTGCGAACTTTGCGGCTGGTTTGGATCCGACCACTACGGCAGGAACTCTGACCGTCGATGGAGTTGCGGGAACCGTGACCTCACTTGGACCGCCTCAGGTTTGGAGTGATTCGACCAATGGGAAGCTCTACTTCCGTTACACTCGTCGTGCGGATTTTTCTGCGATTCCTTTGACACTTACTGAGCAGTTTAGTCCGAACGTTGTCGATTATGAGGACAATAGGGTTTCTCCAACCGTTGTGGCGACTGGAACCGGAGCTGGTGGTGAAGCCATTGAGGCTATGGTTGTTGAGTTTCCACTTATTTTGCCAGGCAGCGGACGGAAAGCCCGCTTCGGCCGTCTTCAGGTGACTGCTCCATAAATCTCCGTAATTTTAAACAACCCACAGGACTAGTCTCTAATCCCTCATAATATGCGAACGAAAACAAAATCCTTTACGGCATTGGCGGTCTTATTGGCCTGTTCACTAACTCACGCAAATGCTGCTGTGATTTCCTTTGTCGATGAGAACATTCCAATTCCAGCAAATTATTCGGGGGTTGCCGTCGATCTTGAGACTGGCACGACGAGTACATCGGCTTCTGGACTCTCTGGTGGAGATCTGAACTTCGTGTTCGCTGGCCAAGGCTTCAGTAATGATGCCGATGAAACTGCCGACGCTCCAAGCTGGCAGCCAGTAAGAGAAGGAACGGATAATACGGATGTTCTTAAAAATCTGGGAGTCGGAGTAATTGTGGGGCCTAGCTCGCCTTCTTCGACTGGCTATGGAGGTGCGACAGATAACTTCGTGAGTTTCACTCCGGGAAAGAAAGGCTACGTTGGCTTCTCGTTGGTGTTGGATGATGGTGATGACACGGTGGCTTTTGGATGGTTGGAAGTGACATTTCAGAATAACGGCACCCCAGGAGTGATCCACAGCTGGGCTTTTGAGAATACCGGAGCTCCCCTTGCAGTGGCGGCCATTCCCGAGCCGACGCAAAGCTTCTTATTAGCTCTGACGCTTGGCATCATGGCAATACGCCGCCGTCGTTTATAAAAGCGGTTGAGCTTACAAACAAATGGAGATTCGAGGACCGCTCGAATCTCTTTTTTGCGTAATGAAACGAAAGCTCTTCAAGCAGCACGTTTTCCATCGCAAAGACGGATCACTAGCTTGTGAAGAACCATCCGCGGATCTTGCCCCGAAGTCACCAATGCTTTGTCCGCATCAAGACAGTCGTTCATGCCTTGTTGAAGTTGGGGAAGGGTGAAATTCTTTGCACCGGCCGAGGCCATTTTAAGACCCCATGTGTTGACGGTGCCGTCTTTTTTCTTGGGAAGAACGGCTTGGATTCCCGCGGGAGCTCGATTAGCGGAACCATAGGCTGACACTAGCTTAGCGAAAAAGAGATTCCGAACAGTCGGAATGATCGAGGCTTTGATCAGGCCGACGGCATTCTCGTTTTTTGCGATGAGTGAATCAATGAGTTCGATAGCCCGTTTGGCATTTCGCTTTTCGACTGCTCTGGAGATTTCCCAAATGACACCCTTGTGGCTCACTGAGACCATGAGGGTGACATCATCGACGGACACCTCCCGGCGGCTATCGCCAAGATAGAGGTCTATTTTTTCGATCTCATTGCTGATCTGCCGGGTTTCTGCTCCGGCTCGTTGCACGAAGAGCTCAAGAGCTTCCCCCTGAATGCTCAGGCCTTTCTCTCCAGCGACCCGCTTGACAATTCGTGCAACCTGTTCCTCCCAACCTTCCTTCGAGACGTCAATTTTATCGAAGGCTTGATAGCTTGTATTTTTTTTAGCCCACTTTCCGAACCGCCGAACCCCATTGATTCCAGTGGCGCTGAGGAGAAAATCGACACCCTCAGGCAGCTCGTTTTGAAGAATTTCGAGCAGATTTTCGACACCGGTGACAGCGCGTTCTGCTTCGCTAGTGCGGTCGGTGCTAAAGAAATTAGCGGCCTTTAGCCAGACAACTTTATTAGCAGCAAAGAGCCCTAACGTTTGCAGCGCCTCAATGGTTTGCGAGCATTTTTGGAAGGCGTCTTCTGCGTTATCAGCGACCCCTTCAATGATTTCGTTTGAAAAATCATCGCTACCCGGTGCCTTTAGTTCCTCGAAAAGAGACGCGGCCTCTTCGGAGACGCGGCCTTCATCAGTTCCAGTGACAACGTGAACGGGCATTAAAAAGTTTTAGCTGGAGGGGTGAGGAGCGGCAAGCGCATAGAGCGAAGACGGGTTTTTGCTAGGGTTTGATTTGGAGGTCCTCGACTGGAGTCCCTCCAATAAGATGTCCCTGGATGATGCGCTCGAGATTCTCAGGAGTGCAGGAGTGGTACCAAATAGCTTCGGGATAGATGACAGCAATAGGCCCTTGAGCGCATATGCGCAAGCAGTCGGCTTTGCTACGGTGTAACAGAGCTTGGGGACCACATAGTTTCAATTCATTGAGGCGTTTTTTAAGGAATTGCCAGGAGGCCATTCCTTCGTCGTGATTACAGCACTTTGCTTCGGTCGGCGTCGCGCAGAGAAAGATATGTTTTTCGTAGCGGTCGAGATTAAGTGCTTTTGCAGTAGCGGTCAGAGTATCGGGCATGTCTTGAAATAAACTCTCGGGTAATTACAGAATGGGGGAGTGCGCGTGTCGAATTGAAATGTGACGACTCGATGGTAACGAGGACCCTTCTGAGGTTCACCCTTGCGACTGAAATTAGGCGAGTCCCGATCGTTCGAGAAGAGCGGCTTGCTCAGGGTCACGGCCCATGAATTGTCGATAGGATTCGTCGACGGGGCGTGAATTACCCTGCGAAAGAATTTCCTTTCGGAAGCTCATGCCGGTTTCTTGATTGAGGACTCCTTCTTTACGAAAACGAGTGAAGGCGTCAGCATCGAGAACCTCGGCCCATTTGTAAGAATAGTAACCGGCAGCGTAGCCAACGGGTGACGAGAAAAGGTGGTTGAAACGTCGGGCCATTGAAGGGCCTTGAGTAGCCAGTTTGGCTTTGTAGTCGGCTAGGATTTCGCGATCCACTTCGTCGAGGTTTTTGTCGAAGTAACGTTCTGGATGGACATGTAATTCGAGATCGAGTTTCCCGAGCGAGAGTTGCCGCATGAAGGCCGATGCCGACATATAGTTACGGGCTGCGATCATCTTATCGAAGAGTTCTTCAGGAATTGTCTCGCCGGTTTCGTAGTGCTTCGCGAAGAAGTCAAGAGACTCACGATCCCAGCAAAAGTTTTCCATAATTTGGGATGGTAGCTCTACGAAGTCCCAAGGGACATTGACTCCAGCGAGTGACTTGATTTTGACATCGGACAAGAGGTGGTGAAGCAGATGACCAAATTCGTGGAAGACAGTTTCTACTTCGTTGTGAGTGAGGAGGGCTGGTTTGTCTCCGGTGGGCTTCGACATGTTTCCGCAGATGAGCCCGAGATGGGGAGTGCGTGGGTCGGGAATTCCGGTTTCAAGAAAGTTCATCCATGCTCCTCCACGCTTTGATTCACGAGGATGCCAATCGGCGTAAAATGAGCCGAGGTGATCGCCTGATGCAGTGTCGTGAATTTCGTAAAACTTCACTTCAGGATGCCATGTTTCAGCCTCGGAAGTGGAAATCTTGATTCCGAAGAGTCTGGAAGTTAGAGCAAATAGTCCGTCCATGACTTGGTCGACCGGGAAGTAGGGACGTAAGGATTCATCATCAAAGTCATAGAGTTCCTTGCGGCGCTTCTCGGACCAGAAGGCCACGTCCCAGGGTTCCATTGGTCCGTTTTCCGCTCCAGTATTTTTCATCCAATAAGCTTCAAGGCTGTTCATGTCCTCCTTGAAGCTTTCGCTGATTTTTGAGTGGAGGTCTTCTGTGAATTCAAGCGCGCCAGTTCCGGATTTCGCCATGCGGCGATTAAGAACGTGGTCGGCGAAATTACTAAATCCAAGGAGATCTGCTTTCTCCTGGCGGAGTTTTAGGATTTCCCAAATTTGTTTGGTATTGTCGTGATCACCACCGTGACCAATGGTCCCGCTACCTTCCCAAATCTTTTTACGTAGCTCGACGGTCTCGGCATACTGCATGACAGGATACATGGATGGGAATTGTTGGGTGAAACGCCATTGACCCTCTTTTCCTTTACTCTTGGCATCCTCGGCTGCGCCGGTTTTGGCGGATTCGGGGAGTCCCTCTAATTCGTCTTCACTATCGACGTAAAGTTCCCAGGCGTTCGTGGAATCGAGAACGTTCTCACCAAACTTCTGAGTGACTTTGGCAAGCTCGGCATTGATTTCGAACATGCGCTTTTTTGAGTCGGGATCGAGATCCGCCCCGGCAGCTTTGAAATCGTTGCAGGTTTCTTGAACGAAGCGTTGTTGAATTTCAGTGAGCGTCGTGACGGCCTCGGATTCTGAATAGGATTTCAGAACTTGCCAAAGGTCGTCATCGAGCGAGATGGATGAAGAGAATTCCGAGACGATTGGAAGCATTTCGTTGAGAGCCTCACGGAGTTCATCGGAGTTGGCGACGGAATCGAGATGGTTCACGCGGCCCCAGGAACGGTCTAGATCGTCGGTGGCAGACTCTAGGGCGCCAAAAGTATTTTCAAAGCTGGCTTCGTCAGGCGTGATCGTTTTAACGGCATTGATGTTGTTTTTGCCGATTTCAATAGCTTTGGTGACGCCGGCTTTAATCTGATCGGGAGTCAGGGTCGACCATTTGATTTTGAAATCTTGGCTAAGAAAGGGGTTCGAATTACTCATGGCGATGATTTAGACCATCCCGCTGGAATTGCAATGCAGGCGTTCATTGATAGCGAGACCTGCGAGATGCCCAGTGGTCCAGGCGGACTGAAAATTGAAACCGCCGGTAACTCCGTCGATATCGAGAACTTCACCGGAAAAGTAAAGGTTTGGAACAGATTTGCTTTCCATCGTTTTTAAGTTCAGGTCATCGAGCGAGACTCCGCCGCAGGTCACAAATTCTTCTTTATTGAGGCTTTTTCCGGTGACTTTGAATTTTGCAGCGGCTAATTCGCGAGCGAGCTGGCTCGACTGATCTCGGGTGAGGTTGGCCCAAGTTGTCGCCTCGGTGATCTTCGCTGTTTCGGTTAGGCGTTGCCAGAGACGGTGGGTAATGCCGTCAATAATACTGCGTTTTGCGACTTTTCGTTTTCCGTATTCACGACGTTGCTCGTCAAATTTACTCTCAAGGGAATCAGGGGTTTCGTTTCCAGTCCAATTGATTTCGAGAGTGAAGTGGTAGTCGCTTTTTGAGAGTTCACGCGCTCCCCAGGCTGAGGCTTTTAAAGTGGCTGGACCGCTGAGGCCCCAATGGGTGATGAGGAGAGGTCCTTGCGTTTCAATTTTTCCGGTTCGGAGCGAAGCGTTAGGCACGGAGACTCCGGGGAGTCCGTGAAGGCGATAGTCTTCGATCTTGAAGGTGAAGAGTGAGGGGACAGGATCGCTCAATTTGTGCCCAAGGTCTTCGGCTGGAATGCGGGCGTGCTCACTACGAATCCCGCCAGTGGCGACGAGAAGTGACTTCGTGAAGTAGGTTAGGCCATTAGTTGTTTTAAGTTCGAAGAGATCGTTGCTCTTACGAACCTTTTCCACTCCGCAGCGGGTGTGCCATGCCACGTTATTTTCTCGGGCGGCGGAAGTGAGGGCGTTGATGACGGTTTCGGACTTGTCAGTAGTGGGGAACATGCGGCCGTCCGCTTCGACTTTGATCTCAACGCCTTGGCCTTCGAACCAGGTGATGGTATCGGCTGGTTGGAATCGATGAAAAGCGCCCATGAGATTTTTGATTCCACGGGGATAGTTTTCGACGAGTTCGCGGGGTTCGTAGCAGTTATGGGTCACATTACATCGGCCACCGCCAGAGATACGGACTTTGGTTAGGATTTCTGGTCCACGTTCTAGAATGAGGATGTTTTGAAGCCCAGCTTGGGCCGCGGAGATGGCTCCAAAAAAGCCTGCTGCACCGCCTCCGATCACGATCAAGTTGTGGGGATTTTGCAGGGAACTCATCTCTGGGAGCAAATCGTAAATTTCCCGGAGTGCAATTCTTCATTCAAGGGCTTAGAAAAGGGATATGAAAGGTGAGATTTTCCTCGAGATGCGGGGCATTAAGAAGAGTTTTGGTGACCAAGTGGTGCTTCGAGGGGTGGATCTTGATGTTAGGAGAGGGGAGGTTTTGGTTTTGCTCGGTGGGTCGGGTGGTGGAAAATCGGTCCTGATGAAGCATATGGTAGGCTTGCTACAGCCGGATGAGGGAACGGTGACTTTGGAAGGAAAGGTTATTTCTGATCTATCGGAGCGGGACCTAAGTTGGGCTCGAAAGAAAATTAGCATGATGTTTCAAAGTGGGGCTTTGTTTGACTCGATGACGGTGGCAGAGAATGTTGCGTTTCCGATGCAGGAGGCTGGCCTCCGTGATCGCGATGAACTTTCTCGTCGGGTAAGTGAGGCTCTGAAAATCGTGCACCTTGAAGGTCAGGAGGATAAAATGCCAGCAACCCTTTCGGGTGGAATGCGTAAGCGGGTGGCTCTGGCCCGCGCGGTGGTAGAAGAGCCGTGTTGCGTGCTTTACGATGAGCCTCATGCAGGACTAGACCCGGTGACAGGGGATTCGATTGACCGATTGATTAAGGATCTTGCAGACGAGCATGGTATCACCAATGTCGTCATCACTCATGAGATGCGCAGTGCGTTCCGGATCGCAGACCGTTTGGTCTTCATGAAGGATGGTTTAGTCTACTGGGAAGGGACTCCAGACGAATTGAAGGATAGTAAGGATCCTGTCTTGGTAAATTTCGTTGAAGGGCGTTCTCAGGATTCGGATTTGTGATTTTGCCTTCGGGCAGGCATACTAACGTTATGGCGACTAATTCCAAAAAAACCGAGACGCTTGTTGGGGTCTTTCTATTTCTCGGGCTTGCGATGCTTGGAGCAATCATCCTCCTTTTTGGGAATATTGGTGATCTATTCAAGAAGCGCTATGAGATAAAGGTCAGCTTCAAGGAGGCCCCAGGGATCATTAAGGGGAGCACGGTGCGTCTGCGAGGTGCCAAGATTGGAGAAGTGGCAGAAAAACCCAAGCTTGTTGATGGTTCAAAAATCCAAGTTGTCCTAGCGATTGATGAAGATCACCGGATCGAAAAGGGGGCATTTATGAGAATCAGTCAGGCGAGTCTTTTGGGAGATAAAGAAATTTTAATTACTCCACCTTCGGTGGGGACTGATGATTTTATCGAGCAAGGAGAGACTGTCATGGGTGCTGGACCTGGCGGCTTGGATCTTCTCCAAAGTGAAGCGGAGTTGATTGCGGGAAGTACTCGGGAGGTGATCGAGCAAGCAGAGAAAGCGCTTCTGAAAATTGGGGAATCGGTTGATGAGGTTAAAAGTGTGGCGTCCAAGCTTTCAGAGACGATGGACAAGATAAACGGAGAAGTGCTTGCCGCTGAAAATATCAAACGGTTCGATGGGACGCTTGAGAATCTTGAAAAAGCTTCAGCATCATTCGTGAAATTGGGCGAGAAACTCGATCCCGCGATTGGTGATTTCAATCTCGCGATTAACGAGGTCCGAGAGACAAATCAGACGGCGCAAGCTGTCCTCCAGCGGGTGAGCCCGGCGTTGGAAGATGTGCCGCGTGTTTTAACTTCTATTGAGCGCACTGCTAGTACTGCAACGGCAGCACTCGAGAAAGTTGATGACCGGAAAGGCGCGCTGGGAGCTTTGGTTTCCGACGAGCAACTTAAAAGCGATATGAAGGACTTTGTCCGCAATCTCAAAAAAGGTGGGATTTTGGGTTACAAAGACGAGGAAGAAAAGGGAGACGATCCGCGTGATCGCTTCCGGGGAAGACGTCGATAATTTGTGAGTAATCCATTCTCGTCAGAGCGCTGAAATTCTCACATGTTCTTTGGCATGCGTGCGTTTATTTTCTTATTTGTTGTTCTTACCGTTGCTTCGCTTACGGCCCGTGAACCGGTGGCAGTAATTCCTCCGGATTCCGAAATTTCGGGCGAGGGCCCGGTCCGGCGATACGAATGGTTCCGTAACCTCTGGAAAAATAAGCGCACGGCTTGGGCAAAAGAAGTTGAGGCCAAGCAGGGAGCGCTGGTATTTCTGGGGGACTCTATTACCCAGAGCTGGGGTGATGATTTGAAAGGGGCGTTTGGTGAAACGAAAGTCGCAAACCGCGGAATTAGCGGAGATACCACGCGGGGAATGCTTTACCGGATACCGGAAGATGTTCTGGCACTGAATCCTACTGGTGTGGTGCTTTTGATGGGAACAAATGACCTCGAGGAAGGTGCAAGCCCGGAGGTGATTGCAGGTAATCTGGCTCTTATCATCAAAAAATTGAAGGCATCAAGCGAAGAGATGCCGATTATTCTTTGCAATGTTTTTCCGAGTCATGAATCAAAGAGACGTTCGGCAGAGCAAATTAAGAAAATTAATGCTCTCTACGCTGAGGCGGTAAAGGGGGATAAACAGGTTACTTTGATCGACACTTGGTCGATGTTTGCCAATGAGAATGGCAATGCAAAAAAAGCGGAGTTTCCTGATCTCCTACATCCTAATGCGGTAGGGTATAAAATGTGGGGAAGGACTCTGCGTCCTGTTCTTGAATTGATGGATCTTGTTGAAGTTCCCGTGGAAAATTTTAAATGCGAAGAAGGATATGAACTTCTTTTCAATGGAAAAGATTTAAGTGGGTGGGGATACCGAAATAAGAAGACTCTTACTGAGATAGAAAACTTTGATGGGATGGCGACGAGCAGCGAGGGGCGCTATCATGCTAAGCATGGTCGTCTTGTCGTAACCACTCCGCCGGAGGGCCGAAGTTTCACCCAGCTTTGGACGGTAGAGGAGTTTGACAGAGACTTCACGTTGAAGCTCGAATTCCGTGCTAATGCAAACGCTGACAGCGGGGTCTTTATTCGTCGTCCTCAGCTGCAGTGTCGTGACTATTTGGTTGCCGGGCCTTATAAAGATCTGAAGAGTTATAAGCCGGCTGATTGGAATGAAATTATTGTTGTGGTGAAAGGGAGAATCGCGCGCTGCACCTGCAATGGCGAAGTCCTTGAAGAAGAATTCAAACTCCCAAAAAGTGGCCCGATCGGATTGGAAGGAGATCGTGGGCAGATGGAATATCGTCGGATTCGGCTAAAGCGATAGTTGATGGTATTCCCGGAACACACATGAGGTTTCCGAGAGGATGAAGAAGAAACACGCAAAAGTTATTTTCTAAGTTAGCTTTTTACCACTCCTATTATCGTCGCCCAATTCTACGGACGCCGTAATACTCTTCGTTTTTGGTGGGTTGGGTAAGCCAGTAATCGTGAGAATAAAGTTTGCGATTGTAGCCCTGCCAGTAGGGATCCTCTTGCCAGTGTGGAGTGTCTTCAAGGGACTCTTGCCATTCATTTAGTTTGAGCCAGAGATCCGTAACTTTTCCCGGCATTTTTTGGTAGAGATCGTGCTGTTCAGAAATGTCTTCTGCTAGATTGTAAAGTGCTGGTGGAGTATGAACGTTAACGAGAAGTTTCCAGTTTCCTTCACGGATTGCAGCACCTCGCATCGTCATGCGCCAGAAAAGAGCTTCGTGGGGAGCTTTGGTAATATCGCCGCGCAGGAAAGGGAGTAAGTTATGGCCGTCATAATTGATGATTTTTTTGCGGCCCTTTTTGGTGATTCTAGGAGGAAGGTTTTTTTCGGCTGCAGCTACGAAGGTAGGAAGAAGATCGAGCGATGTGAACGGATGTTTGAAGACCCTTCCCGAAGGTAGACCTTTGGGCCAGTGGAAGATGAAAGGGACGCGAATTCCTCCTTCGAGAAATGATCCCTTCATTCCATTTAGGGGAGCATTACAAGCATGTGAGGCGGTGACACTCCCTCCGTTGTCGGAGTAAAATACGATGAGAGTGTTTTCGATTTGTTTGGTTGTTTTGAGGTGAGCGAGAATCTTTCCAATATTGAGGTCCATGCACCATTGCATCGCCGCGTAGATTTGGCGGCGCTTGCCTTTTATGTGAGAAAACCTGGCTAAGTCTCCCTCCTTCGCTTGCATGGGGGTGTGAGGCGTGTTGAGTGAGAGGAAACAAAAAAAGGGTTTCTCGGCGACGGTCATTTGGCCGATCGCTTCATGGGTGAACCAATCGGTCAAATAGGGATACTCGATTTTCTTGATCGGGCTTTTGTTTCTGAAGAGCTTATTTTTCTCAGCCTTTGGAAAATAGTCATGACTCCCAGAGTGCATTCCAAAAAAATAGTCGAAACCACGAGCGTTTGGTAGCATCCCGGGAACTGAATCGCCGACGTGCCATTTACCTATCAAGGAGGTGCGGTAACCTGCTTTCTTGAGATGGTCGGCGATCGTTTTTTGTTCGACCGGAATACCAAGCCGTTCAGGTAGGGTGGGGAAGGATTTGTTCAAGTTGTGCTCAAACCCGAAACGTTGGGGATGGCGACCGGTAAGGAGTCCTGCGCGGGAGGGGGCGCAGACGTTTGCACAAACGTAACCATCGGTGCAGCGGATTCCTGCTGTGGCGAGTTGGTCGAGAAATGGGGTCTCGATTTGCCGGGACCCGTAACAGCCAAGATCTCCGTAGCCCATGTCATCGGCTAGAATCATTAGGATATTAGGTTGTTTGGCTTGTAGAGGAAGGATCCCAATAAAAAGGAGAAGGAACAGATGCATATAAAAAAGTGACGCTTCTTTCCTTCGTTTGCAATTCGACATTAAAATGGGGGGTGAAATTCTTGATTGGGTCAGAGGAGTATGAGCCATCTAGAGAAGGGTGACATGTGGTAGATTGACCTGCAGTCGATCGCGCCGATGATGGCGGCCGGGTCCCGCCTAGAAGTTGCAGGGTAATCTAAGCTGTCCCCGGGGGCAGCTTTTCCACACAAGATTCCACCGAAAACCGAGCGGGTATTCCCGCTTCCGCAGCGATTCGAGACCCTTTCCGGAGATTTAGTCCTGCTGATCGGCAGTCTCTTTGATGTCGGTAAGAGCTTCGATGAAGTCTCCGAGAATTTCAGCGGGCACCATAATGGTGTCGCGATTTCCACTCACATCTTCTGTGATTTTGACCACCCGTCCTCGGGCATTTTCCTTAAGGTCTAGAAAGAAGATTTTGCGGTCTGCGAGGATCTTCTCAGTATGGAGCACTTCCTGATTCATGGCCATTGCACGGAGAGATTTCACAGGAGACCGGACAAAGTCAACGTGAAAGTTATTCAGAGAAATTGTGAGAAGCCGCAAAAAAGTCGCGAGTTTTCCGAAGGAAGGTCAGGCGCATGGTCCTTATGATCCAGGAAACGAATGCAGGTGTCAAAAAATTCGGTCTTGTTTTTGACTCTTCGGATTTGGTGTTCGAAGTCGGCATGATGCCCTTGGGTGATATAGACAAGATATTTTTTCATTTTTTGCACGTGCCGGTCTTCTATGAATTCGGAGATTTCATGTGCCGTCTCATCGTAGAGCTTCGTGATGTATTCGAGAATCATTCGCCCGGTGACCTGCGGGATTTCTTGTTTCGATGTCGCGCAACGGAGCTGCTCAAAAATCCACGGATTACGGATCGCGCCACGGCCTATCATGAGCCCGGCGGCTCCGGTTGACCCAAGATAACTAAGCCCGGTTTTGCTGTTGACGACATTGCCATTGGCAATCACTGGACAGTTGAGGGTTCGAACGGCCTGTGCGACGCGATCATCGTGAACGGGCGTTTGATACCGTTCCTTCACGGTTCGCCCATGGATCGTGAGAAGGTCGATTGCGTGGCTTTGGAAGATTCCAAGAAGTTGATCAAATTCTTCTTCTGATTCAAAACCTACTCGGGTTTTGACGGTAAATGGGGTCGCCCCACAGGCCTCACGAAGGCGGCCCAAGATAGTATGGATCTGATCCGGGTGGCGTAGCAGTCCACCGCCGGCGTTCTTGCGATAAACGACGGGGGCTGGGCAGCCAAGGTTAAGATCTACTCCCGAAATGGGATATTGTTTGAGGTTTGACACGGTGCGGGCTAACTCGGCGGCATCCTGACCGATCAGTTGAGCAATGATGGGTCTTTCGGTCGGGTTTTCGATGATCGAGCGTAAGATGTAAGGGTCAAGCTGGGAGTGAATATGCACCCTGAAATACTCTGTGACGTAGAGATCGGCCCCGCCGAAGGACGCGATGGTCCGCAGGAAAGGCAGATCGGTCACGTCCTGCATGGGCGCGAGAAAAAGAGCAGGGCGGTCGGTGGGGAGCATGGTGTGGGTGGTTCTAGACAAGAACCGGAACCTTGTCTGGTTTGAGGGCGTCGGCAGGCGGGCCTTCAAAGTTATCGAGAATAAACTTATTCCATTGGTCTTGAGTGGCTTTAGAGAGCAGCTTTTGATTCTTCTCGATGCATGAGTCGCAGACTAAAATTGGGTAGGGGTCGTAGACCATGTAGCCTCCGAAGCTGAGGCATTCGGTGGTAAAGTTTTCGATTTCTGAAGCTGGAGCCGCGCAATGGGCGCACTCCGAGGTCCATTCCTCATGATCCTCACTGTCTGTGAAGCGTTCGCTTCGCTTTTGGAGAATAGGATTCTCTTCCGCCATTTTGCGGAGGCGTGTTTTTGATTCTTCCGAGAAGGATTCTATCGTCTCTTCTCGGCAGGTCTGGCAAATAGCGAATTCAAAGACGCACTCGGGACCCTGGAATACCTTATTAATAATATAGGGCTCATCAATTTTCTCGAACTGTCTATCGCAGGTAAGGCAGCTCTTGAAAGGGCCATCATACTCAAGCGAATGAAAGATTTTGGGAATTTCGCTCATGCCAAAGAATGGCTGGGGGCTGTTACTAAATACAACGTTTTTTGGAACGGATTCTGATGAGCGATCAGGGCTATAATTGCGTTGTGATCGTTTTTTTTTTTTAAATTGATTAAGTTCTCTGAACCGAAAGACTATTCGAGCACGAATCGTAGCAAGACTAACTAACATCATGGACAAGGAAACTAATTCACCGGAAAAGTTTGAGATTGAAGATGTCGAAGAAGGCAGCGCCGTTGGCCCGATTTTTCTGACTTTCTTCGTTCTTGCTGTCACTGGAGGCCTGATTTATCTGCCATTTTACATGGAGCAGGACCCGATGTTGGAGATCTTGAATTCCGGGCAGTGGTGGGTTTCGAATGTCGGTGAATATCATCCGCTAATCTTGCATCTCCCAATTGGAATTGTCTTTCTCACTCTGGCGATGGAGGTTTGTAGTTGGTTTTCCTTTGGGAAATACCGTCCGCGGACGGCAGTGGGTCTTTTTCTAGCGTTCCTTACGGGCATAATCGCCTGTCTTACGGGTGTTTTTGATCTGAGTGTTGAAGGCTGGAAAGCCGAGGAGTGGGAGGACGATATGTTTAAGCACATGTGGGTCGGGATCGGTTTTGTAGGAGTGCTTGGTCTTACATTCTTAGCGAAAATTTGGGGGAGTCGAAGTGGATCGCGTGGCCCGGTTTATGGCATTCTTCTTCTCGTCGCAGGTGGAGCCATGGGATACGGGGCTCACTTTGGAGGTTTGGCCACCCACGGATCTGACCCTGTTGCGAATACGTGGGGCGGTCTTACAGAGAACGTTCCAATTTTTAAGCAGTGGGCTGGTAAAGAGGATGCAAATGGTCAAGAGCCTGCTTTACCTGTGAAAAAGCTGGCGAAGGATCGTCTCGCGTTTGCTGATGTTGTTTATCCAATCATGGATGACAAGTGTCTCTACTGCCACTCGGAGGAAGCTGGAAAGAGTAAGGGAGGGCTGTTGATGGACACCTATGAGAACCTTTTAATTGGTGGAGATAGTCTGGATGGTGACGAGTATCGTACACTTGTTCCTGGGGATTCTAAGCAAAGCTATATGATCGAGGTTATGGTCCTTCCAAAGGATGATGATATGCACATGCCTCCCCCTAAAAAGAAGCAGATGGAAGAGCATGAGGTCAAGCTCCTCACTTGGTGGGTTGACAATATTCCGAGCAGCGAAACTTTGGTGGATAAGACCCTCGAAGAAATGGGAGCACCGCCTGAGATCATCGAGGCGGCTGAAAAGTTGTTGAGCCCCGAGGATCGCAAGCGAATGGAAGAGGCTGCACAAGCCGCTAAAGATAAGGTCGAGCAGGAAAAAATTGCCAAAAGGGAGGCTCTCCAAAATGCCCTTGACGCTCTGAAGCAGGATCCCGCTTTTAAAACGTCCCTGAATTATACATCTCAGGATTCCAACGACCTCGAATTTACGGCAGTGAGTCTGCGCGGAAAGTTGGACGATACGACTTTTCTTAAATTGGCTTCGGTTTCGACATATCTCACAAGCGTCAAGCTTGGGTCTGCTTCGATTACGGAAGAGACTTTGGCAACCGAGTTACCTAAGATGAAAAACCTTATAAAGCTCGATCTTAGTCAGACCCAGGTAGGCGACGCTGTGCTTGATGCTGTTGCGCAGCTGGAAGGGCTTGAGTGGTTGAACCTATACGGGACTCAAGTGACCGATGCTGGGCTCATGAAGCTCAAAGGGTTGGGTGATTTACAGAAAATCTACCTTTGGCAATCTAAGGCGACAGCCGAAGGAGCAAAGACCTTAAAGGCAGACCTTCCCGGCTTGGAGGTCGTTTTCGGGGTGGAGTAATAAATCCCCCCAAATTGGAGGTCGTGTTCTGAGTGAATCGCCGCCTTTTACCTTTCTAAATAAGGGATGCGGGATTGACATTACCTTTGGTCATCTCAAGGGCATAGAACCGGCCGCCAAACTGCGTGGGGTGAATCAGGGTTTGGAACTGACTAATTTCCTTTGGTGATGGGTTAGAGAGAAGCCACTCCTTTCCACAGTAGGTTAAATAGCGGCTTTGGTTCATGGCAGGGTGTATTTGGAAACCCAGTGAGGAAGCGATTTTTTCAACAGCGGTAAAGTTAACGTCTGCAGTGAGATCCTGCTCTCCGGGATTCTCAAGGGGGTGAGCGCAGGTTTTGTGTTTAAAGTAGCAACGAAGAGTTCCGGCTGTTCGGGCTGGGTGATAAAGTGCTTCTTCATCGAGACCGTAATCGATCCAAATAAATAGGGCATTTTCGAGCATTCTGGCGGGTGGCGTCATGAATGAAGAGAGTTCGGGAGGCCCTTCGGTGACGTAGCCTTCCGGTAAGTTTGTGGGGAGATCAGGTTTGGCGGGCCGGCTGTCCCAGTCAAGCGAGCCAGCATTTGATGTTACCAGTATTTCGTGCCATTGATCATTTGACCTTAAATAGAGAGGCACCGGGAGGGCATCGAGTATTTCGTTAGCGATCAGGGCTCCGATTTTTGCATGGCAATCGTCTGGCGTAGCGATAACGCAAGCTTTACCTTGGAGTTTGGCCTGAAGTGATTTGCGGCGAACCGAGAGAGGTTCATGAACAAGGTAGTCGACGGCACTCCGGAATTCAGGAGCGAGGTTGCTTATGGCTTCGAGGATATCGAGGCAGAGGGAGCCATCGTGAGCACCGGGTTCAAGGATTGTGAAGGTTTTGGGTGACCCATTGGCGCACCAAAACTTATAAAGCCGGTGAGCGAGGAGTTTTCCGAAGACCGACCCGACAGAAACGCTCGTAATGAAATCACCCTTTTTTGAGACGGTGGGCTTTCCCGGGCGGGCGTAGTAGCCTAGTTCGGGGTGGTAGAGGCACTGCGCCATGTAATCAGCAAAGGAAATGGGACCAGATTCTTCGACTCTAGCAAGGATAAGCCGACCCAAGTCAGTGATTGCCCCCGTGGCGGATCGGGGGTAAGGAAATGCATGTTGGAGGCCAGTTAAATCGACGGTTTCGCGAGACATCATGTATGGGATAAGGAACAAGAGGGCAAGGCGCGGGTTTTTCAAGCGAAAGGGTTTTTGGCTCTTTTGCCTGTTGTGCTTGATCGCAGTTGGTTTTGCGGCGCGCTTTGGGGATAGAAAACTGAATCCTTATCGTGAGATTGCAATGGAGTATAACTTGGAGCGGGTTGGAGAGAAGGAGGAGATGAGCTTTATCCATGACCGTGGGGGCGTTGAGATAGGCACAATGTTTGTAGAGAATCGTTTTTCTCTTCCGCTGGAGGAAATTCCCCCGGTTTTTGTAGACGCGGTTCTGGCGCAGGAGGATCAACGGTTTTATGCCCATGATGGGGTTGATTGGGTTGGCGTGGCTCGTGCGGCTTGGCTAAATTTTCAGAGCGGTTCAATCACGCAGGGAGCTGGGACGATTACGATGCAGCTGGCGCGGAAATCCTTCGATCTGCTCGGTGAAAAAAGGCGTCGTGAGTGGACGGGGTATGAGCGAAAGGTGGTGGAGGCATTCGTTGCGCTGAGAATCGAGGAGCATTTCCAGAGAAAATTGGAGTCCGAGTATCCCAACGATCAAGAGGCCCGCAAGAAAGCGGCGAAGGAAGACATTCTTGAGATGTATTTAAACCTAGTGCCATTTGGTTCGGGGTTCTACGGGGTGCGTTCTGCCTCGCTTGGATACTTTGGTAAAGAACCAGAGGACCTTACTATTTCAGAGTCGGCTTCTATCGTGGCCTGTTTGAAGAATCCACAGCGGATTTCGCCGCTCAATAATCTAGATGAGAACAAAAAAAATCGTGACATGGTCATCAATCGGATGGCTTTGGAGGGTATGATTTCCAGATCAGATCGTGACAAAATGATCTCTGATCCAGTGGTGTTGAATCCTAATCCGATTCGCCGTGGTAAAACATTCCTTTATGAAATCGTTGCTGAGCAAGCTCGGGATTTGGTGGGAGAAGAGGCTCTTTCACGAGGAGGTTACACGATTCGAACTACCATTGATGCATCTGTTCAATGGGCCGCCGAACAAAAAATGGCGAGCCAACTTTTACAGGTTGAGAACCAGGACGGATATAAACATCCAAGGTATTCGGAATACAAGAAGTCGAATGGACCACCGAAATATCTTCAAGGTGCGACGTTAATGATGGATCATGAGAACGGTGAAGTGATCGCTCATGTAGGCGGCCGCAACTTTGCGCACTCACAGTATGATTTTATTGAGAATGGTAGCCGCCCACTTGGGACAGCCTTTTTCCCTTTCGTCTATGCTACTGGTTTTGAAAGAGGGAAACATCCAGCAACCATGTTAACCGATGAGCAGATGGATCTTCGTAAGCTTCAGGTCGGCGGACTGGAAGGAGTCGCTGGTGAGTGGGGAATGGAAGTGGCCAATCCGGGATATGAAGGGAAGATCACCTCGCGTCGAGCCCTCGCAATGTCCAAAATTGCAGCAACAGTTGAGCTCGGCCAGGAAATTGGTCTTTCAAATGTGCACGCGGTTTCAGAAAATTTTGGACTCAAGCTTCCTTCGGAAAAGCTTTTAAATCGGATGATTGTTGGCTTCGACAACGTGAGCATGCCTGAAGTTGTTTCCGCCTACTCGGCCTTTCCGCGGGGAGGAAGCCGGATTACTGCGAGGCACTATATCTTGGAGATTCAGGATATCGATGGGAAGACCGTCTACCCGCTAAATGGAAATGGCCCGGTGCTGGAGAGTCAGGAGGTTTGTTCGGATGCTGTTGCCTTTCAAGTTCATAGCGTTCTTAACGATGTTTTAAGAAAGGGGAATCTCGCTGAGTCTTCAAAAGGACTAAAGTCGAGTCTGCTACTGGGGGGCGGTAAGAGTGGAACTCCTTATGGCCTAACAGATGCGTGGATGGTGGGCTATAATAGTCGGATTACTTGTGCAGTGTGGGTGGGGTTTTATGAAGGAGACCGGCAGGCAATCCACGAGACAGCTTTTGCCAAGAATTTGGCTTATCCGATTTGGGAAGATATGATGAACGCCTCCCAACCAGCGTTCGTAGGGCCGGAGCTCTTACCTCCAGATTCGGTGGAGAAAGTCTCAATTTGTCGTGTGTCTGGAATGCGTCCGACTCGTTATTGTAACGAATCTTTTGTAGACCCTGTGACGGGTAAAATCAGCTTTCCTACAACCAGTTATCAGGAGTATTTACAAAAGGGACATGAAATAGGGATTTGTGCGATTCACGGAGGAGGTCTCGATATTGAGGCACTGGCTAATCAAGCTCAAGTGAGTGATGCAATGAATTCCATTCCTATCAAGGCCAAGGTGCCTCTCCTCCTTGGGTTTGACCCTTATAATAGTGAGACGCCAACCCTGGGAATAAAAGATGATAGCGCCGAGGCTTGGATTTCAGAGGACGAGGTTCTGATTGTGGAGGATCGCGTGCGGGGAGAGCTTGAGGCTGCGTTGGGATTGCCGAAGCCTCCGCGTTTTGAACTGCCTCCACTAGATTTTGAGACCCTGAACAATAATTAATCATAGTAATGAGTGAAACCGCCTCCTCTAATCGATGGATTCCGTTCCAATGCCCAACATGTTTCGGTCTTTTTAGGATCAAGAAAAGTCAAGTTGGGCAAACAGGCCGTTGTCCGGTTTGTAATGCAGCGGTGCAATCGAGCGAAAGTGAAAATTTGGGCGTTTTGAATCAAGAGGCTTCATCGACTATTGATAATAAAAACCTTCTTGCGAGGGTGACCGTGGCACAGGAAATGACTTCCGAGCAGCTTAGAAAGGCAGAGAGCAGTATGAGAGGTCGTCGCCGTCAGTATGTCGGAGAGGCGGCGGGAGGAATGGCCTGGGAACGAGAGGAAGCCTCTGATAACGTGTCTTGGAAGGTGGTTGTGAGTATTGTGCTATCAGCATTCGTCCTTTTGGCCCTGAGTCTTGTCTACTATAAAAATTCGGGAATTAACCCCTTGGCTGGTTCCACCAAGCCTGAAATTAATCGCGAACAAGCTGATTCCTGGCTCGATGATATTGAGAAAGCAGATCGGAACACCAAAAAAATTGAAGAGGGAGAGATGGCTGCGAAGGATGTGGATGATTTTGAGAAATTTGATAATGCTAAGGTAGAAAAAGCCATCAGGAACTTTGTGACGGCCGAATCTCCTGCCGAGTTAAAAAAGTATATTAGGAATTCCGAACGTGTGGGTCCTTTGCTAGATCGTTATTACGAGAGAGAGGTTTATGAGGCAGAGGGATTCGAAGCATTGGATATGTCGCAAATGAAGTATAACGGAGACGTTGTCACGATGTTGGTGCAAAAAGCTGATTTCTTATCCTCACCTATTGCGGTTGAACGAGTTGTTGATGGGGAGGAAGAAAGCTATCAGATTGATTGGGAAAGTTGGGTTGGTTATTGCGATTATACTCCCGAGCAAATGAGGGCGGAAAAGCCGGACAAGCCATTTCTTATGAGGGTTATTGTTAAACCCGCGAATTATTATAATTACGATTTTTCTGAAGATGGAAAATGGAGGTCGTTGGGGTTGGAATTAAAGGATTCGATCCATTCCTTCCTCGGCTATGTTGAGAGAGACTCAGAGCAGGACAAAAAGTTTCGTGTTATGATGAAGGGCGGGCAAGTGGTTGCCTGCATGGTCAGAGTTGCTTACCCCACTGGATCACGCTCCAAGGATCAGGTTGAAATTCTTGAGATTGTAGGAAGTGGCTGGTTGCAAAATCTCAGTAAAGACAATGAGGATGATTGAATCTTTTAAGACGCCTGAAGACAAGGCGCTGAAGATGAATCTCGATTCTTCAATCTATGGGACCTTTGCTGAGATTGGAGCAGGGCAGGAAGTGGCTAATTGGTTTTTCAGGGCTTCGGCGACTGCCGGCACGGTTGCTAAGTCAATCTCAGCTTATGACATGACAATCAGCGATGCGCTATACGGAAAGAGTAAGCGCTATGTATCTCAGGAGCGAGTGGTGGACATGGTCAATTATGAGTATGAGTTGCTTGAAAAGCGTCTCAGTGAAACGAGAGGGAGGGAGTCGCGTTTTTTTGCCTTTGCGAATACGGTAAGAGCAAGGGGGTATCAGGATACCGCCGAGTGTCATGGATGGTTAGCGATCCGTTTTCAGGGTCAACCAGGCAGACCGTCTGGAACGATTGTTCTTCACGTCAATCTTCTCGATGATGAGAATGTTGATCAAATGGAAGCTCTTGGGATTTTAGGAGTCAATTTTATTGATGCGGCCTATCATCAGGGTGGAAATCTCAGAGAGTTCGTTAGCTCACTCACAGAATTTATCGCGCCGGGTCGGATTGAAATCGATATGCTGAGATTTGAGGGGGAGCCCTTCAAGATGGTCGATAATCGTATTTGTGCGCTCGAGCTCGTGAGACAGGGTATGTCTTCGGCTACCGTATTTCTGCCGAATGGCGAAGTTGTGCAAGCCGCTGAAGCATTTTACAAAACTCCGCTTTTAATTCTGCGGGGAAGTTTTTTGCCAGTTACAAATTTACATTTAGATATGTTGAATCAAGCTGGCAAAATTTTCCCGCCAACTGGGGTTTCTCAGGAAGCTCGACCGTGCCAGGAAGTCTGTGAGGTTTCACTCAGTAATCTTCTACGTAATGGGGAAGTCGACTTGGTATCATTTTTGGATCGTGCTGATGCCTTACAAGCGATGGGTAAGGTTGTTATGGTTTCCAATTGTCCGGAATTTCACCGGGTGGCTGCATTGCTGAGAAGGTTTACAAGAGAACCCATCGGTATGATTCTATCGATTGGACTTTTAAACGAGTTGTTTAAAGAGAAGTGGTCTGATTCGTTGGAGGGAGGAATCTTGGAGTCATTCGGGCGCTTATTTAAGAGTAAACTCTCGCTAATGGTTTATCCATGGCGGAATGGTAAAGATGGGGAATATGTTACCGCAGATAACTTTCGTGCGCCCGAGGGATGGAAAAAGCTCTATGAGCATTTTATTGAAAATGGCATGATTACGGACATTGGTTGTGGTGATGATAAGCTTCTTGAGAAAACTGGGCGCAGTCTCTTGAGGGCGGCTGCTAATGGCGAAGACTGGGAAGAATGGGTTCCTAAAGAAGCGCGTGCTTTGGTGAAATGTCATCTCAGAAATCTGTAATGATTCGACTCGATTTCATGGTTTTGTTGATGCTGCCTTTGATCGTGAGTTCATGCTCCACTCCAACGGGCCAGCCTTATTTCACAGCAGTCCGAAAAACTACCTCTTTTCTAGAGTCGAAGTCGCCGCAATACTTGTTTGGTTTAGAGAAACGCAAAAAAGAAAATCAAATTGATTTCCACTTTTGTGACGGCTCCAAGTGGGATAAGCCCAATGTTGTTTTCCCCCTAAGAGTGGCGGTAAGGGTAGTGTCTAAGAGACAGGGGGAGCGTTCAAATTTAAAGTTAAGAGCCTATCGGAAAGGCCTCTTTTGGAGTCGGAGAAGGCGCGATGTTGAAGATAAATGGAGAAGCGCTATTTTTTTTCATCTTCATTCAATTCAACCAAATTCCTGATATGAACATTTTAGATACTGCTGCTGTCTTGCTGACCCTTACTGCTGTTTTTGGCTATATTAATCATCGCTTTTTTAAGTTGCCCACAAGTATCGGGATTCTCTTGATTGGCTTAGTTCTTAGCATGCTACTTTTACTCTTTGGCGGGGACGCAATGAAGGAGAGTGCAGATAAATTTGTGACACGAATCGACTTCAATGAGACGGTCATGAATGTGATGTTGAGCTTCCTTCTTTTTGCAGGAGCTTTGCACGTTAATCTTGGTGACCTTCGTGATCAAAAATGGGTAGTTGCAATTTTAGCAAGTGCGGGCTTGTTGGTTTCCACCTTTCTAATTGGAGTGGTCTCCTATTTCGTTTTTTCGTGGGTTGGGCTGGATGTTCCTTTTCTTTGGTGCTTTGTGTTTGGAGCGTTGATTTCGCCAACTGATCCGGTAGCGGTTCTTGGTATTCTAAAGAAGGTTGGGGCACCAAAGTCGCTAGAAACCAAAATTACTGGTGAATCTCTTTTTAACGATGGAGTCGGGGTGGTCGTTTATTTGGTATTAGTTGGCTTAGCTGCGGGTCAGGCAGATGCCTCGGTAATATCGGTAGGCAAGTTGTTTATTGTTGAGGTGGGCGGCGGAATTTTTCTGGGAGGAGCCATCGGTTATGTTGCCTACTGGATGCTGAAGACAATCGATAATTATCAGGTTGAAATCCTGATTACTTTGGCTCTCGTGACGGGGGGCTATCAGTTAGCAGCAAGCTGGCATTTGAGTGGGCCGTTGGCGATGGTGGTTGCAGGGTTGATGATTGGAAATCATGGGCGCCTGATGGCAATGAGTGATACGACCCGCGATCATCTAGATCTTTTTTGGGAGTTGGTCGACGAGATTTTAAATGCACTTTTGTTTCTTCTTATTGGGCTAGAAATTTTTGTGCTGACTTGGAGTGGTCAGGCTTTTTTCGCTGGCTTGGTTCTAATCGTCGTGGTCTTGGCTTCACGAATTATCGCTGTCTCTCTACCAGTTGTGGTGCTTAAGAAAGCTCGCACGTTTTCACCGGGAATTATCCGAATACTGACGTGGGGTGGTCTGCGAGGCGGGATTTCGGTGGCTTTGGCACTCGCCTTGCCGAGAGATGGGAGTCTGGATATGGAATCTAGACAGGCAATCTTGATGGCGACTTACCTCGTGGTGATCTTTTCGATTGCGGTGCAGGGATTGACGCTGAAGCCGCTTATTTCACGTCTGCTTGCGCAGGAGAATTTGGACCTTAAGAAAAAATAACGAGGCCGCTACTCTGGTTTGACTTTCAGGGTTGGCTTCCAGTTAGGGAATCTTGATGCAAGCTTCCCTTGATATTTATCGGCGAGGTTTTTGTTGCCGTAGTTTTTGGCGGCTAGATACACTCCGTGAAGAGCCCGAGGTTGTAAAAGGGGGTCGTCTGGAACCGTGGGGATGGCGACGCGAAATTCTTCAAGAGCTTTTAGCCACTGACCTTGTAGCAGGGCAATTTCGCCGCCTACGATATGAAGGCCGGCGACATGAGGTCCGGGGGCATTGATAGCGAGGCCTTTGGCTATTGCGTCAAGAGCCTCAGGGTAAAGTCTGAGTCCGAGGCGAGATTCGGCAAGATCAAGATAAGCATCTGCTTGCCAACGGACCTCTTGTTTTTGCTCAAGTAAAAGAAGGCTTGTTTTCTGGGCCGCGGAAAAGTGGCCTGAACGGTTTTGTGCCTTGGATAAAATTCTCCAAACTCCGAGTTCGGTTGCTTTCGGGTTTTCCAAATTAGTGGCTCTTTCAAGGTAGTTGGCAGATTCTTCGATCTGGCCATCGTGAAACATCTGAACGCCTAGCCATGAAAGCATGTTTTGGGGGACTTTTTTAGCTGGGGTTCTAGCGTAGATTTCTTGGAGAACTGTGTGCAGCGCCATCTTATTACGGGAGTTGAAGGAGCTCAAAATGAGAAGGTCACCCACGGGTTGATTGTAAAATTCTGGGACTAGTTCTCTAGCCTTACGAAGATAGGGAGGGGCTTCGTTATATTTTGCAAGTTTGTAATATCCCCACCCAACCCAGTAGTTTGAATTAGCAATGGTGTCGACGGGTAGATTTTGAAACTCGCTTAAGATCCGGCGATATCGGGCGATCATACTCCCAAATTGCTTCTCTTGGCGAAGCACGCGAGCGCTGCCTTGAAGAGCGAAAGCGGTATGGGTTGGTGCAGGGTTGAGAGCAAGGGCGCTTTCGAAATCCTTTAAAGCCGATGTGTAATCGCCAAGCGACAGATGAGCCTCAGCTCGTTTGTTGTGAACCTCTGCGGCTCGAGGATCCTCTGGGAACTCGGCAAGAAAACGTGAAAAACTCCTGGTGGCTCCGTCGAACTGGCCAGATTCGCTTAGGCACCATCCATGTTTAAAGAGGAGCTCACGTTGCATTTTAGTATCAAGAGAGCTTCGGTCGATATTGGCAAAAATCAGAGCTGCGTCTTCCAGTTCCTTGCGATTGTAAAGAGTTTCGGCTTGCAGAAACCGTGCAGAATGAAGGTATTCGTGATTTGGATATTTTTGGGCGTAGAGTTCAAAAAAGAGGTCTACACGCTCACTGAAATCCGGATTTTTGAGGCAGTAATCACATTTAAGGCACTTGTAGGAGGCTTCGAAAGCTTTGTGGCTTTTTGGAAGGGCTCGATCAACCCTCCGGTAGCAAGCCCGGGCATTTCGGTAATCTTGCTTGAAGAGGTACGCTAGGCCGGCTCGCTCGCAACGGCGGGCTTCAAGTTTACCAGTGGCTCCAAAGTCGCCTTTTTCATAAAGAATGATGACAGTGTCCCAATCTTTTTTCTTCGAATAGAGCCCCATCAGTGATGTCTGAGCGCGGGCTTTGTTGGTGGCAAGGTTTCGTCGCTGGTCAGGCGTGAGCGAGGGGGTGTTACTTGACATGCCTAGAATCATCTTCAAGTGTGAATCGTTGGTGTCTTCTAGCGCCAGTTCAGCCGAGGCCAGGCTGGTATAGAAAACAGCCTGAGAATGGTATTGGCTGCGTTGTGCCGATGTGACGAGTGTTTTCAGGAGTTGAATAGTAGTTTTGAAATCGTCTTTTTCGAAATATTGGAAGGCGAGCATGAAGCTAGCCCAATCCTTATGTGGATGTTTTTCGGTATCGATAATACGGCGAAGAGCGACGGTGGCTTCAGCTTGGCGATCCAGTTTGAAGAGGCATTCGGCCTGCTTGGTCATCGCGCTAAAGCGTAGATTTTTTTCGGAGAGGTTCTGTGAGGCGATCTGAAAATATTTTGCAGCCTCTTCCCAATCTGTCTCACCGATAGCGAGATACGCTATCTGCCGAGAAGCTTGTCCTACATAAGGCCCCCTGCGATGGCGTTCGACCAAAAAACGGTAAGTGTTTTTTGCCTCTTCAATTTGCCCAAGGGTTTGGCGCGCAAAACCAAGGTGGAATCGGGCCGCTGACTCGTTTTTGGATCCAGAATGAGATCTGAGATACTTGGTATAGAGTCCAATCGCGTAGGTTGTATAGCGCTGCTTTTGAAGGTTGTCGGACTGCCTAATCCCAGCTTCGTAATATCGTTCGGCTTCCTGAAAAGCGCGCTCTTCTTTTCTGCTCTGCGCGATCGCTGGAGAGAAAGCGAAATAGCTAAAGATGAGAGTGATGAACGTATGCCTTATCGAGTGGGAGATTGCCATGGCGCGATATTGTGGTTGCGAGATGGTCGCTCGCGCTCCGAAACTCTCACAATCTGACGGGGAAATCAACCTCAGGTAGGTTGGGAGTTGGCTTGTCCATGGTGTTCTACTTCGCTATTAATTTGGCTATGGAACATCATGTTTATTTCTGGCTGAAGGAAGATCGGCAAAACGATAACGATCGCCTTTTTTTTGAAAAAGGGATTGAAGCGCTTTTGCTGTCCCCAAATGTCGCCTCGGGCCATTGGGGGAAGCCAGCTGCAACTGCAGAACGAACGGTAACCGATCATTCGTTTGATTATGCGATTTCGCTAAAATTTGATTCGATGGAGAGTCATAATGCCTACCAAGAGAGAGATTCAATCCACGATGAATTCATTTCCGGATTCAAGGAGTGGTGGAGTAAGGTCCTTGTGATGGATCTTGCTTAGAAAAGGAATTAAAGTAAATGAGGGCAAAGGATTTGGACCTTTACCCTCACTTGGATTTACTGCGTGAACGCAACGTTTAAAGTTTTACGTTCGTCTAACAGAATAAGAGATACGCAGGTTAAGGCAAGTTGAAAGTTACCTTAGCTTTGAGTATTTTCATGGGCTTTTTGTTATTACGGTTGAGTTAAACTACCGGAATCTCTTTTGAAATTTCAGAGATTCTTTGATCATCTGATCTTCTTTCGGAGTTTTCAAGACTCCGCTCACCTCGTAGCTCTAACATTACGGAGAAAGCGATGAGGTTAGGGGAGTGAAGAGGGAGTCTCTCAGGTTAGCGATTCTCTTTAAATAGAAGGGCCCAATTCACTCGCGGTGCAGAAATTCAAATTTTTTGAAGTTTTTGCTTTTTTGAACACTGTTCATATGATTTATTCCTCCTAGTTTAGTTACACCTAACATTGTCATGAGTTCTACTACCGTTAAAAATACTGATATGTCCGAGAAGAAGGAGAAAGTGCCCGCTGCTGCTGTAGCAAAAGGAGATGAAAAGCTTGTTGCCGCTCGTAAGAAAAACCTCGATCTTGCGATCACCCAGATTCAAAAAGATTTTGGTGAAGCTGCTATCATGCGCTTGGGGGATGATCGGCGAATGGATGTGGAAGCCATTCCAACTGGGAATCTCGTCATCGACCGGGCTCTCGGGGTGGGTGGTTTCCCACGGGGTCGGATCGTTGAGATTTTTGGACCAGAATCGTCCGGTAAAACCACGCTAACTTTAACCGCAATTGCTCAGGCACAGAAGGCTGGGGGGCTCGCAGCTTTCATTGATGTTGAGCACGCTCTTGACCCTCAGTATGCTCGTCGTCTTGGCGTGAATTTGGATGACCTCTTGGTCTCGCAACCTTCCTCTGGAGAGGAAGCGCTTCAAATTGTTGAGACTCTTGTTCGCTCCAATGCTATCGACGTAGTTGTTCTAGATTCAGTGGCGGCGTTGGTAACCAAACAAGAACTCTCTGGAGAAATCGGAGATTCGACCGTGGGAACACAAGCTCGTCTTATGAGTGCAGCAATGCGGAAGCTAACTGGCTTTATTTCTAAAGCACGTACGACCTGTATCTTCACAAACCAGATTCGTGAGAAAATTGGCGTGATGTTTGGGAGTCCCGAGACGACCCCGGGCGGACGGGCACTCAAGTTTTTCGCTTCTATTCGAGTTGATATTCGCCGAATTGGTCAAATTAAAGCGACTGATGGAACCGTTCAGGGCAGTCGGACCAAAGTGAAGATCGTAAAGAACAAGGTCGCTCCTCCGTTTACAGATGCGGAATTCGACATCATGTATAATGAAGGAATCTCCTCGGTTGGGTCCTTGATAGATCTCGCTCAGGAATTCGAAATTATCCAGAAGCGTGGAAGTTGGTTTAGCTATGATGGTTCGCAGCTGGGCCAAGGACGCGATGCAACTAAGACTGCGCTTAAAGAAAATGAGGCTCTTTATACCGAGATTGAGGAGAAGGTGAAGTCGGCGATGGCGAAATCATAAATCAGCAAAATTTAAAGGTTTCACTGTTTTGATCCTGCGAGTCTCATGTGACTCGTGGGATTTTTTTTTCACGGTGGAGGTGACTCAAATGCTCGTCACAGTCTTGAATTTAGCACGAGATTTTAGATCTGATCGGAATAATCATAGATGGGATCATCGAAGCGCTGTGGCTATAGAGAATAGGCTTTTGGCAGACGAGTTTGAGGTCAACTGAGCTTGGTGGAAGATCTCGTTATTAAGAGTGTGGGTGATTCCTGTTCTTCGAGGAAAGGCAAGCTTGCAAGCGAATCTTCTATGATGAAAAGCATTATATTTTGACGGCTTCTTACCGAAATCCCAAGATTTGAGAGGGGCCCGTTTTTAAACGGAACCTCAAATTTTAGAACTACGATTATTTCGATCAATACTTGAACGATTGGGGAATGTGGGAAAGCCTACGCACCTGCATTCATGCCAGAGAACACCACATTTATCGAAATCGGAAAGGCTATCGAAGATCATAATTCGTTTGTTGTCGTCAGTCACGTTCGCCCGGATGGAGATGCTATAGGATCAATTCTGGCACTTGGTCACGCCTTGGAAAAATTGGGTAAATCGGTGCGTTATCTAAATAATGATGGATGTCCTCCAAGTTTGAAGTTTTTGCCAGGTTCGGAGAAGGTCGAGGTTTCCAAAGAGGTCGGGGTTTTGGATGTCGAAGTCGCGTTCACTTTGGATACGGCAGCTCATACGCGGATTGGCGAGGGGAGTCTCGAGGCGATTAAAAATACAAAGCTTTTGATTAATATCGATCATCATATTTCCAATCCAGGCTATGGGGATTTGAATTATATCGATTCAGAAAGCCCGGCCACTGGTCAGATTATCTACGAGTTATTAATCGCACTTAAGCTTCCGATTTCAGAGATCTCACGAGACTCGATTTATGTGGCAGTCTCTACAGACACTGGGTCGTTTCAATATCCTGGCACTACTCAAAGAACTTATGAAATGGCCGCGGATTTGGTAGGGCGGGGATTGAATGTGGGAGAAATCAATCAATTGACTTACGATAACCAACCTTATCGGAAAGTCGAGCTGATGAGGGCTCTTTTAAATAGCCTCGATCGGAGCCAAGACGGATTACTCGTATGGTGGGATCTCCAGATGGAAACTAAAACCAAATTGGGTTTAGTAGATGATGATACTGAGGGAATGATTGACTTCATTCGTTCAGTCCAGGGGGTAGTGGTTGCGGTCTTCTTTGAAGATCTAGAAGATGGCAAAGTGCGCGTTTCGATGCGCTCAAAGGATTCACGTGTGAATGCTAGCGAAATCTGTGGAGTTTTCGGTGGTGGTGGCCATTCGCTTGCAGCTGGAATTCGGATGGCGGGGCCCTTGGAGGGTGCCCGAGAGAAAGTTTTGGTGGAAATTCGCGAATCGATAAAGCGGGCCGGAATCTCATAGTGAACTGATTTGATGCAAAATTCTAACGATCTGCCAAGTGGCGTGCTCTTGATTGACAAGGCTCCTGGAATGACTTCTCACGATGTGGTTGCGATCGCTCGCCGCCAGCTCAATATGAAAAAGATTGGCCACTGTGGGACACTTGATCCGATGGCCACCGGACTCCTAATGCTGGTCATAAATCGTGCCACAAAGATTCAGGATCTTTTAATGAGTGAGGACAAAACCTACGCTGGGACGCTCACTCTTGGAGCAACGACTTCGACGCAGGACAAGGAAGGTGAAATTGAGGTCGAGAAAGATGTTCCTGATCTAAATGCCGAGCAGGTCTCAGCTGCTTTCGATAAATATACCGGTGACTTTGAGCAGATTCCTCCAATGGTATCGGCTATAAAAAAGGACGGAGTGCCATTATATAAATTAGCACGGAAAGGCCAAGTGGTCGAGCGAAAGCCACGTTCCGTCTATGTGAAGAATTACGATCTCACCAAAATTGATGTGCCAAATGTTGATTTTGTGGTGGATTGTTCGAAGGGGTTTTATGTTCGAACTTATGCTCATGATATTGGGCAGGATCTGGGGTGTGGAGCTCATTTAAGTGCGCTCCGCCGAACTCGTTCTGGAAAGTTTACTCTCGAGCGTGCTGTGCCAGTGGCTGTATTGAAGGAAGCGAGCTCGGAAGATCTTGTGAACTCGTTTATTAGTCTTGCTGAAATTTCTCTGATGCGTGGGGCTTGATTTCTCGCGATTTTTGGATTGTAGCTTGATCTCAGTATGAAACGTCTCCCTATCATATTCATTGTTCTTAGCCTCCCTCTTTACCTTCTCGATCAGGTGACGAAGTGGTGGGTAGTCTTTCGGTTTCGCGAGCCGCTATCGAATGACTTCCACACTCCCGATGAGCATGTGGCAGTAATTGACGGTTTTCTTTGGTGGTGGCGAATTCATAATCAAGGGGCTGCCTTTGGTTTAGGAAATGGGACTTCGTGGGCTCCATTTGTTTTCCTTCTAGTTTTAATTGTTGCCTTGGTCCTTATTTTTGTTTTTTGGAGGAAGGGTGCCTTTGCTAATAGATCGGCGAGATTGGCTGCGGCACTCTTGGTTGCAGGTGTTCTAGGCAATTTGACGGATCGATTATTACAGGGGTTTTGGCTGGAGAAGCATACGGAAAAGTCTTTTGTAACGAGACTCTCGAAGGGCTACGTCGTTGATTTTATTCGCGTGAAATTACCGGGTTACGAGAAGATTTCTCCGGCGAGCCGGGGCTTCTTCCCAACTTTTAATGTTGCTGATTCCTGTATTTCAGTAGCAGCCGTTTTACTCTTTCTTTCGGCATTTCGTCCGGAAGGATCCAAGAAAGAGACAGAGGGCTTGTCTGGAAGTTAGGTTTTTTCAGGCCGTCTTTGTTCCTTGAGCTGACGTGCGATAACTTTAGCTTTAGCTCTTTGATATCGGGTCTTAGGAAGAATCTTTGGCATTAAAGCCGAGAGAATATAGACGAACGGATAGGCTAAAATGAAAAGGAGTATCCCTAAGGAAAGAAACCCAAGAATGAAACTCCCGCCGTTGAGATACTCTCCCTCCATCCCGGGGAAAATACTGAGTGGAATTTGAATTTTCTCGAGAAGGGGAGGGATAGGAATGTGCAAAGATCCCCGGAGGAAGTCGCCAAAATTTTCCTGAAAAAGAACGATAGGGATCTGGGTGACAGGATTGGTGACCCAGCAAGCGGCTAAAGCAATTGGGATATTGGCACGAAATGGAACCGCCCAAATTCCGGCCAAAAGCATTTGACCTGGAATTGGAAGTTGGGAAGCAAAAAGACCAATTGCTAGGCCGCTCGCCACGGAATCGCGGCAAGGGTGCCAAAGATCTCTTTCGAACATTGGTAAAATTGTCCTCTGAAGCCAGATGCGTCGACGCATCCCCGGACTTCTCAGAAAGCGGTAGCTTTTCCGGACAATTCGAAGATAGCGACGTTTCAGCCCTGAGGTCATGAATGGTAGAGGATGACTTTGATAAATATGAAACGAGAAGGAGGCCTACCAAAGAGCACTAAACTCCTTGCTATTTTTACTCAAACGAATTCGCTCCAGGTATTCTGTTGCTTCATCGCACCAGGGCTGGAATTCTTCTGGGATGGGAGCTTCTTTTTGGATCCACTCGCCAGTTTTGGGATGAGTAATTCCCAAGCGCCAAGCATGAAGCATAAGCCTAGAGGCCCTAAAAGGTTGGCGGACTGGTTTGCTGTAAATGGGATCACCAAGCAGGGGATGCCCAAGAACACGATTGTGAACCCGGATCTGATGCGTCCGGCCAGTATGCAATGCACAAAGAATGAGTGAGGTCCCATCCTTCGCAGTATGAAGTCGATGAAGGTCAGTGATTGCGGGTTTTCCGGTCCGCGGATTACAGACATCCATTCTCTGACGGTGAACAGGATGGCGTGCGATATTATTGGAAACAGTTTGGTGGATCACTTTAGGTTCTGATTGTGCGACGCAGAGGTAGAGTTTTGTGGTTGTGCGCTCGGCGAATTGTTGAATCAAATGTTTAAGTGCGGAATTAGTTTTCGCGGCGACAAGGCACCCGGATGTATCCTTGTCTAGGCGATGAACAATGCCTGGCCGGTTATCTCCCCCTTCTTGCGCAAGTTTACCCGAGCAGTGATGAAGTAACGCGTTTACCAATGTTCTGTCTTCGTTTCCGGCAGCAGGATGAACCACCATGCCGGTTGCCTTGTTCACTACGATAAGGTCGTCATCTTCGTAAAGAACCGAGAGAGGAATATTCTGGGGTTGGGGCTCACGTGGTGTCGCTTCCGGAATGTGAATGGAGATTGAATCACCTAAGCTTACGGAAGCACGAGCTTTTACTTGGGTGCAGTTCAGGAGGATGTGCCCTTCCTTGATCAAGCTTTGAATACGTGAGCGCGATAGTTCCGGTAGTGCTAAAGCAAGAAAGGCATCAAGCCGTTTGCCATCCCCATCCGAGACCTTAAGCGTCATTACAACAGAAGGGTTCTTAGCCGCGAAAGAGAATAAGGATCCCGGCAAAAAGGCAACCTGTGAGATTTGCCACAAGGTCCCAGCCGGTATTGACATATCCGCCTACGTTTGTCTCTGGGATTATGAGAACAGCAATGAACTCAATAATTTCATTTAATGCTCCAAGCCCCATTCCAGCAAAAATACAAAGGGCGATCATACCCAAGGAAGGAAAGAGCTTTCGACCTAAGCGCTGCTGCACGCTTGCTCGCAGAGCTTCCCATGTGAGCCAGGTGCAGGCTCCGAACCCAAAGGTATGGACGCAGTGATCATATTTAAGCCATTGTCCTGCTACCCACCAAGAATAGAGGACTTGGTTTTCGCCATCAAAATCCCATCCATCTGGTAGGCGGACTAGCCCGCCGGCAAAGTGCACTGCTCCCCAAAAAGCGAAGCACCAAAGGAGAAAGTTGGAGAAATTAACGCGCGCATGCATTAGGGCTACAACACCTGCGACAATGACAAAAAAAGGAATGTAAACTTTGAGGAATTCCCAATTTTGTTGTGTCACTGCGGCACTGATGGCAGCGACCAGATAAAGCGCAACCGCAAGGATAATGGAGCGGGGGTATTTTGCTTTTCTCATAGGCTTGAAGAAGAATACTAGATCTCTAGAGTAATCGCGAGTGTAAAGAATAAGCTACTTTTCGTAGGCAATCACTCGATATTCGAGATCTCGGGTATGATAGGCTAACCGAATTAATGGAAATGCTAATAACAGGGAAGGTCTCTTGATCACTTTTTTCAACAAGGTAACGAGTAGGTATGGTTTTCGAAGAGGAAGTTGGATCGACCTCCAGAAGATTGCCGACCAAGTCGGGGCGACTTCTCTTGAAAGATCCTGTGAATGGACTTTTTGAAGATCTTTTGTGTTGGAGGAAAGTGAAAAGAAGGAACGCCACGGTGGAATATCACCGGTTGTTGCGAGGTGACGGAGAAAAAAGTGAGAGCCTGTCTCAGAGAACCAATCGCAGATCACGATGCGCCCACCCGGTTTTAGTGCGGGGAGCGTGTGTTTAAGAAAATCTTCAAAGGAATCGAAGTGTGAGAGGCTTTCGACCGCAATAATCCCTGAAAGTGATTTAGGCTTGAGTTGTTGTTGAAGCCAATCCCCTTGAAGAATTGTTAATCCGGAACGAGGAGTGATTTGCGAAGCTTGCCTCTCCGAGTTCGTATTTGCTAGTACCTCACAATGGAATTGATCCAAGATTTTGTGTGCGAGAATTCCATAACCACATCCGATATCGGCGATAGTCCCTTTTGGATCCAATTGCTTTAAAGCGAGATCGATAAGTTTCTCTCTCGCTTCTTCAATCGACTCATAACCTGTGACCCAAGCACCATGGTGAAGAGAACGTCCCCAAATCTCACGGTAGAGAAGGTCAAGATCATCATATAGATTCGTCGCCATCGATTAGGAAAAAAAAGCGGCTAAGCAGAGAAGTCCGGCGATCAAATCCCGAAGGCTCAAGTGTTTTGCTCCTGATGATTTTCTAAGGAATTTAAAGAGCGCTCCGGTAGGGCAACCAAATTTACAGTATGCCAATGGGCTGAAGATTGATGCGGCAAGCCCTGCCACGGCGATTGTAATCGTGGCGAAGCCGGCCGAACGCCAGAGCCAGGCATCAAAGCCTTCCCAGTCTGCTAGATTCAACGAGGCTCCGATGATAGTTGAAGCCACCAAAATGAGGAGGAAGAGAGCAGGCAAGGTGGAAAGAAATTTATGTAACCTTGCCGGGAGCTTGATTGGCTTTACTGGGAGTTTCCCAAGCCATCTTTGCAGGAAGCCATGGGGGCAAAGCTGGTGGCAGTAGAGTTCATGTCCTGTTGCCCAGGGAGTCAGGAGGGCTGCGGCGGCAAGAAAGAGGAGTCCCCAAGAGTCGCTAAAGGGAAGCCCATGTCTTGCCCAGCCGAGGAGAAGAGCTTGGGAGAGAAGGTCCCCGAGAATGATTCCTAGAAAGACCACAACGATGATTTGCCAGAGAACACGGGCCCAAGGATTCCCTCGAAGGCGTGTAAAGGAAAAGAGGGTGGCGCCCATTGTAAGAGTTACGAGGGCGATATTACGCCAAGGAATTTCACGGGGGGGAGATTCGCGATCTGATTCAAATCTTGCGAGACGGCGAGCCACGCTATCGGCAATTGCCCAAGATGTGTGCGTTGCTCCGCTAATCCCCTCGATTTTTGCCTGGTCGATCGCAAGTATCTCTTCGATGGTCATACCCTTGTAGAGGTTAAGCCAGTCCGGGTTATCGAGAATTCGTTCGTAGTATTCCTCGTTATCGTAACTTTTGCGAAAACGAATTCGAGTCACTTTCTTAGCCTCCCGATCAAGCACTATCAGGATGTCGGTTGGTCCCTGGTATCCATGAAGGTATTCTTGTGAGGGGGCTGTGCGAAGTGCGTAGCCAACAATGTTAAGGTCTTCGTTGTAAATGTATAGAACACCTGGCCAATCGGGGTGCTTTTCGATGGTGTCTGCCTCGGGTATTTCAGCTGCCAGGATTTCGGTGGGGAAAAGGCGTGAAGTGGTGAGCCCGCCAAGGCGCTCAATGATACTTCTTGAAATTGCTGAACTGGTGAGAGTTGACCCCGTAATGGCATCAATTTTGGGGTGACCGGGAGAGCCAAGTCTAAGACCGAGATGGGCTTTCCAAAAGTTAGGATCGCCCACTACAGATTGAACATGATCTGGAGTGTCGGATGACTCAATGATCTTAGCTTCGATCAGTCTTCCGGTTTTATCGAGGGCCAGAGCAAGGTTCGTGGGGCCCGAATATCCCTTAAGGTGATCGCACTGTGGTGAAGTGGTCAGGAAGTAGCCAAGAGAGCGGCCGTCTTGATCGAAGACTTCATCGTTCTCAATACAGACTGCCTCGGGGAAGAGGAAGGTGAAATTTTCTTCTGAGTAGGATGTGGCACGATTCGATTTTGCAAAGATTAGCCAAGAGATTACCACCACAATCAGAAGCCGGTAGAGCCGAACCCAGAGCTCTGTCCCTTCTAACATCTTGTCGAGTTACTTTGATTTGAGAAGTTGAATGGCATCAATATGAAGATTGCCGGCTGCTTTTGAGGTGATCCTGAACATAGCAGGAAGGACATCGACAAAATCGAAGGACCCAAGGGAAGTGTAAGTTTTCTGGGCTGGCATTTTAGTTTGATCAAGAATGATGGTCTCAGTTCCCTTAGCATGAGTAAGGACGAGCTCGGCTGCAGTTGTGCGGTTATTGTGATTGAGCCAGTGAACCCGCACCTCGTACTTTCCGGAATCTTTAACCCGAATGTTGTAGGTGGCCGATGCTGGATAGGGAGCATATTGGTAACCCAGTCCATGATTTGGCTTGAGACCATTGCCCTTGTTCCAAGAGCCTTTGAGCTTTGCTTTAACGTCGTCAAAAACGAGTCCCTTTAGGTTGATGATATTCCGTTTCTGTGGTCTGCCTCTGAGGCCGCCCCTGGGAATTGGTGGGACGGTCAGTGGCGCATTGAGGCTTTGCCTGCGGGCGCGGCCTGGCTTCTCCATTAGGTCGATCAAGAGGGGGAGGTAGTTTTGGTAAACTCCGCGGGGAGAGGTTTTACGATTGGTAGCAATCCAGGCGGCCTTTCCGACCACTTCCCCCATCATCCCACAGGTGCGCATGACACGGGTAGTGCCGAGGGCGCGACGGTCCACCGAAATACAGCGACCTGCCATGAAGAGATTGTTAATATTCTTGGAGTAGAAGCAACGGTAAGGAATATTGTAACCGGATTTACGATCAACCTTACGATCGTGCACCGCAATCGAAATGAAAGGGTTCTCTTTTGCGACTCCCTTTTGGAATTCCTTTTTTGGATAGTGAAGATCAATTGACCAAGTGGTGGGGACACTTGCATCGGGGAATTCCTTTTTGGCGGCGATATCATCTCCGGTGAGGATAATATCTCCTTCGATTCGCCGAGATTCGCGGTTACCTCCAACAAATGCCATCCACATGATTTTAGCGCCACTATCGGATTGTTTGATGTGGGCAAAGGCTCCGAAGTTTGCGCGAAGATTCCAGTCGCGGATTTCTTCAAGATCATTGATCGGGTGTTTGTCGTAGCCGCCTTCCCAGAACCATTCGGCTTTTTTGAATTTCTGATAAGGTCCGCGCGAACCGTGAAGAGAGGGGTAATCGCCCTTGCCGAGCGGCAGCGCCCACGGCGTTTTTGGCCATTCAATTTTTTCGCCGGTGTCTTTTACCGACCACATATTCGACATTCCCATATGGCCTTTTTCAGCCATCATAAAGTCGGCCCCAGCTTGTGCTCCAATAGTGCCATGCCCCGTGGAATCGCAGAAGAGAGATCCTGCAATACGGGTGAAAGCTCCGGTGGTGGTGTCCACCGCGTCTACGGATTCGATTAGGTTGTTCTTGGTATTAGTGCGGAAGGCAAAGTGATTGAGGTAAAGGTCAATATTGTCTTCAGAGCGAACGACCTTCTCTTTCAAGTTATCGACAAACTCATGGATCAATCCTGGTGAGTCACGGGAGAAGTCAGAAAATTCGTTCACGATTTCGCCAAGGTGGGGGAATCTTCCGAGTTGGGTCCCGCCCATCGCCCAGACTTGAACTTCTGATGATCCATTGCCGCCGAGAACGGCTCGATCGTGAATGAGAGCGACTTTCAATCCGTGGCGAGCCGCCGAAATAGCTGCGCTAAGTCCAGAGTAACCACCTCCGATCACGACAAGGTCATAACCGTTTTTGGTGGGCGGGATGGGGGGAAGTTTGAGAGCTTTTCTACGAAATTCGAAAAGGTCTGGGCCTTTAGTCGGGGGGATGTCTTTGGCATCTTTGGTGAAGTAGAGTGCGTCACACCTTCCATTGAATCCAGCGAGATCTATCAGCTTTAGAATTGTTTTTTTTGAGGTGATTTTAACTGTCCCTCCGCTCTGCCATTGCCAGTCAGCTCCTTCAGTTCCGAAAGTGGTGGCATCTCGTTTCCCACCAATACTGACAGCGAATTTTCCAGGCGCGCCAGGTGCGTTCCATTTGGCAACCCAGTCTTTGGTGCGGACATGGAGGTGGTATGTTCCGGTTGAAGGGAATGTGACTTCGGTTGTGGCGTCGGCCACCGGAGTCCCTAGGCCGTGTGCCATGAGGTAGGCGGATCCCATATTGAGAATAAACTGGGAGTCGACGGACCATCCTCCGCGATCTGAGAAGGCTTCGGCTTCCACAAAAAGAGACTCAGAGCCGTGGAGAGAAGTTGTAAGCAGTGCAATGAGGACAGGTTTTAACATTTCAGAAGGTATTACGGCGTAAGTGTAACTATTTTTTCTTCTAGGTAGAGAGATTTCAGTGACAAATGACGCTGAGGAAAGGATGATTGCGCTGTGACTTGGAGGCTTTCAAAATTTGGGGAAAATCTCTGCGAGGGGAGTGGCATCGGAGAATTGATGGATGATTTGGGTGAGGCACTCGCTGCTGGTGGTGATGTTAAGATGTTGGGTGGTGGTCAGCCGGCTCATATTCCAGAAATTGATGCCGTTTGGCGTGATCGAATGCAAGAGATCATGAGCGATCCCGGAGGGCTTGAAAAAATGATTGGAAACTATGACGTTCCGGCGGGAAGTGAGCTGTTTCGAAAGGCTCTGGCTAAACTCTTTCAAAAGGAATTTGGTTGGGAAGTCACTCATGAGAATTTCGCGGTTACGATGGGAGGGCAGACTGCGTTTTTCTTTTTATTCAACGCTTTGGCCGGAACATTTCGTGACGGTTCCCGAAAGAAAATTTTGCTGCCGTTAGTTCCGGAATATATTGGCTATGCAAATCAATCAGTAGGCCCGGAATTTTTTGAAGCACTTCCGGCGCGCATTGAAAAAACAGGGCCACATGAGTTCAAGTATAGGGTTGACTTCGATGCTGTGAATCCCGGTGATAGTATTGCGGCGATTTGCGTTTCTCGGCCGACTAACCCCTCAGGCAATGTTCTAACTGATGATGAGATTGAGAGGCTTAGGGTAATCGCAAGAGAGAAGAATATTCCACTTATCATCGACAATGCATACGGAGCTCCTTTTCCCAACGTTATCTTTTCTGATGTAACACCAGTGTGGGATGAAGGAATGATTTTAACATTGAGCCTTTCCAAGATTGGTTTGCCGGGAACCCGCACTGGGATCGTTGTGGCATGCAAAGAAGTTTGCCGGCAGGTGTCGTCGATGACCTCGATTGTCGGGTTGGCTAATGCGAATATCGGCCAAGAGATCTTGCGTCCGCTAGTGGAAAACGGGGAAATCTTGCGCTTGAGTAGCGAAGAAGTGAAGCCGTTTTATGAGAAACGGTCTAAAATGGCACAGAGTCTTTTCACGAGGGAACTTGATGATTCCGTTCCATATTTCATTCATCGAAGTGAAGGGGCGTTGTTTCTCTGGCTTTGGTTTGAAGGTCTTCCCATCACGGCAAAGGAACTTTACCAACGCCTGAAAAGTCGTGGAGTTTTGATCGTTCCGAGCGAGTACTTTTTCTTTGGGTTGCCGAAAAATTCCAATTGGAAACACACGAGCGAGTGCATCAGGGTGAGTTACACGATGGATGCTGAGACGGTGGAGTCCGGAATCAAGGTGATAGCGGATGAAGTGAACCGCCTTTTTAAAGTCCTTTAGTCAGAAAGTGGGTCGATCTGCGAATGTCCTCTCAAAGGAGACTCGGAGCTTCGGGTGAATAGAGTGGCTTATTCGCGAATAATCTGAGCTTTTCCGGTCTTCTGGTAGATCGGGTCGTTTTTCCCTTTTTCTGGTCGCGTAAAAGGAGAGCTTCGCCATTTTGGTTTCTCATAAGTTCCAGTTCCCCGAAATTGAAAAATACCTTTTAAGGGTTGGAGGGGAAGGGTGATGAATCCTAAGAGGCCACGGGCATTCACCCGTATGGTCATATCTAGTTTTTCGGAGAGGAGGTCAATCCCCCCTTCTCCGGTAAGAATGACATTAGTGGAGATGGCAATAAAGTCTTTGGTTGTGAGAACTCCGTTGGTTACATTAAACTTGGCGTAAGCATCTTTCGCTCGCTCATATCCCACTCCTTTATCACCAAGTAATCCAGAGATGATTGGGGAGAGTGGGCCGAGAATGGGAAGTGAAACTAGATTGCCCTGATTGATTACGAGGAGCCCCTCTGCATTGAAGCCACTTAATCCATCGGAGTTACCTCGGAAATCGATACTTCCAGTAAGAGTTCCTTTCTCTTCTTCCTTAAATTTGTAGACCTGAGAAAGCTGCCGGAATGAAAGGTCATCCCATTTTACGGCGCCACGATACTTTGTTTTTTGCCCTGGGGTGACATCGCAAAAAACTGAGCCTGCGATGTTTCCGTTCAAGGTGCCGCAAGTGAGGTTTTGCACGGTAATTCCGGTTCCCCGAATCGTGAGATCTGCCTTTAGATTTTGAAGAGGAAGATTAGATCCAAGAAAGGGGTAATCGGTTTGCCCTTCGGTCCTGACTTCCACGATAAAAGAACTCTTATCGCTCTCTCCTTTTTTTTCAGCGAAAGTTCCGTTCAGGGTAAGGCGCGGGGGGTTATGAAAGCGATAAGTCTCTTCGATATGTGTGGCAGTGTTTGGGGCAAAGATTCTTACGATCGGAGTAGCCCAAGCTTTGCCTCGAAGATTTTGTATCGTGATAAGATTCTTTTCGGGATCATGGAGTATCCGTTCGACATAAATAGAATCAGATGCGGCGCCCTTATGCCGAAGGCGGATACTTTCTTCGTCATCATTAAGAAGTCCTTCGACCTCAAAAAATTCAGCTTTATCGGGTTCGATTTGATAACTGGTAGCGAGGTGATGAAATCTTGTTCCTTTGTATGTGAGGTCGTTTAGCAAGATTTTACCGGTGGCGGACCAATCGGTGCGATCACCTAAATTCAGAGTGCCAATTACGTCGAGATCAATCGTTGAGTTTTTGGAGAAAGTAATGTGCGCAAGCGCTTGTTCGAGAGGGCCGTCTTTTTTGATAAATGGCTTGAAGGCCTCCAAGGGGAGCGACGACAACAAATCAAATCGAACTTGATCACCCTGTCTCATAATATTGCCGTTCAGATGATCGCCATTGCGAACAATCTCCAGATCTCGAAGATATAGATCACCATCTTTCCATGAGAATTCAGAAGATAATTTGTCGAAGTCGGTTTCAAGGAAAGAGAATTCATTGATGTCTCCGTGGCCGTTAGCGGTGACTAAAAACCCACCTTTCTCCCCGGAAGAGAAGGAGCCATTGATTTTTAAAATCGGTGGAGATCCGTTGATTGTGAGATCTTTGAGAACCTTCACATCAAAACAATTATTCAGAAAATCTTGGACATGGAGATCTGAGTTTAAATCAAAGCGTCCGTCGTTGCTGGAGATGCACCAATCAGCTTGGCCAGAGGCAGAACCACTTTCGTCCTGCAGTAATATTTTATCAAGGGTTACAATTTGGGCCTGCAGATCGCCCGCTATGAGGAGTTTTCTGACTTTATATTGGCCTCGTTTTAATTGAACGGCATCTAACTGAAATGAAGTTTGAAGCTGCTCGGGGGAACCTAAGTCTCCTTTGATCTTGAATGCTAGTTTCGGTGGGTCTTCTGCTGAAAAAGTCCAGAGAGCCAATTCGTCGAGCACTTTTCTGAGGACGTGGTTCGACTTAAGAGTTTCCGTGGGCTTGGGCTCATCATTTTTTGTTTTGATTTTTGAGATACGAAGGTCGGAGGAAAGGTTGACCCGTAGTCCCTCAATTAACCCGCTTGCGCCGTCAACGATGATGCGCCCACTTTCGGTGATCTTTACTTTTCCATGGATGTCTCGAGCAATTACGTTTCGCCCGTCCTGATCAATTGGAATATGGGCGGTTCCGTCGATAATCATTAGGCTGTGGAGTTTGAACTTCCCTCGAAGTGCCTTGGTTTTATCAAGATCTAGGGCCATTTCGCTACCCTCAAGAAGTGGAACTGATTGCCCTTCATCACTGTAGAATGAAACGTCTGTTGCAACCAATCCTTGCTTGAAGTCAAAGCGAAGAGTTTTAAACGAGAGGTGAACTCCTTTGTTGGCGAGTTCATTTTTTAGCCAATCACCGTAGCGACCGGGAAAGCCTACTTGATTAAGGTAGATTAAGCCACCTATGATTGTCAGACCGATCAGCGTAAACGAGAGCAGGAGTGCGGTTCGAGCAACGCGGATAGTTCGGATCATTAATTACAGGTTATGCTGAATTAAAAATGTGCTCAATGCTTGAATCAAGGGACAGGTGTCTGTTCTAGAACTGCCTGAAGGAGGTGATCGCGATCGGGAGCGTCTTCGGTGAGAAGGCGATGGCGTAAAACGTGGGGAAAGATTTTCTGAACGTGATCTGGATGGATTGATTCTTGATTGTCAAGGAGGGCAGCAGCTTGAGCTGCTTTTTGAAGAGCAAGCGTGGCTCGAGTTGACACAGCATGATCTTGACCAATTAACGACCGGGTTGTTTGACAAAGGGCAAGAAGGTATCGTTGCAAAGTGTCCGATACGGAAATCTTTGAGGTTCTGGCTTGGAGCTGGATTAGTTGCTCTAACGAAATGACGGGCTCCGAAGCTTGGGTGGATTTTCCTCCTGCATGAAAGCGTAAGATTTCTAATTGAGTTTGGTCATCTGGAAGGCCCATTGGGATTGAGAGCAGGAATCGATCGAGTTGTGGCTCGGGAAGTGGAAAGGTGCCGGTTGAGGAGGTGTCGTTTTGAGTCGCAATAACAAGAAATGGATCAGCAAGTTTACGGGTTGAGCCATCGATGGTGACTTGTTGCTCGTTCATGGCCTCGAGCAGGGACGATTGGGTGCGGGGTGAAGCTCGGTTGATTTCGTCTGCCAGCACAAAGTTCGCAAAAATAGGGCCTGCGATAAATTCGAATTCGCCGTTTTGAGGTCGATAGAGTTGGTAGCCGAGAATGTCAGAGGGAAGTAAATCTGGGGTAAATTGAATGCGGCGATAGCTTCCACTAAAAAGAGTTGCAAGAGTCTGGGCAAGGGTAGTCTTCCCAATCCCTGGAGGGCCGGTAACCAAGGCATGCCCATTGGCTAGAAGCGAGGTGAGGAGAAGATCCACAGCTTCTCTGGATCCAAGGACTGTTCCGAGTAGCTCGTTACGGAGGGCTTTAAGGGGCATAGGGCTTTATTGACGGCGGCGGAATTCCGAATAGGGCTCTTCAGCCGGAATGACTTCGCGGATTTTAAGGAGTGGGAGGACATCGTCCTCTACCGTTTCAAAAGTTAGCGTGCCACTGGCTTTCACCCAGTCTTCAACTTGAGGACGGTTGGCCTCTTCCGGGAATTCCAGAGAGACGCCAACGATTTGAAGATCGGCTGCGCAGCAGGTGATGATGGACCGGAAAATACGGAGACGATTACCGGATGCATTATTTATTTTTTCGGGTGCGATTCTTCCTTCAAGTTCGACTGGGAGTCCCTCAAAGATATCCTGAATTTCGAGATCTCCAGCAGCGTAGTAAGCAGAGATCATCCGAAGTTGGAATTCGCCATGTTCGTTTTTTGGGACATTCTTTTCAAGGTCCTGCCGGGTGAAGGGAGGGAGATTGGCGCTGGTGAGAGCCGGTTTTTCATAAAGTCCTTTTTTTGCCATTCCACCGTTGGAAAGTTTGTCTTGGGTGTGAGTCATCGCCAAGATGAGGGGGGTAAGGGTTAGGAAAATAGTAATGAAGGGGCCATGTCCCTCATCGTGATCATGATGGCAATGATCCCCGTGGTCATGGCAGTCGTTATGATCGTGGGAATGTTGCTCATCATCATGATCCCCATGGTCATGGCAACATGACTTTAAATTTTCAGTTTTATTAGATTTCGATTTTGGATTGATGAGCGAGTACGCTCCGAGAATCAACATGCCAATCCCACCGATCATAATGAAATGGTGAAAGCCGATATCAAGGTAGTCACGGATTCGGGTTGAATGATAAAAATAGATTAGGAGACCACCCCAGAGGCAGGCGAGGAATCCGAAGAGACGGGTGTCTAGAGAAGTCATGGAGCCAAGGGGATTTCTGTTTGTTGAGACATCCAACCAGGAAGAAGTTTTGTCTCAAAGAGAATACTCAATGCTCCAGTCAAAATGAAGATAGCGACGAAGAGGAAAAGAATAAACTTCCACTTGAAGACCGTAGAGTAAAGAAAGATTAACTTGGCGTCCATCATAGGGCCAAAAACCATGAATGCGAGTTTGGGGCCGTATTTAAAGTTATGAAAATTCGCGGCGATGAAAGCGTCCGAAGTTGAGCAAAGTGAAAGCACGAAAGCTAGGAACATCATGCCGATCGATCCTACGATCGAATTATTAGCGAGCTCCTTCCAGAAGTCATCAGTGGGGTCGATGACAGTGGTTTTTAAAATAGCGGTTAGGACAACACCGATGCAGAAGTAGAGTCCCACATCCATGAGGTCTCGCAGCGAATTATTGAGCGCGGCGTTAAGATTTCGTGGGTGGTGATGGTCATTACCATTCTCCGTTTTGACAGATGCCTTGAGGAAAAAACTGTGAGTCTTGCGTGCAACAATTAAGGCAATGAAGACCGCAATCATATAGCCCATGGCGAGTCTCGAAATTGTGATCTCTGGTGAATTGTTAAATGCCTTATAGGTACTGATTGCTGTGACAGGATTAAAGATTGGAGCAGCTAGCATATAGGCGAGTGCACAGGAGACCGGGAGCCCATTTTTCACAAGCCGACGGATTACTGGCACGACCGCGCATTCGCAGACTGGAAAAACAGCACCCAGAAGTCCGCTTATCAGAACAGCGAGGGTGTTATTCTTAGGGAGGATTTTCTCAAAGGCCCCACGTGGTAAATAGGTACCGAGGAATCCGCTGACGAGGGTGCCAAGGAAGATGAAAGGAAGCCCCTCCAAAAAAATTGCGAGGAACTCATAAGAGCCATCTGCGAGTTGATCCTGCCGTTCCTGAGTCACTAAATTGATTCAAGCGTAAAGGGGGGAGGCTACTCCAACAAAAAAAGCGGACTGATTGATCTACTTTTCGAAGAATTCTCCTAAAATTATACTTCACCCATCCTCAATTATCGGGTTTCGCTCTGATTTTTGTGGCGGTAATTGTCGGTGAAGGGATTTTTGTGGATTGGTGAGCGCGTCATAATCGCGGTCTTTGTGGGGGAAACAATCCCATCATTCTAAGCAAGTAAGGCATGAATGATTTCTCCGTGGACGTCGGTTAAGCGAAAATCTCGACCGCTGTAACGATAGGTGAGTTTTTCGTGATTGAAGCCGAGTTGATGGAGCATGGTGGCGTGGAGGTCGTGCACATGGACCTTGTCTTTCACGGCTTGAAAACCGAAGTCATCGGTAGCGCCGTGAACATATCCTCCTTTGACGCCGCCACCTGCCATCCAGGTGGTAAAGCCATAGTGATTGTGGTCGCGCCCGTTGATCTTGCCGGCATTGGTTCCCTCCTTTGGCATTTCGACGACCGGAGTTCGGCCAAATTCTCCCCCCCAGAGGACGAGGGTTTCGTCGAGCATTCCACGTTGTTTAAGATCAATTAAGAGAGCCCCAATAGCCTGATCACATTCTTTAGCCAGCCGGCGATGGTTCTTTTCAAGGTCATCGTGATTATCCCAGGGCTGACCCGCGCCATGCCAAACTTGCACGAAGCGAACCCCGCGTTCAACCAGCCGACGGGTGATTAGCATTTGGCGCCCTTGCAAGGTGTCGCCATAAAGTTCGCGGATATATTTCGGTTCGAGGCTGACGTCGAAGGCATCGGTTGCTTCAAGTTGCATACGGTAGGCGAGTTCAAAGCTCTCGAGGCGCGCCTCAAGATCGGAATCAGAGTCCCGTTTCTTGGAGTGGACCTCGTTCAAGTGGCGTAGGAAATCCAGTTGATCGCGCTGCCGTTTGCGGGACAGGTGGGTCGGAGTGACATGATCAATGAGTTTCCGAGGGTCAGTGGTCTTGGAGTCGACGTAGGTTCCTTGGTAGGCCGCGGGAAGGAATCCGGATTGCCAGTTTTGAGTGCGGGAGATGGGATATCCGCCAGGGCACATTGTTACGAATCCGGGGAGATTTTGGTTTTCGGTTCCTAGACCATAGGTCACCCATGAACCGACGCTTGGGCGTGATAGTCGTGAATCGCCACAATTCATCAGGAGTAAGGACGGTTCGTGATTAGGGACATCGGCATGCATTGAGCGTATGACGCAAAGCTCGTCCGCCGACTTGGCAACATTTGGGAAAAGTTCAGAGATTTCCAGGCCGGATTCCCCGTGCTTTTTGAATTTAAAGGGTGAGCCCAAGGCGACGCCGGTGGGTCGCTCGGTCTTGAGCTCAAGAGGAATCTTTTTGTTGTGGTATTTGGTGAGCTCGGGTTTGGGATCAAAAGTGTCAACTTGAGATGGGCCTCCATTCATGAAGAGATGAATGACGGCCTTTGCTTTTCCTTCGGTCTGTGATTGGCGGGGCACAAGCGGGCTGATCGATTGGCCGTTGAGTGTGGGGACGGCGAGGGCGCCGAGGCCCATTCCGCAGCGCTGAAGAAAATCGCGCCGCGAAGTGACGAAGCCACCGTGTCCGAAGGAATGATGTCCACTCATAGTTCAATCAATATAGAAGAATTCGTTACTCAAAAGCAGCGCTTGTGCAAGTTGGGCTTGGGGAGCAAGGCCGGGACCAGAGAAATCATTTTTAGCATCGGAGATGAGGCCCTTTAGATCAGATATTTTTGGTGCCCAGCGAAAGGAATCAAACGCAACCTCGCCCCGACTATCGGCGACAAACCATAATTCGTCACCTGATTTTACTTCGATCCCTTTAAGTTTGGTAGGAATGCCTTCGGTTGGATTAAGGGTCCATTCTCCAAGAATTTCTCCGTCTGGTTTCATGATGCGGGCAATGAGGCCATTCCCTTTTTTACTTGGTGCGACAAAACTTCCCGTGATGTTGACTTTCCCACTTTCTATTGCGGTCCATTTAAGCGTGGCATGTTTATCGGTCTCGGGGTGTCCGCCGTTTGAAGTCCAATTGAGCCAGCCAAGGGTTTGATCGGGAAGTTCCTGTGTTCCTCTCCATTGACCCTCTTCGAAGTGAGGAAGGGGTTTGAATGAAAGGGAGCCCTTTTGTAGGTATCCGTAATCCCAGGCTCCTGAGGTGCGGCTGCTATGGGCTCTGCCAAGCCATGCCTCCGTTGAATTAATTTCAATCGTGGTTGGATCACGTTGGAGGATGGTTCGGTAGATTTCCTTGATTGAGGAGGTTTTCTTGGCAATGGCTCGTGCTTCTCCGAGAAGAAATGGGCTGTTCATAAGATAGAGAGCCTGAGTTGGTGTGGTGGTGGTCGTGCGCTTCATCAGGGCTTCCTCAGAGCCGGGGAAATCAAAGGCCCGCATGATTGAGGGAAGAAAACCGCGCCGTGTCTTAGCGTAAATAGTCCGACGTCCCTCATACGGTGGCTCGTCAAGATTGAAAGGCTTACCTCCCATTTTGCGCACTAGGCGGCCACTGACCTGAAGGGCTGAGTCGCGCCAGGCTTCCAGATCCTTTCGCTGACGATTGGCTCGGGCGTAGTAGATGTTTGAGGGGTCTTTCTCTCGAAGTTCGGGGGTGGTTTGGCTAGATCTTTGAAATGTTTCCGAAGTAATAATGTATTTAATGAGCGCCTTGGTGGACCACTCGTTATTCGTGAGAAAAAGAGCGAGGGAATCGAGAAGTTCTATTTGAATGGGTCTTTCGGTTTGTGTTCCGAAGTCGCCTGGTGAATTAACGATGGGTGAGCCGGTGAGGTGCATCCAGACGCGATTTGCCCAGACACGTGAAGTAAGGGGGTTCTGGTTGTCGGTGAGCCGATGCGCAAACTCAAGGCGGCCTGACCCTTTGGTGAAGTGTTGGTCTTTTTTGCGGAAGATAGAAAGAAAGGCTCGAGGAACGGACTTGCCTTGCGTGCGGGGGTTTCCCCGTTCGTGGATGCGTGGGTTAACTGGGTGCGGTTTTTCCCTGAGTACCATGGCCCGCGGAATTGCAAAGGGGGAGTTGGCTTGAAAGCGGGTTACAATACCAGTAAGCTTACGGAACCGATCGCGTTGTGTTTGGTTTAACTTGGTGCCTGAAGGTAGGTTGAAATTTAGGTAATTTGTGGGTGTTTTGTAACTGGGAACGCATTTCTTAACGTGTTGGTGCACCGCTAGGGCTTTTTTCTTTAATTCTGAGCGGTAAGCAATTGCTCCGGGTTCCTGCGAAGGTTCGGCGATGACTGGAAGCTCTTTAGGAATGAGAGAGCTATTAAAAACGCCATAGAGGGCATAGTAATCTGCGGTGGGAATAGGATCAGTTTTGTGATCGTGGCAGCGTGCACAGGCGACGGTGAGGCCCATTGTGCTCCGGGTGGCGACATCGATCCGATCAGCGATGACGAGGTGGTTTTGCCCCCCCTGATAGGCGCGGCCAACGGTCAGAAATCCCAGGGCAGCGAGTTCCTCACGCGGAAGATCCATTAAGTCGGCTGCAATCTGGTAATGGAGAAATTGATCGTAGGGAAGAGATTCATTGAAGGCACGAATGACCCAGTCGCGATAAGTAAAAGCGTAAGGAAAGTCTTCATTGTCTGTCAGGGCAGCGCCACGGGTGTCGGCATAGCGAGCTATGTCCAGCCAATGACGACCCCATTTTTCGCCAAAGCTTGAGCGATCCAAAAGTTCTTCAGTGAGATGAGCGAGCCAATTAGCGCGAGTATCGGCGATCCACCGAGCCTTTTCTTTTGGGGTTGGTAAGAGTCCAGTGATGACGTGGAAAGTACGGCGAATGAGAACTTCGCGAGGGGCCTTTGGAACAGCTGCAAGCTTTACCTTGGTAAGCTTTGCATTGATCAATCGGTCAATTGAATCTTCGTTAGCGACTGGCATCTTGAAGGCCCAGTGTTCTCCGTGAGGAGGCCGCTTCTGAGGTGTGGGTGAATTTTCGAAACCATGAGCCAAAAAGCCTGTGAGGCAAAGGAGGATGGAAACGAAGTGGAGCATAGCGGATTTACCGAGTGATAGATCGATGTCTTTCAGGTCGGGATATAATTGAGAGGATGTAGGATGCTTAGTGTTAAAGGTTCCTATCGCAAGTTAGAATGGGATTATTCATTTATCAAACCGGCAGGGTCCAAAGTGGACGACAGTAGATTGAGGTCTCGGTTTTTCCACAAAGATGAGACGACTTATGATGTTTGATGGCTGGTGGCCCCTTGAGAGTGAAATTTTGAATGACCTTTAATACTGAGAGCACATCCTACCTTTGCAAAATCATTGCTTTTGCAAGTGATTTGAGAGAGAGTAGCGCGTATGAGCGACAAGCCATTGAGTGGAAAGACAGCAGTTGTATTTGGAGTTGCAAACAAGCGGAGCATAGCTTGGGCGATTGCCAAGGCATGGGCGGATGCCGGAGCAAATTTGATTTTTAATTACCAAGGCGAGCGCCTAAAAGATAACGTGGAGCAATTGGCTGCTACTTTTGGTGACGATGTTCCCCTCTATCCTTGTGACGTCACGAGCGACGAGGAACTTGATGAGTTTTTCAAGAAAGTGCAGGAGCACACGGACACTATCGATCTGGTATTACACTCGGTTGCGTTTGCTCCGAAAGAGGCGCTTGAAGGTGATTTTCTCACCACCACGCGTGACGCTTTCAAGACTTCCCACGACATTAGCGCTTATTCACTGGTCGCTTTGGCACAGAGAGCTGCTCCGATGATGACGAATGGCGGCAGTATCGTGGCGATGAGTTATTACGGTGCAGCCAAGGTTGTTCCGAACTACAATGTGATGGGAGTTGCCAAGGCGAGCCTTGAGGCTTCGACCCGTTACCTAGCTTACGACCTGGGCCCGAAAAAAATTCGAGTAAATTGTATTAGTGCTGGGCCGGTCCAAACATTGGCTGCGCGTGGGATTTCCGGATTTGGCACTATGATTAAGCATTATGAAGAGCACGCTCCCTTGCAGCGTTCTTGTTCGACCGCTGAATTGGGTGCCACCGGGGTTTTCCTTGCAAGTGAGGGCGCAGCATCAATCACTGGTCAGGTGCTTTACGTCGATGGCGGTTACCAGATCATGGGAATGTAATCTACCAACGGTTCTATGATTGAATGGTTTTACGGTAAAGGAGGTCAGCAGTTCGGCCCGATCGATGAAGTCACTCTGAGTGCCCGCATCGCAGCTGGTGAGATCGGCCCTCAAGACTTGGTCTGGAACGAAGGAATGGATTCCTGGAAGCCTTTGCAAGAAATCCGTCACCTGGCTCCAAGTGGGAATCATCCTCAGAGCCAAGATTCGAAAGACCTAATTCCCGAACTCTCCCAGTCACCATATTCCCCCCCCGTCGAGGTTGAAGCCTCTGCGCTCGACGATGCCTCAGTAGACGAAGTTCCCCAGTCACCATATTTTCCCCCCGTCAAGGTTGAAGCCTCTGCGCTAGACGATGCCTCAGTAGACGAGGTTCCCCAGTCGCCATATTCCCCCCCAGTTGAGGGAGATGAGGGGGCCTCATACACCCCGGGACCTTCTTTACCGGTCACTAATGGTCTCGCTATTGCGAGTATGATTTGTGGTATTCTTTCCTTAGTCTTATTTTGTTTTTGCGGGGGACTTTTTCTTGGGATTCCTGCCGTAATTTGTGGGCACTTGAGCTTGAATCAGCTGAATGCTCCGGGGAACTCACAACAAGGTCGAGGGATGGCGATTGCCGGATTGATTTGTGGTTACCTGGGCATCGCCTTCTTGATTATCACGATGCTGGGAAATAGTTTCGAGAGTGGTTATCAGGAAATTTAGCGCTGGATGAGTCCTCCGGAGGTTAAAGGAAAGTGGCCGTGCTTGGTATTATTGATCCCACTTTCAATCGTGCTTTTGGCGATGGCTCCCTGGCTGAGTGAAAGAATGCCCAGTTGCCTGTTTCATGAAAAGACCGGACTCTTTTGCCCTGGTTGTGGTGCGACGAGGTCGGCGCTCGCTCTCAGCAATGGAGATTGGTTTGGAGCGATGAGAAATAATGTCCTCTTTGTAAGCAGCCTTGGCTTGAGTGGATTCTGGGTTGTGGCGTCGGTGGTGAGAGAAAAATTTCCAGAGGTTAAAACATTGCGAGTTTTTCGATTCCGACTTTGGTTCCTTTGGTGGATTCTAGCGATGTTGATCGCATTCACGCTTCTCAGAAATATCCCGGCAATGGATTTTCTGCGGCCCGTTTCCCAATAGTGCTTAACGATTGGACCGGTAAACTGGTGGAGCCAATTTTAGGCTGCTCTCTTTGACTTCTTTTTTTAGAACTTCAATGGCTTTGTCTAACTGAGGGTCCCTGCCCGAGCTCAGGTCTCCCGGTGTCACGTCGACAATGAAATGGGGAACTGCGCCGTAGAGCTCCATGTCTTCGCCATTATGAGGGAGGAACCAGCCACGGCCTGGTAGACGCATACGACCGAGTTCGAGAATCGTCGCAGAGCCAGTAGAGATGACGCCTCCAGCGGTCGGGATTCCGACGATTTTTCCCCGGTCGACAGTCTTGATGGCGTGGGAAAAGATTTCGGCATTTGAAAAAGAATTCTGATTGCAAATGACAACGATAGGCTTGTTCCAGCTTGCGTAAACGTGGCGATCTTGCGGGTAGCCGATCGCGCCGTTGCGGCCCACGGTATAAGCGTGCAGGGGTTGGGTTAATACGGTGAGCAGGTGATCACAGGTAAAGCCGCCTCCGTTATCGCGAACATCGATAATAAGGCCGTTTTTTCCTGCCCCTCTTTCGTAAATATGGTGTTCAAATTTCTCAAATTCATCCCACATCATGCGAGCAACGTGAAGGTAGCCAAGTTTATTCTTTGAGGCATTTTTCACGCGGGTATTTCGTTCGTCAAGGTGGGCCGATTGGGCAAGGGCCCGGGCTTGGGAGTAGCTAATTGGGCGGATGATTACCTCACGTGGTGCTTCATCATTCTCTCCTTTGACACTTAGGTGAATGTCACGATCAAGTCTTCCGTTGAGAGCCCGGGTCAGTGAAACATCAGAACGGATTGCTTGGTCATCAACTTTTAAGATCCGTTCACCGATGTGGAGTCGGCTGCCCGGTCGGTCAGCTGGACCGTTGGGGTGCACGAAGATTACTTGATTTTTTTTGTCGAGGCGAACGCCAAGGTGCGGGGTGAAACTGCGCCATGCTTCGTCGAACTTCCATTGTTTTGGGAAATCGTTGGGATAGAAACCCATGTGTGAGGCATTGAGTTCGCCTAAGAGAAGAGCCATGACACGAGCGTATTCGTTTGCAGTCGGCGCGTTTGCGGCCGCCAGTTCGTATTTTGTTCTGATCTTATCCCAGTCTCGATTATTGAGGCTTTCATCATAGAAACGATCCCGCAAAATCCGCCACGCTATTTTGAAGCCCATCCGCTGGTATTGCGCTCGGTCTCGATCCATTGGAATGGTGAAAGAGTAGCTGGAAAGACGACCTTTGGTGAAGAAGGACGGAACTCCATTGGCGACTAAATAGATTTTGTCGTTGTCGCGGTAGCGGATGATTGGTCCGCTTGCTTTTGCCATAACTACGGGCTTGGCGCCGGCTTTCGCTTCAACGCGGTGAATACTGCCGCCACTCTGGAAGGTGAGGTTTTTGGAATCAGGCATCCAATGAAGCCGGGAGAGGCTCATTCCGTTGAGGGGAATCCGTTGGATCCTCTTGTGTAAATCCTCAAAATCGATAGGATCTATCTTTTCCTCATCTTCTTTTTGGGGCTTTTTCGTTTCGGCTTCCGTAGTTTCTTCCTTCTTTTCCTCTTTATATTGAGGATCTTTTGACATGGCCCGACGGGCCGATTCGATCTTTGCGTCGCGATCGCTGCGAAAGTGAGTTTCACGCCTCAGGTGAACGAAGAACAAATCAGTTTGGGTGGAATGGCGGCGACCGGCAAAGGCTAAGATCTTGCCATCCGGAGACCAGACAGGTGAGTAGTCACTGTCAGGATGTCGCGAGACGTTGATTGGCTCGCTTTCACCATCGGTAGCGATAATGTAGATATCACTATTGTAGTTATAATCTTCGACAGCGTATGCGATATGTTTGCTATCGGGTGACCAGACGTAGGAAGGAGAGTCCCACCCCTCGATGAGCTTTCGGGCCTCCGAGCCATCGGGCTTTGCAAGGAAAAGGGTCCCTGGGTATTCTACGTAAGCGATCTGTTCTTCGTTGGGGCTTAGTGAGAAGCTAGATTTTGGTTTGGCCCCCTTTGTAATGGGTTCATGCTCGAACGATTCGGCATTCCACCAGAACTCTTTAGAGTTGGTTTTAGACATGCGCCAGTAGTTGATGATGACGCCATTGTCTTTCTTATAGTAGATGTACTTTCCGTTTTTGGCGAAGTAGATGTCAGATTCAAGAGCGGGAGAATTAGTCAATTGATGGGGTTCCTTGAGCACGGTGTCCATAGCCCAAATTTCACCACCTGCTTCAAAGGCCCATTCAAGACCGGTCGGGGTGACTGTTGCGTCACGAGTGGTGCGAAAAGTGAGGGTCTCGCTCTTGGGATGTTCAAGAGTTGTGCGGTGATAAAGATTGATTTTCTGTGGGTTGGCTTTTCCTTGGGTTGAGATTGTGTGGAGATCGAGAAGGTGGCGATAAACGATGGTTTTTCCATCAGCTGAGATGGCTGGGGCCAAGACACTGTCGTCCGGATACTGCGTGATTTGACGATCACCTTCTTTGTCAAACTGGTGGTGCCAAATATTATGTGCACCGGAGCGGCTGGTAACATAGTAAAAGGATTTTCCGTCCGGAGCCCAGATTGGGTAGCGGCAGCCAGTCTTGTCTTTGACTGGTTCGGTGAAGGTTTTCTTTGTTAGATCGTAAAGCCAAAGTCGAGAAGCTTGCGCTCCCTCGTATCCCTTTCGGTAGGTGGGTGCACCATCGCGAACGATGAGGAGTTTTTTCCCGTCAGGGGAATAGCGGCCATATCTAGCATTTGCATCAAAGATGATCTCTTCGTCCTTGTTTGGATTGAGGTTTTTTTCGATAAGGCGATAAGGTCTTCGACCGCTGTGATCGCGGTATCCGCGGACAAGAATTACCGGTTTGGTTGGGTGGAGATCCTCTAGGGAGCTTCCTTCCGAGTGGAAGGTGATTTGCTCTGGGGTCCCGCCTTGAATGGGGATTCTGAAGACTTGTTCTGAGCCGGTTCGATCGGAGTTAAAAAAGACAAACTTTCCGTCCCTAGAGACCTTCGGTGTGTCGTCGGGCGCGGGATGGTAGGTGAGCCGGATCGCTTCGCCCCCCCGTAGTGAGCTGGTCCAAATATCACCAGCCCAAGCGAAGACCAGTTTCTTAGAATCAGGTGTAATGATTGCGGTGGATTGGAGTTGGATTTGATCCATACCGTTCGACACACCTCCTGTAAGCAGAGAGGTTATAATAATTGAGGCTGCGTTTATGCGGAGTCCAAGAGAAAGGATCCATGAAGGGGCAGACCATGTCGTTAGAAGCATGAGCAAACCGTGCTTCGTTTTTTCAAAAAGCCAAGAGTGAAAGGCATTTCAGTGAAGGTATGTTTTGAAATTAAAATCGTTCGATCTCCTGAAACCACTTTGACGAATATTCGAACAGTGTAAAAGGGAGAGATGGAGAGAAATTATCGTTTTTTGAGGGATAAATCTAGGGGTAGAAAAACCGGGCCTCGCGGAGGTCCGGTTAATTTCTGAGGTCTGGTAAGGGATGAGATACCAATAGCTTTCTATGATACTGAGTCGCGAGCGCTGGCGGCTAAGTAGTCGCGGTTCAGCTTTGCGATGTGACTGGCGCTGATCTCCTTTGGACAAACCGCCTCGCACTCGAATTGGTTCGTGCAATTTCCAAATCCTTCCTTGTCCATTTGGTGAACCATACCGAGAACGCGTTGATCCTTCTCAGACTGGCCCTGCGGGAGATGGTTGAGGTGCGAGGCCTTTGCAGAAACGAAGAGCATAGCTGAGGCGTTTTTACAAGCGGCGACACATGCTCCGCAGCCGATGCAGGCTGCTGCATCAAAGGCCGCATCAGCATCAGCCTTAGGAATCTGAATAGCGTGCGCATCTGGCGCTGAGCCAGTCCGAACGCTGATGTAACCACCGGAAGCAATGATGCGGTCGAAAGCGCTCCGGTTAGTCACCAGATCCTTTACAACGGGGAAGGCATTCGCGCGGAACGGCTCGATACAGATGGTTTCACCATCTTTAAACTTTCGCATGTGAAGCTGGCAAGTCGTGATGCCGCGCTCCTTGGAATGGGGAACGCCATTGATCGTCATGGAGCACATGCCACAAATTCCTTCGCGGCAGTCGTGGTCGAAGTGGATAGGTTCCTCTCCATCTTGGATGAGGCGTTCGTTAACAATGTCGATCATTTCGAGGAACGAAGCCGAAGTGGGGATCTCTTTGGCTTCGTAGGTCTCAATGCGGCCTTCGGATTTGGCGTTTTCCTGACGCCAGACTTTCAGAGTGAGGTTAAGGAGTGGCATGATTTACTTGTAGGAGCGGATGGAGGGTTTGACTTCTTCGAAGATGAGTTCTTCTTTATGAAGGTTAGGTGGTTGGCCGGGTTCGGTGTGCTCCCAAGCAGCAACATATTGGTAATGATCGTCGTGACGCTTGGCTTCGCCTGTCTGAGTGGTGCCGTCCTGAACTTCCTCATCAGCTTCGGTGAATTGGTGCTCAGTGCGGAAATGGCCGCCGCACGATTCTTCGCGTGCTAGAGCGTCGTGGCAGAGAACTTCAGCGAAATCGATGAAGTCGGCCACCCGGCCGGCCTTTTCGAGTTCGGAGTTGAGACCATTAGCCGACCCGGGGATGCGAACGTTAGTCCAAAATTCGTTACGAATTTCGGGGATTCTTTCCAGGGCTTCTTCGAGGCCGGCTCGATCTCTAGCCATGCCACATTTGTCCCACACAAGGAGACCAAGTTCGCGGTGAAAGGAATCAACTGATTTAGTACCTTTGATCTCCATGAGGGATTTCAGGCGATCTCGTACTTCATTCTCGATCTTTTTGAACTCGGGGTGGCTTGTGGTGACAGCACCCGGTCTTTGTTCGGCGAGGTAGACTGCGATTGTTGAGGGGATGACGAAGTAACCGTCTGCGAGACCTTGCATAAGAGCAGAAGCTCCTAGACGGTTCGCTCCATGGTCGGAGAAGTTAGCCTCGCCTAAGACGTGGAGGCCGGGGAGATTGGACATGAGGTTGTAGTCCACCCAGAGGCCACCCATGGTGTAGTGGACGGCAGGATAAATCTGCATCGGCTGCTTGTAAGGGTTATCGCCGGAGATTTTCTCATACATCTGGAAGAGGTTTCCGTAGCGAGCTCGGATAGCGTCTTCGCCGTCGCGCTTGATAGCATCCTCGAAGTCGAGAAAGACGCCGAGCCCAGTGGTCGCTACACCGCGTCCTTCGTCGCAGCATTCTTTGGCCGCCCGGGAAGCAATGTCGCGCGGGCAGAGGTTTCCAAACGACGGATATTTCCGCTCGAGATAGTAATCACGCTCATCCTCAGGTATATCGGCACCCGTCTTTTTGCCTTCGCGGATGGCTTGGGCATCCTCCGCTGATTTAGGAACCCAAATGCGACCATCATTTCGAAGTGACTCTGACATAAGGGTGAGCTTTGATTGGTAGTCGCCGCTGACGGGGATGCAAGTTGGATGAATTTGGGTGTAACATGGGTTTGCCATAAAGGCCCCCCGTTTATGGGCTCGGAAGGCGGCCATCACATTGCACCCCATGGCATTGGTGGAGAGGTAGAAGACGTTTCCGTAGCCACCAGTTGCTAGGATGACAGCGTCTGCGGCATGGGTGGTGATTTCCCCTGTGGAAAGATTGCGAACGACGATACCCTTGGCATGGCCTTCAACGACGACGAGGTCGAGCATCTCGGTGCGAGGATGCATGGTGACGCCTCCGCTGTTGATTTCTTTTTCGAGTGCTTGGTAGCAGCCAATAAGAAGCTGCTGGCCAGTCTGGCCTCGGGCGTAAAATGTCCGCTTCACCTGAGCTCCGCCGAACGAACGGTTGTCGAGGAGTCCACCGTATTCGCGGGCGAAGGGAACACCCTGAGCAACGCATTGATCAATAATCTCAGTCGAAACTTCAGCTAGACGGTGAACGTTTGCTTCGCGAGATCGGAAGTCGCCACCTTTGATTGTGTCATAAAAAAGCCGGTGAACTGAGTCGCCATCATTCTGGTAGTTCTTGGCTGCGTTGATACCACCTTGGGCTGCGATGGAGTGAGCTCGGCGAGGGCTGTCTTGGTAGCAAAAACAATCTACCTTATACCCAAGCTCGGAGAGAGTCGCCGCGGCAGAACCACCCGCGAGGCCCGAGCCAACGACGATGATTTTGAACTTCCGCTTGTTGGCGGGGTTGATCAACTTGGAGTTCATTTTGTGGGAACTCCATTTTTCGGCAAGCGGGCCTGAGGGAACTTTAGAATTTAAGCTCATGGGTGAAACAGTTGGTCGTGGTTAGTTACAAGCTTCACAGCCGAAGCCGAAAAGAAGGATGGCGAGAGGAATGGAGATGAAGCCAAGGTAGATTACGACGGCGTAAGCCTTGGAAAGTAGGGTGATCGGTCCCGCGGTTTTCTTGGTGCGTAGACCAAGAGTTTGGAAGATCGAGGCGACCCCGTGGCCCAGGTGCGAGCACAGTAAGGTCATGGCAATCACATAGAAAATCACAACGAAAGGATTACTAAAACCAACGATGACCATTTTCCAGGCGTCGTGTCGCTCGGATCCATCTGGCATGACCTGCATCAATGAAGCGTAGTCTGTGCCAGCCTTAACGGTGAAGTGAAGGAGGTGAAAAATAATGAAGGCTAAGATCGTCAAACCACTCCAGATCATGATCAGCGATGACCTGGGAGCTTGGACGGTCGCCTGATGAGAGTATTTTTTGCGGGCGGATTTATTTTCCTTCGTGAGAAGAATCGTGAACCAAAGATGAGCGGTAAAGCAGGCTAGCAGTCCAACTCGTGCAATCCACACTCCCGCGCCATGGAAAACTTCGTGGAGAAATTGAGCATAGTCATTGAAGGCGTCTCTCCCCGCAAAAATAAGCAAATTGCCGGTGAGGTGACCGGCCAGAAATAAAACGAGGGCAAGTCCGGTAACCGCCACGATGATTTTGCGGCCGATGGAGGATTTTACGAAGGCACACAGGGAGCAGGAAGGAGCACTCATGGTTCACTGAAGCACCCGGCGGGCGCTGTGAATAGGCTATGGCTCAACCGCGAAATGACAAGTGGTAAGGAGTGGATTTTCCCGATTCCATGGCTTTAACAGTTTGTCGATTAGACAAAGGCTAAGGGATGGGGCTCAATCCCTGATTTTTTTTACGAATTTAGCTAATCAACTCCTGAATGATAGTTCCGCCGAATTGGGAGAGCTGTTTATAGCGGCCGGCATGGAAATAGGTGAGTTTGTTGTCGTCTAGCCCAAGAAGGTGAAGGAGAGTGACATGAAAGTCCCGAATGGGGCGGGCCAGTTCGACGGCTCGGGCTCCGATCTCATCTGTTGCTCCAACGATGGCACCTTTTTTTACACCTCCACCAGCCATCATGATAGTCATGGCGTCGGCGTTGTGGCCGCGGCCAATAGAGTAGACGCCCCCTCGCATATTATTGTCGGGGGTTCGGCCAAATTCGCCATTCCAAATGACGAGAGTATCGTCGAGCATGCCCCGTTGCTTTAAATCTTTAATGAGCGCGGCCCATGGTTTGTCGACAGCGGAAATTCTCGAAGAATGACCGCGTTCAAGGTAGTCGTGGCTGTCCCAACCACCCGCAAAGATTTGCACAAAGCGTGTGCCTTTCTCGACGAGCCGCCGAGCCATGAGGCATTGGCGACCAAAGTCATGAGTGACCTTGTTGTCCATTCCATACATTTCCCGGATGTATTCAGGTTCTCCGTCAAGGTCGACAACTTCGGGAACTTCCATCTGCATGCGATAGGCGAGTTCGTACGATTCCATACGCGCGGTAAGGTCGGCGTGCTCAGGATGTCGTTTAGCGTGTTGATCGTTAAGAAAGGCAAGTTGATCCAAAGCGGCGCGTTGGTGAGCGCGAGATTTGAAAGGCTGTGATTCTAGATTTAAAAGAGGGGAGCCTTTTGGTCTGAGAGCTGTTCCCTGAAAGTGAGCTGGAAGGAAGCCGTTGGACCAGTTTTTTGAACCACCTTGCGGCAGGGCCATCTCGGTCATGACGACGTATCCTGGGAGGTTTTGGTTTTCTGATCCAAGGCCATAGGTGGTCCAGGCGCCAAGGCTAGGGTCAGCCCCAAGGCGGCTGCCGGTGTTCATGTGGAAGAGAGCCTCGGGGTGGTTCAGAGACTCGGCCTGGCACCCACGGTAGTTGCAGAGTTCATCAGCCACTTCGGGATCAGACATGTATTTCCATTGATCACACATATCCATTCCGGATTGTCCGGCTTTTTTGAATTCAAAAGGAGAGCCGACGTAGAACTGGTAGTTTCCAGCAGCGAGGCCACGATCGTTTTTAGATTCGGTTTTGTGGAGCTGGGTAAGTTTGGGTTTAGGGTCGAATGTGTCCATGTGCCCGGGTCCTCCTTCCATGAAAAGCATGATGACATTTTTGGCCTTGGCCGGAGTCATGGGCTTCTTGGGGGCCATGGGGCTGGCAGTTACCTCTTCGGCGAGAAGGGATGAAAAGGCAACGGAGCCCATTGATGATCCAAGGCCGTAGAGAAATTCACGACGGGAATGTGCATCGGACAAGGGGCGGGAACAGAGGGGGGATTTCATGAGAAGATCGAGCTTTCGATTGATTGGTCAATACCATTCTTAGTAACTGTGTACGAATTCGTGTGAATTGAAGAGAATGAGGCAGAGGTCGGCAAGTGCTCGTGTCTTCGAGCTGACGTTGGAGGCCTGTGCGTCACGTTCGTAGTTGTTAAAGACTGGAAGAATTTCCTGATAATCAAAAGCTTGCCCAGAGAATTCTTCGACAAGCGAGCGAGTGATTTCGGTCGGGTATTTGCGGGGTTTCGGGGTGTGTTCTGCGTGATAGATACGCATCTCCCTGACATAGGGATTAAGCTTAGCTTCTTCTTCTTCGCTGGCGTTCCGATTGAAGACGAGCTGGAAAGCCCGTTGGATTTGTTCGGGGAGCGTCTCCATCTCCTTTTCCAGGCGAAGAGCTAGTGCGATAGAGCGGTCTGTGAGGAGATCGCTGTTCATCAAGGTGAAGGCCTGTGGGGAGACGGAGGCGGAATCCCGAATCTCACAAGAGTCGTTTGGGTTGGGTTGGTTAAATGTCTCAAGGAAGGGATCGGCGAGCCCACGTATCCGATAAATGTAAATAGAGCGCCGATTTCGTTGTTCCGGGGTTTTGTTTGGTAAATAGGTTGGGGCGATTGAGAATTGAATCATGCGTGGTTGCAGGGCGACCTCCATATTCATTTCGGGACGAATGGGAAGGCCCCCGGCCAGTGGGTTGAGTTCCCCGGTGATGTGAAGCATTGAGTCGCGAAGTTCCTCGGCGGTGAGCCGCCGGTTAGGAAAGAAAGCGAAGAGATTGTTGTTGGGGTCTTCCTGAGCGAGTTTGTCTTGTTCAGGATGGCGTCCTGATTGCTGGTAGGTTTTTGAGGTGAGAATGAGGCGATGAAGGCGTTTGATACCCCAGCCATTTTCTACGAAATCAGCAGCGAGCCAGTCGATAAGTTTTGGGTGTGTAGGAGGCGATCCCTTTATTCCAAAATTGTTGGGGTTGCCGGCAATGGGTTTATCAAAATGATACTGCCAAATCCTATTGACGATAGAACGAGCGGTGAGTGGATTCTTGGGGTGAGTGATCCATTTAGCGAGTGCGAGGCGGCGCCCATCTAAGCTCTCCGGAGTGGCAAAAGGGTCGTCTTTCGAGCTTCCGTTGACAGGAATACCTAGAGCGGAAAGAACGCCTGGGGTAATCTTTTCACCTGGCGCGTCGAGGGAACCTCCGGTGAGAACATGTGAGTCGGGCCTCCATTTTGAATCGACTTTTATGGGCATGCGAAGTTTTCGAGCATTGAGGAAATTTGGAACTGGTCCGTTGTAGACCGACTGTACCATCGGGAGGAATCGTTCGCGCCGTCGATTCCAGATCCATTCGTCTTGTTCACGGACTTTTAGTTGTCCTTTTTCTGTTTCGTTGAGACCGACGTGGCGGGGAGGTTTTTGGTCGACTGGGTCATTTTTTCGGTCTTTGAGGTTCTTGTAGGGCAAGTTGTGATTGGCATACCATTCTTTGGCTTTTCCCTCTGCTTTTTGCTGGAGGCGTTTCGCTTCAGAGTCAGCAAAATTATGGAGGACCTCAACCTGTTTCTTTTCCTCTTCAAAGCCAATCTGGTTATCATTCTTCTGCCATGAAACATAGCGTTCGGCGAGTTGGGTTCCCTCGAAAATGGAATAGATACGATAGTAGTCTTTGGTTGGAAGGGGGTCGAATTTGTGATCATGACACTTGAAGCAGCGCATCGTGGTGGAAAGGAAAGTTTGTCCAACCGCATTGACGACATCGTCAATATACTGCTGACGGGCTTCAGGTGCTTTTACCATTGCGGGATCCCAAGGGCCCATACGAAGGAAGGAAGAAGCGATCATTTGTTCGGCTTCTTTCGCCGAGTAATGACCTTTTCTGCGAAGAGCTCTATATTTGACAGTATCACCTACGCGTTTGCGAAGGGACTGGTCGGCCATTTCATCCCCAGCGATTTGCTCCATGACGAACTCGTTGTAAGGTTTATCTTGGTTAAAGGCGCGGATGACGTAGTCGCGATAGCGCCATGCATTTGAGCGTTCGTAGTCGTTAGAGAGCCCTCCGGTGTCGGCGTAGCGAGTGACATCAAGCCAGTGCTGAGCCCAACGCTCCCCGTGTTGAGGTGAGGCAAGGAGTCGTTCAATTAAAGCGAGGTAGGCTTTGTCGAAATCCTGGTTGGCGGCCGATCTGAATTTAGTGACTTCGGCTGGAGTTGGTGGGAGGCCGATAAGGTCATAGGAAACACGACGAATGAGAGTGCGAAGGTCAGCTCGTGGGGCTGGTTCGTATTTCGTGGTCTTGATTTTAGCGTGAACAAAGGCGTCAATTGGATTCCCTCCTTTGATGGGGGGGATCGGTTTTTTGATTGGAAGGAATGCCCAGACAGATTCGGGCTTGTAGCGCCGGTAGTTCCAATCGTCCGCGAGGCCACCGGAAGTTTCGATCATGATACCTTCGCTGGTTACACGTTTGTTTTTTTCGTCCGCGAGGATCTTTTTCTGGGTCGCTTGATCAGGCCAAGGCGCACCATTTTCAATCCAGGTTTTAATGTGAAGGATCTGGTTGAGCGTGAGGCGATCGTTCTCCTTGGGAGGCATTTCAAAGTCAGGGTCCTCCCATTTGATGACGGTCATAAGAAACGATTTCTCGGGATCACCAGGGACAAGGAGGTCCTTGATGAATTCGCCTCCTCTGAGGAATCCTTCACGAGTGAGAAGATTAAGTTCGCCGTCGATATCATCCGGGTCCTCGCCGTGGCAGGCTGCGCATTTGGATAAAAGGATGGGGAGGGCCTTGAGCGTGGCATGTTCCGCTGGTGTAGTGGCCCAAGCGAAATGGGTGATAAGAATGAAGGTGATCAGTAACTTCATGGCGCAGAAGAATGGATCACGAGGTTAAGGCCTTTCAGCTTATTAAAACCTCGTGAGACTTGTAATCATCAAACACATATACCCAATTTCAAATCGTGACTTGCAAAGAAGACGAAGTTTTTTTGCCTTTTGTAAGCTAGGCTGCCTCCTATCGAAATGCCTATCGGTGGCGCGATTTTCACCTTAGAGCTCCATCTTTTCGGCCAACTTTTGAGGGAACTGGTCGGAATAGGACGAAAAGTAGGCCTAATCTTAGTTAGGCGAATTGGCTGAGAAAACGAGTATCGTTCTCAATCAGCAAGCGAATGTCTCTAATGCCATATTGAATCATAGCGAGGCGGTCGAGGCCCATGCCGAAGGCGTATCCAGTAAGCTTACTAGGATCAAAGGCATCGTCACCTCGGCTTTCATTGATTGCGCTGAAAACAGCGGGGTCAACCATACCACAGCCTGCGACTTCGATCCATTTTGGTTCTTCGCCTCGGACCTGGAGTTTCACGTCAATTTCGAAGGAAGGCTCGGTGAAGGGAAAAAAGTGGGGACGGAATCGGACTTCGGTTTTGTCGCCAAACATAGCGCGGTAGAAGAATTCTAAAGTGCCCTTAAGATCAGAGAGGCGAACGTCGGAATCAACATAAAGGCCTTCAAGTTGGTTGAAGACTGAGAGGTGAGTTGCGTCGATTTCGTCTCGACGATAGGCGGAGCCAGGAGCGATTATTTTGATAGGCGGAGCCTGCTTTTCCATGGTGCGGACTTGCACCGAGGAGGTGTGTGTGCGGAGGAGTTTGCCTGAATCAAAGTAAAAGGTGTCGGAGTCGTTTCTAGCGGGGTGGTCAAATGGAGTATTGAGGGCATCGAAGCAGTGGAATTCAGTTTCGATCTCCGGTCCATCTGCGAGTGCAAAGCCGAGGCGGCGGAGGATTTGAATAGCGCGGTCCTTGACGATCGTGAGGGGGTGGAGGGATCCACTTGGGAGTTCGCGAGGCGGCATGGTGACATCTAGTCCTTCGACGGAGGTGGCGTCAGCGGCGTCCTGGAGCTTTTGTTTGCTGGTTTCGAGAGCATTACTAATGGCTTGGCGGGCCATGTTTAGAGCAGCCCCGAGTTTTGGTTTGTCTTCGTTGGGTAAGTTGCGCATTTCAGCGGCGAGGGCGTTGAGGGGGGATTTTTTACCGAGGAATTTGACGCGGGCTTCTTCGAGAGCAGCTTCGTGAGAGGCGGCGTCGATTGCGGCGAGGGCGTCGGTTTGGATTTGGGCGGCTTGCTCGGTCATGGTGAGGGGGGATTACGGGAAAGGAAGGTGGTGGTCAATGATGGCTTTGGGCTTTGACCCTTTGGATGTGGTTGATTTGATCGAGTTATGAAAGGGATTATTCGCCTTCTTGATTAAAAAATGGCCGTATCCTTGCGGATACGGCCATGAAAGTTTCTTTAGCTAAAGCTAATCGAATTTTATGCAGCCTTCTTTTCGAGGGCCCCTTTAGCTTGTTCCACGATTGCGGAGAAAGCGGCAGCATCGACGACAGCGAGGTCAGCAAGGACCTTACGATCGAGCTCGATGTTTGCAGCCTTCAGGCCTTCGATGAAGCGGGAGTAGGTTAATCCTTCGTTCCGGACGGCAGCGGAAATACGCTGAATCCAGAGGCGGCGGAATTGCCCCTTACGCTTCTTGCGGTCGCGATACTCGTATTGACGGGCTTTGTAGACGGCGTCCTTTGCGTAGCGGTAAAGCTTGGAACGGAAGCCTCGGAATCCTTTGGCTCGGAGAAGAATACGCTTGCGGCGTTTTCTACTGGCCGGACTGTTAGTTGCTCTTGGCATGGTTTCTTTTGGATGAGCGGGTCGTTGGGTTTTAATTTCACTCCGATAGTCTCACTCGCTCGTGGTCCTTCCGAAGAAGGCTGGCTATCTAGAGGCCGCCCATTTTGCAGGCGGGGGCATCGTGCACGTGTGCACGGTAAGACTTACTTCATGAGTAGATTTCTCTTCACATTCGTAATATCTGCGTCGGAGACAAGCGTCGCTTTACCCAGCATTCTTTTCCGTTTCCGGTTTTTCTTCTGGAGGATGTGACGTTTGCCCTGTTTGCGGCGCAGAATCTTACCGGTGCCAGTCACTTTAAAGCGCTTGGCGACGGACGATCTGGTTTTGGACTTGCAAGCTTTGCGGGCCATGGGAGCGGCGTTTTAGGGCTCGCGGTGCCGATTGCAAGATTTTTTGTGAAGTGACGGAGGCTTTTTTCTCTTATGTCGATCATCGGCTCACTTAAATTGATCAGGTCGGGTGTGAGGGAAGGACACTTATTTTAAGGGAAGAAACACCCTTTTGCGGAATTGACGATTATTTCGCAAAAAGGTGAGCCCTTTTCCATGAGGATTGGAGTGAAGTGAGGTGGTTAGGTTGGATGGGAGTTTTCCTGCAAATTCCTATCGATTCGCTTCGTTCGAGACGGTAGGAGTTTCTCATGCGAACTTCAGTGAAAAATCTTTTGAAAAGTGCGACGGCTCTGGACTCAGTGGAATTAGCGGGTTGGGTACGGACCCGGAGGGATTCAAAGGATTTTTCCTTCATGGAGCTAAATGATGGATCTTGTTTAAAGGGAATTCAGGTAATCATCGATTCAGGGACTCCTGGATCGGGAGAAATTGGGAAAATGAATACGGGGGCTTCCGTAAAAGTCGCTGGAGAATTGGTGGAAAGTCCGGGGAAGGGACAGAGTTGGGAAGTTCGTGCGACCGAGGTGGAGTTGATGGGCGGAGTCCCGGATGATTTTCCTCTTCAAAAGAAGGGCCACACGCCTGAGTTTTTGCGCTCCATTGCTCATCTGCGTCCGAGGACAAATCTTTATGGAGCGACTTTTCGGATGCGGAGCCGATTGGCTTATGCAGTGCATCGATTTTTTAATGAGCGGGATTTCACTTATGTTCACACGCCTGTTATTACCGCGAGTGATTGCGAGGGGGCAGGTGAGATGTTTCAGGTGACAACCAATGATGCTGGCAAAGCAGAGGAAGATTTTTTCGGTAAAAAGAGTTATTTGACCGTAAGCGGCCAATTAGAGGCGGAGACCTTTGCTTGTGCGCTTTCCAATGTTTACACCTTTGGGCCGACCTTCCGCGCGGAGAATTCGAATACCTCTCGCCATGCATCGGAGTTTTGGATGATTGAGCCGGAGATGGCTTTTTGTAATCTCGAGGGCGATATGGACCTCGCGGAGGAATTCATTCAATTTCTAGTGAAGGATGTGTTGGATAACAACGAGGGTGATTTAGAGATTTTTGCGAAATTTGTCGATAAGGGGTTGCTCCAGCGGCTTGAGCGATTGGTAGGAGGAGGTTTCGAGCGGATGAGCTATACGGAAGCAGTTGAGAAGTTAATCGGATCGGGTAAGAGCTTTGATTACCCGGTTGAATGGGGGATTAATTTGCAATCGGAACATGAACGTTACCTTTGTGAGGAAGTCGTCAAGGGGCCACTTACGGTGTATAATTATCCAAAGTCAATTAAGCCCTTTTACATGCGGGCAAATGACGATGGAAAAACGGTAACCGCGATGGATGTGTTAGTGCCGGGAGTCGGTGAGATCATTGGTGGAAGCCAGCGTGAAGAGCGATATGATTTGCTGAAAGCTGAGATGGAAGCAAATGACCTAAATCTTGAAAATTACGGATGGTATCTCGATCTGAGAAAATATGGGACTGTTCCCCACGCAGGCTTCGGTGCCGGTTTTGAACGCCTCCTTATGTATGTTACCGGAATGCAAAATATCCGTGACGTCATTCCGTTTTCTCGGACGCCCGGGAATTGCGAGTTTTAAGAGGAGCTTGTTTTACGACTCAGGACGATTGAGGCGAGAGCTGCCGCTAGAATTGCTGTGGACAAATAGGCCGGTAGCCCGACCCACATTAGCGCGTATGCAATGGTAGCTCCGGTGGCAGCGATAAGAGCATAGGGTAGCTGGGTTGCCACGTGGGAGGTGGGAGAGCATCCGGAAGCGAGGGCAGATACGATAGTGGTGTCGGAGAACGGGCTACAATGATCACCAAAGACAGCGCCTCCAAAGACCGCCCCAATCGTCATTGAGATCAGGCTCATGAGTTCATCTTCGGGAAGATCGACTCCAAATTTGAGGACGAGCGGAAGCGCCATAGGCATAAGAAGCCCGAAGGTCCCCCAAGAGGTGCCGGTCATGAAGGACATGACCGCGCCGATTAGAAAAATCACCAAAGGGACGGACATCGGACTGATTTGATCACCGAGCATTGTTTTTATAAGATCAGCAGTACCGAGGCTTTTGAACATGCTGCCAAGAGTCCAAGCGCAGATCAAAATTATAAGTGCTGGAAAAAGGGAGGCCGCACCATCAAGCATGTGTTGCGGTGCTTCCATTCTCTTACTTTTAGGAAAGCAAAGATAGGCTGCGGTGAGGGCGACAAAACCTGCTGCGACCATGGCGTAAGGGACGCCATCCGAGATGAAAGCGTTTCGCCATGACCAAGTGTCGCCGTCCTGCCAAAAGTAAATGAAAGTGGGAAGGGTGGTGACTAGCACGATGAGAGGAAGTAAGGCGAGCCAGGGAGAATTGGCTTCACGCTTTTCAGTCTGTTTATCAAGCGGAACAGGCTGAGCGTTTTTCATGGGGCCAATTTGCCATGCTTTAAAAATGACAAGAGGAATGAGAATAAGGCTGAGGAGGCAGTAGGGATTTGCCGGGATAGAGTTAAAAAATAGGGCGGCTGGATTGACATCGAACGATGCCGTTTCCAAGCTTTCTTTAATGACAGAAAGTTGAGCTGCAATCCAAGTTGAAATGAAAGCGACACAAGCGACCGTCGCACTCGTAGAATCAATCACATAGGCGAGAAATTGTCGGGAGATTCGTAAACTATCCGTGAGTGGGCGGGCAACGCGGCCGAGGAGAACAGCATTTGCGAGGCCATCGAAGAAGCAGAGAAGCCCGAGGCCATAAACGCCAAAAAGAAGTTTCTTTTTCGGGTCTTGGCTTTTGTTGGCAAGGAGTCGGTTAAGGATCGTGGTGAAACCTCCGCCCTTTTCTAAAAGGGTGGCAAATGCTCCGAGCGTAAAAGTGAAAATAATCGCGCTGAGGTTCCAGCTGCTGGCACCGATTTTAGGAAAGAGGTGGTCTTCAAAGAGGCAGCGCATCGCAAGGACTGGGGACGGGCCAGCCAAAAGAAATGCCCCGGCGACAGTTGCCGAGAATAAAGAAAGAGCAGCCTGTCTCGTAATTAGAATGAGAGCCAAGGCGACGATCGGAGGTATGAGAGGGATCAAATCCACGCGAGAGTGAAGCACAGCAAATGAAAAAAGGCGACCGGTGAAGGTCGCCTTTTTGGAATCGATAAAAAATGAGTGTTTTTATTCGTCCGTATCAGACTCCTCCTCCTCCTCCTCTTCCTCCTCTTCCTCTTCCTCTTCCTCTTCCTCTTCGGAGGCGCCGCCACGCTTGGCACGTTTTAGGCGATCGGCTAGGGCGATTTTGGCTCTCTCGGCGCGAAATTGGACCTTATCGGTGTCGCCACTCTCAATGAAGTAATCGAGAACGTCATCAGCCCAGCCCCCGGTCTGGCTAACCATGGCGTCAACTACCATCCGTTGCTCCGTTTCACCGGTTGCGATGCTAGCAACGTCTTCCCAGTAGATGGCCTTGTCGTCTTCATCGAGTTCGGGGTGAGCTTTTAGAAATGAGACAAGTCCCTGGAAGGCTTCGGCGCGGATGCGATCGTCTTGTTCATCTGAAGCAAATTCAAACAAGGTATCGAATTGGGAGTCATCGGGCCAATTACGAAGCGCAAAGATGGCGGCAACTTTCATCTTCGGGTCATCGGCATTGAGGGTTTTGGAGACGAGGTTAGATGCTTCATCCCCACCGGCCGAGCCCATAAGTCGAAGGAGTGCGGTTTTAGCATCGGTATCAGCGGTATTGTTATAGCTCCCCATGATGGCCTTGGAGTAGGCGCTTGGATCTTCAGACGCGCTGATGACCTTGTTCAAAACATCGACAGCTGAGTTTTTGATCGAGGCATTTGCCGAGTTGGTGATAATGGTGAGCAAGCTTTCGAAGTTAGATGTCGTGGCCATTTGCTTAGCAGCATCGAGCGCCCCTTGTCCCGCCGCGGTGTCATCGGTCTTTTGGGCAAATTCGATTAATGCCGGAAGGGCACTGTCATCGCCACGTGCTCCAACCACCTGAAAGAGTTTGACCCGAAGCGCACCAGTCATTTCCACGTCACGGGCGTAGTTTGCGACTTGTGCGCTGATGTCAACGTCGTCGGTTGCCTTACCTATGTTAAGGGCCTGTAGGTAGGTGGGGCGATCCATGGTGTCTTTGACTCCGCCGCTAAGAAGTTCGTCCAAGAGGAGTTGGACATCACTCGTGGACAAAGGAATATCGGTCGGGAGGTTGTCGGGGTCGCTAAATGAAGCAACAATCTCGTTGATGCGCTCAGTTCTGGCGGTTTGATCAGATTTCCCTTTATAGATGAAGCCTGCGAGGATGATCCCCGCCGCGAGAGTGATAGCAATCATACCCTTTACCGCGTTGCTTACTCCTTGTTTTTTCATGGGCGCGACTGAACCGATCCCGACTCCTCCTGGCTGGGGCTGCCCCGGGATTCCTCTGGGTTGTGTCGCGGTGCCTAATGGTGCGGCAGTTGCCATGGCAGGAGGGGTTTGGGCTGCTGCACTGAGAGGGACCGTAATTTGAGGCGCAGGAGCCGGCTGCACGGGAGCTTGTGCAGCGGGCGCCATTTCTACCGGTGCGGGCTGAGCTGGTGCTTGCGCGACGGGAGCCAGTTGGACCGGAGCAGGCTCGATGGGAGCCGGTTGGACCGGAGCAGGCTCGATGGGAGCCGGTTGGACCGGAGCAGGTGCTGCTGTCTCCAGTTGAATTGGAGCTGGCGTCACTGGCGCGGGCTCGAGAGCGGGCGGTTGAACCGGAGCCGGTGTTACTGGCGTGGGTTCGAGAGCGGGAGGTTGAACCGGAGCTGGCTCTGCGGGAGCGGGTTGATCTGGAGCGGGAGCTGCGTAAGCAGGAGCTGGCGTCACTTGCCCAAGATTAGGCTGAATTGTTGCGGGCTCGAGAGCGGGAGATTGCACAGGAGCTGGTGTCAGTTGAACGGGAACAGGCTGGACCGGAACAGGCTCGACGGGAGCAGGCTGGACCGGAACAGGCTCGACGGGAGCAGGCTGGGCTGGTGCTGCCTCCTGTTCTGGGATGATTAGCCTAGGGCGTTTAGTTTGCGTCGGCTGGGGTGCAGTGGCGGGGTTCACTGGAC